>CAYUSM010000267.1:0-4703 GCA_964447345.1 uncultured Sulfitobacter sp. | reverse complement strand
AGCAAACGATGTTTTCTAAGAGCAAAATCAACGATCCCGCCCCAAGCAAAGACACTGAGAGCGCGTCCAAGCCAGCGGCTCCCGCCTCTCCTGCACCTCAGGCCTCCGCCCAGAGCAAGCCAAGCGAATTCAAGGCCAGCGCGCCCAAGGCCAAGCCCCCTGCCTCCGTGCTGTCTGCAGACCTGCACGTGACCGGCAACATGAAGACAACTGGTGACATTCAGGTGGAAGGCACAGTTGAGGGTGACATCCGTGCGCACCTGCTGACCATTGGCGAGAGTGCGACGATCAAAGGCGAAGTGATTGCCGATGACGTGGTCATCAATGGCCGTATCGTGGGCCGGGTCCGTGGCCTGAAGGTCCGCCTGACCTCTACTGCCCGTGTGGAAGGCGACATCATCCACAAGACCATCGCCATCGAATCCGGCGCACATTTCGAAGGTTCCGTGCAGCGACAGGACGACCCGCTGAACCCGGGCGCGAAATCCGCACCTGCGCCAAAGGCGAACCCGGCAGCCGAATAAGGCAACCGGCAGATGACAGATCGTCAGGCGTCGCAGAAACCTGCGGCGCCTGTTTTTGTTGAGGGCTTCTGCAGACCGGAAGCACGCATCTATGTGCTGATATCGGCCATTCTTGCCTCTGCCCTTGGTTTCATCGACAGCACTGTTGTCTCGATCGCGCTGCCTGCCATGCGCGCATCACTCGGGGCGTCGTTGATCGAGGCGCAATGGATACACAACGGCTACATGCTCACGCTCTCTGCCCTTATACTTGTGGGCGGCGCGGTCGGGGACCGATTTGGTCTCGCGCGGGCCTTCGGCTGGGGGATTGCTGCCTTTGTGGTGGCCTCCTTGCTATGTGCCTTGGCCCCCTCGCCCGAACTGATGATCGCTGCGCGCGCGGTACAAGGCGTCGGCGCGGCGGTGATGGTGCCAGGGTCACTTGCCATCATTTCCCGCGCCTATCCAAAAGAGGAACGCGGCCGGGCCATTGGCATCTGGGCCGCCGCGTCTTCACTCACAACGGCACTGGGCCCCATCATCGGCGGCGTTGTCCTGACCTTTGGCGGGCCGGATGTTTGGCGATGGATCTTTGCGATCAACCTGCCGCTGGGTGGTTTGGCAATATGGATGATCTGGGCAAAGGTTGGTGCAGATCCGGCAAAAGCCAGCGCACGACTTGACGTGCCGGGCGCAACCTTGGCGACCTTTGGTTTGCTTGCATTGGCATGGGGTTTGACGCAGGCGGGCCACGAAGGTGGTCGCGCCACACTCTGGTTCGTGGCTGCAGCCCTACTCCTCACCGCCTTTCTTTGGGCCGAGGCCCGCAGCGGCCACCCCATGATGCCCTTGCGCCTATTCTCCAGCGCGACATTTTCGGCGGCCAACTTTCTGTCTTTCGTGCTGTATGGGGCGCTGGGGATCATGTTTTTCTTTATGCCCATGACGTTCATTGCAGGTTGGGGGGATGACGAGCTTTCAGTCAGCGCCACCTTCGCTCCGATGGCGGTGTTCATCACGCTTCTCTCCTCACGTGCGGGCGCTCTGGCCGACAGGATCGGTCCCGGCCCTTTGCTGACCGCTGGCAGCTTGATTACCGGTCTGGGGTATCTCTTTATGGGCCTTCTTGCGGACGGGCAGAACCTGTGGGGTCATATTCTGCCTTCGATGTGTGTGGTGGGCCTGGGCATGTCCCTGGTCGTGGCCCCACTGTCTACGGCGGTGATGGGGGCCGCGCCAGAAGATCAGTCCGGGATCGCGTCGGGCATCAACAACGCAGTCAGCCGGATCGCGAGC
The DNA here is from genome assembly GCA_964447345.1 of uncultured Sulfitobacter sp. Lineage (GTDB taxonomy): Bacteria > Pseudomonadota > Alphaproteobacteria > Rhodobacterales > Rhodobacteraceae > Sulfitobacter. The sequence continues at coordinate 2,904 of CAYUSM010000267.1, read as the reverse complement.
CTTGTCGGCGTCGCGGCTGTCGGCGGTTTGGTCAGCGCGGTTTACATGAAGGCCGGTGGCGCGGCGAGCTTTGGCATTGAAAGCGATACGGCGGGCCATGCGGCAGCCATGACCGAGGCCTTTGCAGCTTTGGCGTATGTTTCGGCCGGTCTGTGCGCGATCAGCGCCGTGGTCGCGGTGTTGTTCCTGCGCAGACCACCGCAGATCGAGGCGACGGGTTAGCGACCAAGCATCCAGGCGCCATCAGGCCAGAATGCATGGAAGGCAAAGGCAAACATCACGTCATGTGCGATGTCCCTGCCCCGCGCGTCACGCACGCGCACGCTGCCCACATCACGGCCACGCGCGATCTTGCCCGTATCAAGGGCAGAGGCCTGACCAGCCCGCCAGCTTAGAGTGACGCCTGCCTCTGTGACTTCTCCGACCTCAGCCAGTCGCGACAAGGGCCATGCCCGCTCGCCGACCCGAACAACACGCGCAAGGGCGGGCACACCGTGTGGCGGAGGCGCGCCGCTGTAGAGAAACGGTTTTGTTGCGCTGTCGTAATTGCGGTACGGATTGCGCCCGTAGTCGCGGTTGAAGGCGGGTTCCGCCATGACCAGCCCTTGCGGATTGCGGGTGCGGAACTCATCCCAGCTTTCCATCCAGGTCGGCAGCTGCTTGAGGCTGACGCCGGTCAGGTCACCAACAATCCCGCGCCCCTCGGCCTGTTGCCACCAGCTTTGGGTCTCGCGGTCATACATGATCATGTCGGAGTTACGCAGTTTGCCGGAGACGCCGAAGCTGAGCATCCTGCCCTGCACGCGCCTGTCAAAGGTGATGCCGGAATTGCACAGGGGGCAGAAGGTCACCGCAACCGGCACACCGCCGACTGTGTCGTTTACGATCTCATGCCACGTGAGGTAACGGATTGGATATGCCCGCGGTTCGGCCCCGGCAATCTCAACCGTGATAACAGGTTCGCGCCCGTCGATGCGACGCTCGTTACTTGCGCGCAAAAACTTCGGGGCGTCGATTGCCGGAATCCCGTCTTTGGGCGGTCCGCCGGACATGATCTCTACCCAGGAACTGATGGAGGTTTTCGAGAAATCCGTGTCAGGCCATTCGCTCCGCCAGAACTCAGGGCTAGCGGTGGCAGAGACGGCCCAAAGCGACAGGGCACAGACGGTCAGAAGCTTTTTCAACATGAAGCGCAGCCTAGACGCAAAGTGGGCGCGCCATCCAGCACGCCCACGCATTGTTGATCCAGCTTGATCGCGTCTCAGTCGGTCACGGTGACTGTCTTCATGACGTCAGGGTCGCCGACAACGGCCCCGTTTGGCCCCGTGCCCAGCTTGATGCTGTCCACAATGTCCTGCCCTTCTGTCACCTTACCAACGACAGTGTACTGACCGTTCAGGAAGTGCCCCTCATCGAACATGATGAAGAACTGGCTGTTGGCGGAATTGGGGTTTTGCGCCCGCGCCATGCCGACAACACCTTTGTCAAAGGGAATGTCCGAGAATTCGGCTGGCACATCCGGCATGTCCGAGCCACCCATGCCCGCGCGGCGGGTGTCTTCCCCAGCTTTGCCGAATTGCACATCGCCAGTCTGCGCCATGAAACCTTCGATCACGCGGTGAAACACCACGCCATCGTAAGCGCCCTGTTCAGCCAGTGTTGTGATACGTTCAACGTGCTGGGGTGCTACATCTTCGAGCAGATCGATGGTGATCGTACCGTTGGCCTCTCCTGCCACCTCAATCTGCAGGCCGGTGGCAAATGCCGCCGATCCGATGAGTGACGCCATGAGGCTTGCTGTGGCAAGCTTACGCATCTGCGGCCACCTTGACGCTGATCATGCGGTCCGGCTCGGCAGGCGGCTCGCCGCGCGTGATGGCATCCACATGCTCCATGCCTTCGACGACCTGACCGTAAACGGTGTACTGACCGTTCAGGAAATCGTTGTCCTTGAAGTTGATAAAGAACTGGCTGTTTGCGCTGTCCGGATTAGCGGAGCGCGCCGCACCCAACGAGCCGCGTGCATGCGGCACCTTGGAGAACTCCGCAGGCACGTTGCCCAGATCAGAACCGCCTGTGCCCGCCATACGCAGGTTAAAGCCGTCTTCCATATTGCCGTGCTCCACATCGCCCGTCTGCGCCATGAAGCCTTCGATCACTCGGTGAAAGCAGACATTGTCGTATTTGCCCGCGCGCGCGAGTTCTTTCATGCGCGCGACATGCTGAGGCGCCACGTCCGGCAGCAGCTCAATCGTGACGGTGCCACCCTTCAGCTCCATCAGGATCGTGTTTTCGGGGTCTTTGATCTCGGCCATGCCGTGCTCCTTTGAACTTGATTTGCATCTACCTAGGGGGGATGGCCGCAATTGCCAAGCACGTGCATTGACCATTGCAGCCAGAAAGGCAAAACACGAGCGCGACAGATCGCGAAAGGATGAAGACCATGGGCTGGAAGACGCTGGACGACATGGAGCTTGGCGGCAAGCGTGTGTTGGTGCGGGTGGACATCAACGTGCCGGTGGAAGATGGCCGCGTCACCGATGCCACGCGGATCGAGCGGATCGTGCCGACCGTAAAGGACATCCGTGCAAAGGGCGGCAGGCCTATTTTGCTGGCGCACTTCGGTCGGCCCAAGGGCAAGGTGAACCTTGATATGAGCCTGGCACAGGTCCTGCCCGCGCTGGAAAAGGCGCTAGGGCTGAGTGTCGCGCTGGTGGAGACCCTTGAAGGGGCCGAAAACCTCTCCGAAGAAGCCCTCGCAGCAGACGTCATCTTGCTGGAGAACATCCGTTTTCATCCCGGTGAAGAAGCGAACGACAAGGCTTTTGCCGCGCGTCTTGCCGCACTTGGCGATGTCTTTTGCAACGACGCCTTTTCTGCAGCGCACCGTGCGCATGCCTCGAC
>CAYUSM010000266.1:0-4718 GCA_964447345.1 uncultured Sulfitobacter sp. | reverse complement strand
TAACGCCAAACAGGCGACCAACGAAACCCTGATTGGCAGGTTTTCGCGCAAACCAAAGGTGAATTATGACGCAGGCGGCCCCCTTCGCTGAAATCTGGCGCGGTCCGTTTCTGGAAAGCATTCATTCAGGTCATGCGGTAATCTGCGATGACACCGGTCAGATCGTCGAGGCCTGGGGGAATCCTGAGGAAATTGTTCTGCCCCGGTCATCTTCAAAAATGATCCAGGCGCTGCCGTTGATCACTTCCGGCGCCGCAGATGCGCACGGGCTGACGACCGAACACTTGGCGCTGGCATGCGCCTCTCACAACGGGGCCGCCATCCACACCGATCGCGTGAACAAATGGATGGAAACGCTGGGGCTGAATGACGATGATTTCCGCTGTGGCCCGCAGGAACCTGACGACCGTCCCGCGCGCGACGCACTGATCCGGGCGGAGGCGGAACCCTGTCAGGTCCACAACAACTGCTCCGGCAAACACGCAGGTTTTCTCACCCTCGCCAAGCACCTTGGCGCGGGCCCGGAATACGTCGCCCCGGATCACCCGGTACAGCAGGCCTGCCTTGACGTATTTGAGACGGTGACGCAGGAGACTTCTCCCGGCCACGGCATCGACGGTTGTTCTGCCCCGAACTTTGCAACCACACTTCACGGCATGGCCCGTGCGATGGCCCATTTCGCCGCTGCAAAGGACGGCTCGCCAGAGGGCCGGCTGCATGAGGCGATGCGTCTGCATCCCGATCTGGTCGCCGGTGAAGGCCGCGCCTGCACCGAATTGATGCGCGCCATGGAAAGTAAGGTCGCCCTCAAAACCGGCGCCGAAGGTTTTTTCATCGCGATTCTGCCCGAACAACGACTGGGTATTGCGCTCAAAGCCGCTTGCGGCACAACCCGCGCCGCCGAATGCGCCATCGCGGCGCTGCTGGTCCGCCTTGGGGCACTGGACGCCGACCATCCCGCAACCCTGAAACGGATGAACGCGCCAATCACCAATCGGCGCGGCATCGTGACGGGGACACTGAAGCCAGCGCCCGCGCTGCGATAATGGACTAGCGGGTCTGGTCTGCCTCTGAATACGCAGTTGCGCGCTTACTGGTTGGTGACATGCGAAACGATGGCCTCACCGACCTTGGCCGCAGCCGCATTGCGCCTGTCAAAACTGGCCTCGGTTTCCGTGATAAAGAGCGAGGCCAGGATTGGCGCCCTGTTCGGCGGATAGATCACCGCGACAATCGACCTTGACCCATAACCGCCAGCACCTGTGCGGTCATCAATCGACCAGTCCGGTGGCAGGGCCGCCCGGAACATCGCATCAGCCACGCTGTGCCGGGCAAGCCACGCCCGAAGGGTCACGCGGGAGTTCGGTGACAAAACATCCCCCAGGATCAACCGTTGAACGGACTGCGCTATTGCGCGCGGTGTGGTGGTATCTCGTAGGTCACCCGGCACAGCCGCATTCAGCTCCGGTTCCCATCGGTCCAACCGGGTGACTTGATCGCCTGAGGATCGCAAAAAATCCGTCAGGCCTGATGGGCCACCAATCTCAGTCAGAACAATATTTGCGGCCGTATTGTCGCTGACCGACAGCATCATCGCGCAAGCATCGCCAAAAGACACGTTTTCATGACCAGCTTTGATATGGGCCTCAATCGCGGGTGAATAGCTTGCGATGTCATAGTCTTGCAGGCGGGCAGTGTCGGCTAGATCAGCCTCGCCACTTTCAACGCGGCTGAGAAGAGCACCGCATGCCAGCAGTTTGAAGGTACTGTTCAATGGAAATCGGTCATCTGCTGCGTATGCGATCACCTCACCCGTCTCCAGATCGCGCATGTAAAACCCCACGCGCGCTCCCAAATCGCGCTCAATACCTTGAATGACGCCCCATAGGGGATTGGCGACCGCACTGATCGGCAGACAGACAGCAAGACAGAAGACGCTGACCGCGATCCGGATGGCTGCGGGAATACTGTTTACGTTCAAGAGTCCAACCCTATGAGAAAATCTCTAACCACTCACGGTTCAGCTAGTTTCTAATGGCGCGCACCACAACGACCATCCAATCTACCGCAGCGAAAACCTGCCAAGGTTGTTACCCGTCTCGCCCCGGTTCATCCGGATTGCTGGAGAACAGGGCAATCTTGTTCCCCTGTGGATCGCGCAGATAGCTGACATAGAAGTTGGCGCTGTAGGCTTCACGAAAGCCAGGCTTGCCCTCGTCCGCCCCACCAGCCGCAACTGCGGCGGCATGCAGGTCCCGCACCTGCTGCTGGTTTTGGGCCTGAAAGGCAATCATGACCCCATTCCCGACCGAGGCCGCGCGCCCGTCGAAAGGTGTCTTGATGTATAGATCAGGTTGCACGGGCGCATGACCCGGTTCCACCGGCAGAACACAGCTCACACCATCTGGCGCGTCTGTCAGGTCATAGCCAAGCGCTGGTAGAAACGCAGTGTAAAACCGCTTGGCAAGACCGATGTCGTTGGCACCAATGGTGACATAGGCAATCATGCGCAGATTCCTTTCGGGAGGTCTGACCGTTGTGATCAGGTGGCCTCACGAAACTAAGCCAGCGCGCCCTTCCGCTCAAGCATGCCGCGCGTCAGACGGACAGCGATGCGCATCACAAGTGCGCACCGCCATCTTGCCTACATCTCGATGATGGGTGCCACCTCGGCCGTGCCGCTGCCGTCAGCGACCATGGGACAGGCCGCCGCCATCTTGCAGGCGGCGTCGATGTCATCGGCTTTGAGGATCGTGAAACCGGAGAGCGGGTTTGCACCCCCATCATCCGCCACGCCACCGGCGCTGACGGTCTTGGACATGCCGACTGGATTGCCAGGGTGAACCACCGCCTCGCCGAGGTCCTTGTACCAGGCCTCCCAGGCTGCCATGACCTTGGCACCCTCTTCGGGCGTGTCGGGCGCTTTGCCACCGTGGTAGGCTAACATGAAATCGGGCATCTTTTCTCTCCTCCTGTTACATCTCTTCGCCATGCAGCAGCCGTGACAGGCGGCCCATGGGTCCGGCCCAGCCTTTGGCGTGCTGCGCGGCAATATCGTCCGTGGCAAGTTCGCGATGATCAATGACCAGCTGCGCCCCGACACCGCTTTCCTTGACGGTGAAGGTCACATGGCTTTCATGGCCACGGTTGTCGTCCTCATCGTGCCAGGCCCAGGTGAATCCAATGGCATGAGGCGGGCGCACAAGTGTGACCTGCCCTGACATCTTGTAGCGGTTGCCTTCATCGCTGCGCATGTCTGCAAACCAGGGGCCGGTCTTGCTGAAATCGATGTTTTCGTCCGAAAAGGTCCAGCCGTCATGCCCCCACCACCGGACCAGGTCCGCACGTGTGCTGATCACTTCGAACAGGCGCTCCGGGGTGACCGCAAATTCACGTTCCAGCCGAATGTCACTCATCGTCGCTTGTCCCTTCCTCTGCCAGTACCGCGTCCAGGCGGTCGAGGCTCGCTTCCCAAAACCTGCGGTGAAACGCCGTCCAATCTGCAATGGCGCGCATCGATTCAGGGGCGACGCGGTAATACCGCTTGGTCCCTTCGGCGCGCTGCGTCACCACCCCCGCCTCCCGCAGCACCTTCAGGTGCCGCGAAACGGCCGGGGCGGACATCTCTGCATCGCTCAACAACTCCGCCACGGGAAGTTCACCACGCTGCATCAGCTTTTCGACCACACTCAGGCGGGTCGGGTCTGAAAGAGCGGAAAAGGTGCGGGCCATGTTTTGCATGACCAAAAGATTAACAAATTTGTTAATTAAGTAAAGCGTTAATTATTAGCCTGCGAGCCTACCGGACAAAATCCGCCTGTGCATAGCCCTGCACATAGAGCAGCGATGTCAAATCGCCGAAATTGATCCGCACATCACATTGCGCGGCAACGGTTGGCTTGGCGTGCAAAGCCACGCCCAGCCCCGCGCGCGTCAACATGCCCAGATCATTGGCCCCGTCGCCCACGGCAATCACATCCGCCTCTTCGATCCCCAACCGGCCGGTGATCTGCTCCAACGCATCAACCTTTGCCTGTTTCCCCAGGATCGGCATGCCGACCTCCCCGGTCAGCACCCCGTCCTGCACAATCAACGTGTTCGCCCGGTTCTCATCAAACCCCAACACTTCAGCGACCTTGGCCGTGAAAGCCGTAAATCCACCGGATACCAGCGCGGCATGTCCTCCGTGTGCCTTCATCGTCGCCACCAGCGACTTGCCGCCCGGCATCATCGTGATCCGCTCCGCCAGCACTTTATCTATCACGCCCGCGTCCAGACCTTTCAGCAGCCCAACCCGCTCGCGCAGCGCGCCCTCAAAGTCCAGCTCTCCGTTCATGGCCCGCGCCGTGATGTCCTTGACACGCGCGCCCACGCCCGCCTCATCGGCCAGCTCGTCAATGCACTCCTGCTGGATCATCGTGCTGTCCATATCCGCCAGCAGCATCCGCTTGCGCCGCCCTTCCGTCGGCACCATCACCAGATCAACCTGCATCCCCTGACAACTCTCCCAGACCTCCCAAAGGTTGCCCGGCACCTCCCCCACCGAAAACTCCGCTGCTTCATCTGGTGATAGCCACACCGCGTCCCCGCCACCCCAGGCATTGCGCAGGCTTTCGACCAGCGCAGGCTCCAACCCCTTGGTTTCAGGCGATGTCAGCAGCACGACAGTGAACATGGGCAAAGTTTCCGATCCGCGTCAGAGGCGTCGCAAAATCGCG
>CAYUSM010000265.1:0-4722 GCA_964447345.1 uncultured Sulfitobacter sp. | reverse complement strand
CGGGAAATCATACGTAAGAAGTTGAGCAGTATGCGCAATGACAGTGCTCTCGCGGGGATCAACCGGGAGGAACATACCACTTTAGAGATCATACACTACCGCAAAAGGCGTGGGGTTATAGAACCGAGGGGGCAATCGCGATCTGAAGAATGTCTGCCTCGTCACCAATCAGACGAGCTCACGTTTCGCCTCGAATATGTCGCTCAAAAGGTAGTTTTTCGCTGGTTTTGGCATATCCCATAGGCGAATTTTCGCTGTGTGTGTGTCTTGAAGTCACTGTGCTCAGGAAAGCACGCGCCATGCATTGACAGAAGGTCTTCTGGGTGCGATGCGCATAAGATAAGCAGGCAATAAAAATAAAAATTTATAATAAATTCAATTACTTGATGTGCAGCACGGCCAAGGTTTTGCCGCTAATCTGTCCTGTGGCTGCCGCGGGTATGTCCTATTGTTAACACTTTTTTTTCCGATGTTTAGAGGCTGTGGAAGTGAAGTGAGAAGATGGGAGAGCAGTGATGTTTGGTTTGAACCCCGCAAGGGCGCGGCTGCTAGAGACCTTCGGGCTGGATGCAGAACTGGTCCATGGTGACGGTTGCAAACTGATCGACGCCAATGGGCGCGAGTATCTCGACTTCTTGTCACAATACGGCGCCCTGCCCTTCGGCCATAACCCTGCCGACATCTGGAATGCGATGCACGCGCAACACAGCACGATGCGGCCTGCCATGGTGCAGCCTTTACGGGCGCTTGAGACCGAGAAGCTGGCAGAAAAACTGGCCGGGATTGCGCCCCATGATCTTGATGTCGTGATGTTTGCCAATTCCGGTGCCGAAGCGGTTGAGGCGGCAATCAAGCTCGCACGCGCGCGCACTGGCAAGGATGCCATCCTGTCGACCCATAACAGTTTCCACGGCAAAACCATGGGGGCCCTGTCTGCGACGGGCAAACCCATGTATCAAAAGGATTTTGGTGGCCCCGCTGCGGGTTTCCACTATGTCGCATTTGGCGATCTGGCAGCCCTCGAGGCCGAGTTCGAGGCCAATGCCGAGCACATTGCCGCATTCATCGTGGAGCCAATCCAAGGCGAAGGCGGCGTCGTTTGCCCCATCGAGGAAGGCTATCTCGACGGTGTCATCACGCTTTGCCGTCAATACGGCGTATTGAGCATCATTGATGAAATCCAGACGGGCCTTGGCCGCACTGGTAAGCTCTTTGCATGTGAGGATTGTGCAGCAGCGCCCGATATGCTGCTTCTCGGCAAGGCTCTGGGCGGTGGCTTGATGCCGATATCGGCAGTTGTCATCCGCCCCGAGGCCTGGGATGACCGGTTTGGCACGTTGCACAGCTCGACCTTTGCCAACAGCAATCTGGCCTCTGCAGCCGCCTCTGCGGCACTCGATGTGCTGCTGAAAGACGACCGCGCCTTTATCAAACGCGTGGCCGAAAATGGTGCCTATTTCCGTGATCAACTGGAAACGCTCAAAGCCCGTTTCCCCGATGTGGTGAGCGGAGTGCGCGGGCGAGGCTACATGCAGGGTCTCAAATTCCAGCCAATCTTTGAGCGTGGCGATTCCGCTTCCATGGCGTTCTGTGGTCTCAACGGCGGGTTCATTGGGCTTCTGAGTTCGTATCTGTTCAATGTAGAGGGCGTCCTGACAGCCCCTGTCTTCAACAATGCGCAGGTGATGCGCCTGCAGCCGCCGCTTGTCGCTGGCAAGGCAGAAATTGACAGATGCATTGCCGCACTAACAGGTGTTTGCGAAATCCTTGATACCGGCGATTACCGCGCGCTCATTGCGCATCTCATCACACCAGAGCGCGTGGATCACTTGGCAGAGGTGGTCCCATCCCTGCCGCAGCAGGGCCCGGCACGCGGCGTGCCCGAGGCGACACCGGGGCGCTTCTGTTTCACCATCCATTACACCGAAGAAGACGATCTTCTGCGGTCTGACCCCTCCTTTGCCCATTTCAGCGAGGAAGAGCGCGGCGCGTTCCTGCAATGGGTCAAGCAGGTGGGCCCGGGCTATGCCTGGCCGGTCAAAGGCGGCACATCCAAAACCGGTGCGAAAGCAGAAGGCATGATCATGTCGGTGCCGCTTCTGCCCAAGGATATGGTCGGGAAAGGCCGCCGCGCTGCGCGCGAAACGATCCTCGCCTGTACCGATATGGCCGTTGAATTTGGAGCGAGTCGCCTGGGCCTTGGGGCCTTCACGTCGATCGTCACCAATGGCGGTGCGGCCGTGGCAGGCCGTGGGGTGGCCGCAACAAGTGGCAACACACTGACAACCGTGGCCGCCGTGACAGCGCTCCACGAGGCAGCCGAGAAGGCTGAGATTGATACAAATCGCGCCCATGTCGTGGTGGTTGGCGCGACCGGCGCCATTGGTCGGCTTGCCAGTCTGATGATCTCACGTTGGGCCGGACAATTGACCCTTGTCGGCAATGCACAGAACCCGCATGCCCCGCGCATGCTTGAGCGGGTGGCCAATGAGGTTGTCCAGACATTGACCGCAGAAGCCCTGCCAGCATCCGTTGGCAACTTGGGCCATACTGTGCAGGATTTTCTGCCGCGCAGCACTTTTGATAAGGAAGCTGTCGGGATCGAGGATCTGACAAAGGCATGTCACCGTGCCGGCCTGACCGCCCCCATTGCCGTAACAACCAATCTTGACGATGCGCTGGCGACTGCGGATATCGTGCTTGTGGCCACAAATGCAGATGTCGCGCTGGTGGATCCCAGGAAGATGCGTCCGGGCACTGTCGTCTGTGATGTGGCGCGCCCTGCAAATGTAGCCCCTACCGATCTGTCGGACACGGGCGTGCTTGTATTCGACGGTGGTCTGGTCAAACCGCCCTTCCCCGTCCAGCTTGGGCCCTTCCAGAACCTGCCCGATGATCTTTGCTGGGGCTGCCTTGGTGAGACGATGCTCTTGGCTCTCGAAGGCGAGACGAAAGATTATAGCCTTGGACGCGACCTGAGCCTCGAAGATGCCGACCGCGTGGCCGAGATGGCGCATCGCCATGGCTTTGAGCCTGCGGCACCACAATGGCATGGCGCATATGTGCAAGATGCCGATTTTAAACGGGTGGCTGCTGCACGCCGTGCACTGGAAGATGTCAGATGGGCTGCGGAGTAACCAAAGCGCCCCGCTTGAGGTAAGTGAGGCATTCGCCGAGCCATGGCGGACGCCGAATGCTTCACCCCGGGGCATCCGGTCGGGATATGTCCGTAGACCCAAACCCTATCCCCGTTCTTTTTGATCTGATTATTCTATGCAACAACGCGGAAAAACTTTGACGCGCACGATTGTCCATGGAGTCATGATCTGCACTAAAGAAGGTGGAGGACGCGTTCTAGGCACCTGCTTCCTCCCTTACGAGCAGTCGTCAGTCGCAGTGGAAGCCAAAGCATGAGAATAACACACCGCCATGTGACAAAGGGGGCAGTCCTTGTTGTGCTGATGGCAACGCTGACAGCCTGTGGATTGCCGCGCTCCGGGCCAAACAAATCCGAGATTTTCAGCTCCGTCGAAGACCAAAGTGTCAACGCCTATGTCGTGGCCGTTGATGAAGCCATAACCCGTGCGATTCCGCCCGCGCCCGAGACGGTCTTCCCAGCGGCATTCATCAACCAGGGACCTGTGACACCTAGCGTCATACGACCAGGCGATACGCTTGGTTTCACAGTCTATGAAAATGTCGATGACGGCCTCTTCTCAAGCGGCAGCGCGGCAGCGTCTCTCGGAGCAATTCAGGTCGACGATGCCGGCTTTATCTTCATCCCCTATGCGGGGCGTGTCCGCGCGGCGGGCAATACGCCCGAACGCATGCGGCAGATCATCACCGAACGGCTGGCCGACAAGACACCCCAGCCACAGGTCGTGGTGCAACGCGCCGCCGGTGACGGTGGTACGGTATCCATCGTTGGCAATGGCATCGCAGGCCAGGGGGCCTTCCCCCTTGGACGCTCCAACCTGCGGCTCATCGGCATGCTGGCGGCGGCTGGCGGCGTTACCGGAGACCCGGAACTGATCAACGTCATCGTCCTCCGCGGGCAACACCGTGCCGAAATGCGCTACGACGAAATTTATGACAACCCAAGATATGATATCGCCTTGCGCCCTGGCGATCGTGTGATCGTGGAGCGGGATACTCAGACGTTCATCGCCCTCGGGGCCACCGGGACGCAAGGCATTGTCCCCTTCCGGAAGAAAAATCTCTCGGCGCTTGAAGCCATTGCACAGGTCGGTGGCCTCAGTGAGTCTTCGGCAGACCCCACAGGCATATTCGTGATACGCGATGAAACGCCAGAGATCGCCAACACTGTCCTTGGCCGGAGCGATTTCACAACGGAACAGAGATTGATCTATCTGCTCAACCTGACCGAACCGAGCGGGCTCTTCTTCGCCAGAAATTTCTTCATCGAGGACGGCGATACGGTTTATGTGACCGAAGCTCCGTTCAGGCAATGGACGAAGACGCTGAACGCGATCAGCGGCACGGCGAATACAGTCAGAAACATCGAGAGTGTTTCGACATCGAACAACTAAGATTCTTACCGGTTTGAGAATATCAGGCTTCGAAGTTTCCGCTGTTGTGCGCCCTACTCAGATGCTCTTGCATCCCCAAACATACATCACTCTCAGCCTGAAACGAGAGCCATGTAGACCGTCGCTGAACATTCATTGAGTTGAGGTCTGAGCATAGGTGCACCCAGATCAC
>CAYUSM010000264.1:0-4742 GCA_964447345.1 uncultured Sulfitobacter sp. | reverse complement strand
CAAGCATGCCCGTGATCTCGGCTTCTCGATTGAGGCGATTGCTGCCTTGATCGAACTACAGGGACACCCGGATCGGTCATGTGCTGAGGCCACCGACATCGCTTCTTCCCAGCTTTCGGATGTCCGAGCAAAGATCAAACGCCTCCGCGCTCTTGAGAAAGAACTGGTGCGAATCTCCAAGGGCTGTGAAGGCGACGGAGTGTCCGAAGACTGCTATGTGCTTGCGTCTTTGGCTGACCACGACCTTTGCGAACGTGAGCACTGAGACCCCAGGGCGGACCGTTGTTTCTTGGCGTCAGGTCGCAAGTTTGTCCTGCGTAACTGACACTGTTCTTTCACTGGCGAAGTTCCGCTTTGGCGGAAGCCGCAGGATTGCGGATTTAGCAATATTATAATATTGTTCGCGCCATGGCCTCGGACTGGTCATGACATAGAATAGCGGAGACAGTCATGCGCACATTTGCAGAATTTCAGATTCTCGGTCGCGTCGGCAAGGTCAAGGAAGTTGGCAAGACCGTGCGGATCACAATCGCTGCCGAGTACGGGCGCAAGGACGATCGGGGCGACTTCCAGGCCAATCCCTACTGGAATGAGGTGACGATCTTCAATCCCAACGTGATGAAATGGGCGCTCGAGAATGTTGCACCCGGCGATCTGGTGAATGCCCGTGGGACACTTCGACAGTCGCAATGGGAAAACCAGGATGGCGGGACCGAATACGGTGTGACCATGGCCGCCGAGGACTTCGACAATCTCACGCTTGCAGTGAAGAAGTCGATGGAGCGCGCTGCCGCGTAATCTCAGATCGACGCCTGTCTTACAACAAATGTTGTTTTGTGGGTCAGGAGGATCTATGTTGAGCCCATGCCACGTCTCTCAATCGACATCACCCCGGAAGAGCATCAGAAGCTCAAAGCCATTGCAGCGCTCAAAGGTCAGAGCATCAAGGATTATGTCCTGGCGCGTACCCTTGACGATGCGCCAGCCTTGGAGGGAATGACCGAGGGCGAAGCCTTCGCAGCGCTGGCAAATTTTCTTCAGCCGCGGATTGAGCAGGCGCGCAGGGGTGAGCTCTCTGACAAGTCCATTGATGACATCAAGCGCGAGGCGCGGGCGCAGGCCGGGCAGTAGTCCCGGATGGCACACTACGATCTCACGCACGCCGCGGAAGAGGATCTCCGAGGTATCTGGCACTACACGCACGAGACATGGGGCGCGGCTCAAGCCGACACATATCTCGACCGGATCAAACGGTGTTGTGAAGCAATTGCTGTAGGGCGTGCGCTCTCCAAGTCTTTCCAAGAGTTGCCGTCGGACCTGCACATCCATCGATGCGAACACCACTACATCGCTTGGATCGCGGGCGACCGTCCCGTTGTTATTGCCGTTTTGCACGAACGAATGGATTTTGTGCGCCGCCTCAAATCGCGTTTGTAAGACTGATTTACTGCCCAACTGTGGGACCGAAGATCCTCTTCGAATCCTTTAAGTTAATTCTGTTTCAGGGGGAGGCGCGGCCTCCCCCTCGGACCAGACACCAAAATGGGGTCTCCCCAACATCGGTCACGGCTCTGCCGCGCTGCGATGCCGGGCGATCCCCCTCCCCACTTTCGATCTGGTCTCGCCCCCTCCGCACTCGCCGTGAGCAGGTTTGCAGGACAGCCGCGACAGGCGCGGTGCCTGAAACCCGCATTCAGGATGAGGAGCGAGAGACATGGCCAAGATCGACATCAAACAGCATGTGACGGACACGATCATTTCCGAGATCGAGAAGGGAACGCCGCCGTGGCGGAAACCGTGGACCGGGGACGCCACCGGGGCTGCCCTGCCCTTGCGACATGATGGCACCGCCTATCGGGGGGTGAATGTCCTGATGCTCTGGGCCACGTCTCACATCAAAGGCTATGCGTCGGCCCGGTGGATGACCTATCGGCAAGCCCTCGCGCTTGGGGCGTGCGTGCGCAAAGGCGAGAAGGCCACGCGGTCGGTTTTCTATGGAACCTTCGAGAAAGAGATCGACGGGGAGGTGGAACCGCAAACCAGCCGCTACGCCAAGTGCAACAGCGTCTTCAATGCCGATCAGATCGAGGGTTTGCCCGAGGAGTACTATGTCCGCCCTGCCCCGCCCTGCGATCTTGGCACCGAACCGGTAGCTGAACTGGACGCATTCTTTGCCGCGACGGGCGCGACGGTCATCACGAGCGAGACGCCGAGGGCTTACTATGCGCCGGGTCCGGACCATATTCACATGCCCCCGATTGGCACCTTCTTCGATGCGAGCGGGTATTACGGGACTTTGGGACATGAGACCGTTCACTGGACCGGGAGCGCGACACGGCTCGACCGGATCAAACGGTTCGAGGACCGCGCCGGATACGCGTTCGAGGAACTGGTTGCGGAGATCGGCGCGTGTTTTCTGGCTGTTCAACTGGGGGTCGCGCCTGCCTTCGATCAAAGCGCCGCTTATATCGAAGGATGGTTGCAAGCGCTCAGATCGGACAAAGGGCTGATCTTCAAGGCCGCTGCCGAGGCGCAGAAAGCGGTGGATTTTATCAACGCGGAAGTTGAAAGGTACGGGCAGGCTGCATAGGCGGCCCCCTACCCCCTTTCCGGCGCTTGCCATTTGAGGTGACGCGGCAGGGGGCAGCGTTTCCGCCCCCTGCCCCGCCTGGCGCTACGCGCCGAGCCCTCTGGGCGACCTTCCTACCCGTTTGGCATATCTTCTGGCGGTATGTCCTCGTATCGCACATTGAGTTTCGGGCCGTCGCACCACATTGGCTCGAAGTCGCCGGTATTCCATTCATAGAGCCAGCCGACATGTGCGCCTGTCTCCTGATCGATGATCTTCTTGATGGGCTGCGCTTCAGATCTTCTGCTGTCCGGCATCGCTGTCTCTTGAGGTTGGTTGCACCCGCAGTGTTTTCCTTCCCCGCATCACAAATCGTGACAGGGTAAGCTGCTGCTTACCCGCGAGTATGCGCGGAGCTTGAGAGGATGGGGGTGAAACCAAATCGACAAGAGTGGTGCGGGCGGAGGCGCAGCCGACAACACGGTCTTGTCTATTTTGTTTCAGGGGGAAGGAAGCCGAAACTCCTTCCCCCTCAAGACAAAAATCGCGGCGCGGCGATGCCGCGCCTTCAGGAATACTGCTTGCGCAGTTCCTTGATGAGGCTTGTGAGTTCTGACCAGAACACAGGTTCCAACTGGCCCTGGATCACGGCTGCGTCCGAGCGCAGGCGGAGCGGGTCGGCCTGATCCCGCAACTTGTCGAGGACCTGGGCGTCGAGTGTCTTCATGGTCCGAAAGCTCATATTGCTCGGAAGACGCTCGGCGTCATCCGGGGCCACGTATTTCGGTTTGAGTTCGAACTTGTCGATGGCGCGCTTGCCGGCAAGGCGCACAACATCCGAGGCTGGCAGGCCGGCGGCTTCGAGAGCGTCCAATCCGGGGCCATGGTCCTTCTTTGGGGCGGCGCGGACATGCACGGCGCGGGTCTCAGGTTTCTTCGGTGCCTTTGGTTTAGGCGCAGGCTTTTTCTCCGGTTTTGTCTTTGCTGCAGCGCTTGCCGGTTTGACTGGCGGCTCTGGGGTCGGGGCCTGCTCTTCCGCAACGGGCTTTGGGTCAGCGGTGGGTTCAGGTGCAGGCTTCGTCTCCTGAGCTGGTTCCGGTTTGGGAGCGGGTTCGGTGGGTTTCGGCTTGTCTCCGAACTGCTTGCTGTAGACCGGGTCGTCGCCGAGGAGTGAGGTGATTTTCTTGCGCGCCATTATTCAGCCTCCAGCACCAGTGAGAGGATTTCGCGCGCCTCATCGAGCGCCTCATCGTAAAGGCGGGCATGGGTGCGCATCAGCGGGTTCGGGTCTTCGGTTCGCCATTTCGATATCTGATGGAAGAGACCCTCGCGATCGACATCGGCATGTTGCTTGCGATCCATGAAGAGCTCTTCGATGACCGGGAACTTTGCATTGGCTTCACGTGCCATGGCGCGCATGGCGTTCGAGGGGTTCTTGTCGACGCGGGAGAGCACGACCGTGAGCTTCGGGAGGACTGAGGGGTCTTCGGCGCGCTCAAAGAGGCCCTGGTACCAATTGTAGGTGTCGGTGGCGATCCGCATGTCGGTGTCCGACAGCATCATCGGCAAAACGATGTGATCGCTGTGGACGGCCAGTTCGTCGGCCCATTGCCCCCCGGCCCCCATTGTGTCGATGATCACGAAGTCGGCCGTGTCGTTTTCATAAGCGTCGTCGATGATTGCTTCGAGGTCGGAGGGACTTTCGATGCCTAGGACCCGAAGCCCTGGGGCCGTCGACGCGACTTCTGGGTTTTCGGTAGTGACGCTCTCCCACCAGCGGAAGAGCGCTTGCTGCGGGTCGGCATCGATGGCGATGCACCGTTTTCCGTCAGCGATGATGGCGCTCATCAAGGCGCGTGCGAGCGCTGTCTTTCCCGCACCGCCTTTTCGCGTCATGATCGCGATGACCTTCAACTGCTCGTTGGGCATGATCCTGCATCCTCAAGGGTCTTCTTTATGATTTTGGATACGGTATATGCCAGAGAGGATGTTGCATCAAGGATAACTGATGCTGCATGTTGCATTTGCCATAAATGATAGCTGATGTGGTATGATGCATGTCTGAAGCATGATGTGTGATATTAGATTTCCGATTTTGAATGGCCGTCTTGGCGTTTCTGAGTGTGCATATCCGATGTTGCAGCTCTGATATTGCATGTGTGATTTGCCATGA
>CAYUSM010000263.1:0-4749 GCA_964447345.1 uncultured Sulfitobacter sp. | reverse complement strand
TCACGTCGCCCATCGTGTAGTTGCGCACGTGGCCGATGTGGATGCGCCCCGAGGGATAGGGGAACATCTCAAGCACGTAGTACTTGGGTTTGCTCTCATCACGGACGGCTTTGAAGGTTTCGTTTTCTTCCCAGGCTTTTTGCCAGCGGGCTTCGATTTCAGCTGGAGTGTATCGGGACATCGGATCGGACCTTTGAGAATTGAAAACGCCGGGCTGTTACTGCGACAGGGCCCGGCGTGAAAGAGGTTGTGAGGTGAGCGGGCTCAGAATCTGTTGTCGGCGATGCGTAGTTCGCGTGCGCGGCTCAGAATCGCGTCTTCCACGGCGCGGGCCGTAGCGCGGTTGACCGCACGGCCCCCGCGGGTCTGGAGCGCCACGTTGAGCGACCGCGCATCAAGTGCCGGATCATCGATCAAAACGGTGGCCCGGTAAGAGCGGCCGCCGCCAGGAGGTGTTCCGTAACCCGTTACAATCACACCGGTAAAGGGATCGACAGACTGCACCGGCAGGAAGTTGAGCACTTCAAGAGAGGCCGACCAGAGGTATTTGTTGACCGATACGGTGTTTTCGCTGCGATTGGCCCTGAAGATCGACCAGATGGTATTGTTGGGATCGGTTTCGATGTTCGACGGGTTATTGGCGTTGGTATAGGTATCGGGACGCTCAGTGGCCTCGCTGCCCAGACTGCCAAGGCTGCGCAGGGCGCCGCAGGCTCCAAGCAAGCTCAAAACCACGATGGCTAAACCGATTCTCAACGTGCTTTGACGGACCATTCCTGCGTTCCTCTGCCTGTTTAGGCATTGGTCTAAACAAGCTGTGCTGCCTGGGCAAGGCATATGTATTAAGGCGATTCTGTGATCAATCCCGCGGCTCTACACCCTTTGCACGCGGGACTGCGACGGGCCCATGGTAAAACTGTGGCAAAGCTGCACCATTGAGCGGGCCAATAAGATCGCGGCGGCGGCACTTCTTGCAAAGGCGGGGGCATTGGATGCAAACACCACTCGTACCCTTTCCGGATTCCCCGGTCTGGGCATGTGAATTCAAACCGAGGGAAAACTCATGAAAAAAGTTCTCTTCGCTACAACGGCACTGGTCGCGACCGCCGGCGTTGCAGCAGCAGACGTTACCTTTGGCGGCTATGGTCGCTTCGGTATCATCCACATCACAAATGACACCGGCGAAGACGAGACAAACATCACGTCCCGTTTCCGTCTGCAGATCGACGCAACAGCTGAGTCCGATGCTGGCGTTACATTCGGTGCTCGTATCCGTCTTGAAGGCGAAGAGCGCGACGCAGCAAACGGTACACGCGCACAGTTCAACGGTGTTCGTTACTTCGCACGTTCCGGCGGCCTGGAAGTCGGTGTTGGTAACATCTTCGGTGCTCTGGAATTCATGCCTGGCATGTACCCCATCGACATCGGTCTGACCGGCCACAACTATGACTACACCGCGTACAACTTCCGCGGCGACGCATACTCCTCCGGTGGTCTGGGTTCCGACGGTTCCAACGGTGTTGAAGTTCTGTACTCCGCAGGCGACTTCTCCGTACACGTTTCTGCTTCCGACACAAACGACCGTATCGCAGCACACATCGCGTACACATGGAACGGCTGGACATTCGCAATCGGTGGCCAGGACTCCGACAGCGATGCGGACACAGAGTTCGCTGCTTCTGTTGGCGGTTCCTTCGGTCCAGTTGACGTGACACTGGCATACGCAGACAACGGCACAGCAGGCGACCACGTCGTTCTGGCAGGCCGTGTTGACGTTGGTGCAGCGACAAACATCGAAGCATATGTTGCTGACGCTGACCAGTGGGATGACACATCCTTCGGTATCGACTTCAACCACGACCTGGGCGGCGGTACATCGCTGCGCGGTGGTATCTCCACAGGCGGTAGCCTGGGTGATGAGACAGCAGTCGACCTCGGTGTGCGCTTCAACTTCTAAGTTGATCCATATCGAACCGATTTGGGGTGGGCCTTTGGCCCGCCCCTTTTCTTTTGCGCAGACCAGATGTTATCCCGCAGCGTGAATCGAGGGAGAGCGCATGGGTCTGCAAGACATCAAAAAGCGTATCGCTGCCGCTGAGCAGAAGGCGGGCCGACCATCAGGCTCCGTTAAGCTGATTGCGGTGAGCAAAGTGCAACCTTTGGCCCGCGTGGAGGCGGTGCTTGAAGAAGGACACCGCTGCTTTGGTGAAAACAAGGTTCAGGAAGCCGCTGGCAAATGGCCTGACTTCAAGGACCGCTTTCCCGGCGTCGATCTGCATCTGATTGGCCCTTTGCAATCCAACAAGACGCGGTCAGCCATGGGGTTGTTTGACGCAATTCACTCTGTTGACCGACCCAAACTTGCCAAGGCCATTGCACGCATCGCGCAGGAAGACGGTCACTGCCCCGCGCTTTTCATTCAGGTCAACACCGGCGAGGAAGATCAGAAGGCAGGCGTCTTGCCTGCCGAGACGGATGCCTTTGTGGCGGAGTGTCTGGGTATGGATCTGCCGGTCAAAGGTCTGATGTGCATCCCACCGGTGGAGGAAGAACCAAGCCTGCATTTCGCGCTTCTAGCCAAGATCGCGGCGCGCAATGGGCTTGAAGAGCTCTCCATGGGCATGAGCAGTGACTTTGAACGGGCCATCGCATTGGGGGCGACCCACGTGCGGGTGGGCTCTGCGATCTTTGGCGAACGTGTCCCGGGGTGATCCAAAGGTGCGGCTGCGCCGCCTGACATGATTGATTTGGTGCTTGTGGCTATCGGCGTGCGTCTCATGAGAGTGAAGGCTTGGGGTGTTGCGGGATGGCTTCAGGCTCACCGTCCCAGAGACGGCGCAACAGTGCCGGGGTTTGGCAGCGCTGCTTGCACCGCGAGAGACAAGAGTGTCAGGGCACGATCAGCCGGGTGCGGTGGCGGATGCGTGGCGCGATGTGGTGGAGGTCCCTGCGGCTGAGTGCGATGCAGCCTTCGGTCGGATATCCGGGACGACGCCATTGATGGATGAAGATGGCGGAGCCGCGCCCGGGCACGGTGTAGGGCCAGTTCCAGTCGGTCAGCAGGATCAGGTCATAAAGCGGGTCTGGGCGGCGAAGCTTTTCGTGGCTATGTGCATAAGGGGCGCGGACCATCATGTTGTAGTCCTCGTCAGCGCTGTCGTCTGACCACAAATCGCCCGGCCCAATCGGCAGGGCCCAATCGGCTGGCCGTGCCACGCGGTCAGGCCGGTAGAGCATGCCAACAATCCGGTGCGTGCCGCGCGGTGTGGCACCGTCGCCTTCGCGTTTGCGATGGCTTATCCCGCCCTTGCCGATGCTGCAGGGGTAGGTCTGACCCAGGAACCGCAATCCTTTGGGGCTGAGCACCATATCCCAGGGCGAGGGGCCGCGCGTCACAGCAGGTGGCCGGACTTCTTGGCTTTGGTGGCAAGGTAATCCGTATTGTGACGGTTTTCGCCGACGCGCAGGGGCACGCGTTCAGCCACATCAACGCCGCTGGCCCTCATCATCTCGACCTTGCGGGGATTGTTGGTGAGCAGACGGACGGCGGAAAAGCCCATGGATTTCAGGATGTCCGCGCCAAGGCGAAAGTCGCGTTCATCGTCTTCAAAGCCCAACCGGTGGTTGGCCTCGACCGTGTCAAACCCCTGATCCTGCAGGGAATAGGCGCGCATCTTGTTGGCCAGACCAATGCCGCGCCCTTCCTGATTGAGGTAGAGGAGAACCCCGTTCCCTTCGTCGCCCATCTGGGCCAAGGCGGCTCGCAGTTGGGGGCCGCAGTCGCATTTGAGGCTGCCCATCAGATCCCCGGTGAAACAGGCTGAATGCAGCCGGGTCAGCACCGGCGCGCTGCGGTCAGGGGTGCCGATTTCGATGGCATAATGCTCTTCACCGCCGTCTTCGGGGCGGAAGATGTGCAGCCGACCCGCCTCCGAGACCTCCATGGGCAGTCTCGCGTTGACGACCGGATGAAGGGGGCTTCGGGTGGTAAGGGCCGGGGCCGCCGTGGCAAGATCAAGCTGCGATAGCTGATGGGTGTCGGCAAAGGCCGGCCCGTCCGGCAGCGCCAGTACCAGAACGGCTGGCAGCAAGCGCGCGGATTTTGCCAGTTGCAGCGCGGTGCGGTGCAATGCGGCATCGCCACCCCGTGCGCAGGCGAAGGGGCCTTTGAGGGGGGAGCGCAGATCATCGGCGGGGTCCGCGATGCTTTGCACCCAAGCGGGGGTTGCATCCTTGGGCAGGGTGATCCGGGCCAGATCACCATCGTAGACGCGCGCCTTGAGGGTTTCGGCCCGGCGCGCGGTGATGGCCAACACAGGCTCGCCGCCCAAGGCCAACAGATCGGCAAGGCGTTGCGGTGTCAGGGTCTCGGCGGCCATGATCAGAGCCGCCTCGGCGCCGTGCAAAACCACGGGAACGCCCATGCGCATATCGGCCCGGGCACGGGCAAGCTGTTCAGTACTGTCGGGGGCAAAGGTCATGGTTTGTTTCAATTCCGCTCTGCTGTTGAAAGATATCTATGTCACCGGGGCGGGAATTGAAACATTTGAGCGGTCCGGACACACGAGGGCGTGAAAGATCGCTGGAAAACCTTGTGCCTTTCCGCCGCGGCCCACATCTCTATCCCAACAAACAGTGGAGACAGCCCCATGGCACAGCTTAAGAAAATCCTGCTTGTGGACGATGACGATGATCTGCGCGAGGCGCTGAGCGAGCAGTTGATCATGACCGAGGACTTTGACGTCTTCG
>CAYUSM010000262.1:0-4880 GCA_964447345.1 uncultured Sulfitobacter sp. | reverse complement strand
GCCAGCACGCCAATCGGCACGCTTTCCATGATCTGCCGCCAGTCCTGCCACAGATGCAGCTGCGCCATGTTGTCCGCCCCCATCAGCCAGACGAAGCGCACCTGCGGATAAAGCGCGCGCAGCCTGGCCAATGTCTGCGCCGTGTACCGCGTGCCAAGCTGCGCCTCTATGTCCGTGACCATCACTCGAGGATGCTGCATGACCTGCCGCGCCCGTGCCATGCGGGTCTCCAGCGGCGCGGGCCCCCGCGCTTTGAGGGGATTGCCGGGCGACACCAGCCACCACACCCGGTCCAGCCCGAAACGCTTGAGCGCCTCACGCGTGATATGCGCATGTCCCTGATGGGCGGGATCAAAGGACCCCCCCAAAAGGCCGATCACCTGACCAGCCGCGGCATATGGCATCTGATGGCGCAACAAAAACGGCCCCCGAAGTGCTTCAGGGGCCGAAAGGAGGGGCATCCGCCTCCGATGTCAACGCCTTCAGTGACCGTGCTTGACGATCTCACCTGACTTGATGCGCGCGAAATAGCTGTTCATCTCACGCTTCACGATGGGCATCAGGAAGTAAAGCGCGGTGATGTTCACCACAGCCATCGCAAAGATCATCGCATCCGAGAAGTCGATGACAGCGCCAAGGTTGGCCGCCGCGCCCACGATGATGAAAAAGCAGAAGATCAGCTTGAAGATCAGCTCTTTCGTCTTGCCCTCACCAAAGAGATAGGTCCAGGCCTTCAACCCGTAGTAGGACCATGAGATCATGGTCGAGAAGGCGAAGAGGATCACCGCCAGCGCCAGCACGTATGGGAACCAGCTGAACCCGGTGGCAAAGGCTGCCGATGTCAGGGCCACGCCGGAGTTGCCGTCCACCGTCTGGATCGCGCTGCCCGCTTCATTCAGAAGGAAGTTGCCTGTCTGCGGGTCCATCACAAGCTGGCCGGAGATGGTGATGACAAGGGCCGTCATGGTACAGATGACAACCGTGTCGATGAAGGGTTCGAGCAGCGACACCACGCCTTCGGTCACCGGCTCTTTGGTCTTCACTGCAGAGTGCGCGATCGCAGCAGAGCCAACGCCCGCTTCGTTTGAGAACGCCGCCCGCTTGAAGCCCTGGATCAGCGCACCGACAAAACCGCCTGCAACGCCAAGTCCCGTAAAGGCTCCTTCAAAGATCTGGCCAAAAGCCCAGCCAATCTGGTCGAAATTCACCAGCAGGATAACGAGCGCCGCCAGCACGTAGATGACGCCCATGAAGGGTACGACTTTCTCAGTCACTTGGGCGATGGACTTGATGCCGCCCACGATGACCATGAACACCACAGCGGCAAAGATCACGCCGGTGATCACGCCCGAGAAGTCTCCGGTGATCTGCGTGATCTGCGCGTGTGCCTGGTTGGCCTGGAACATGTTCCCGCCGCCCAGCGCGCCCCCGATGGTGAAGATCGCAAAGACCACCGCCAGAATGCTGCCGCCCGGAATGCCGCGTTCCTTGAACCCTTTGGTCATATAGTACATCGGACCGCCCGAAACCGTGCCGTCGGGGTATTCGTTGCGGTACTTCACACCCAGCGTACATTCGGTGAATTTCGACGCCATGCCCAGAAGACCCGCCAGGATCATCCAAAACGTGGCCCCCGGCCCGCCGATGCCGACGGCCACCGCCACCCCGGCGATGTTGCCCAGACCCACCGTGCCTGACAGAGCGGTGGTCAACGCCTGAAAGTGGCTGACTTCGCCTGCATCGTTCGGGTCAGAGTAGTCTCCTTTGACCAGTGAAATCGCATGGCCAAAGGCGCGGACCTGAATGAAACCGAAGTAAAAGGTAAAGATCGTCGCGGCGACGACCAGCCACATCACGATCCAGGGGAAAGCCGCGCCATTGATCTCAAACGGCAAGTTCATGAAGATCAGGTTCACAAACCAACCCGTGGAACTGGCGAAAATGTCATTGATCCGCTGATCAAAGCTCACTGCCTCTTGGGCGGCGGCCAGTGTCGGGAAGCTGAGCGCGCTCGCGGCCAGCCCCATGCCAAAAAGTCTTTTCATATCTATCACCTTCGATCTCACGGAATAATTGTGACCGGAACGCTTGCCGAAGCGGCAAGCCTGCCGGTGACGCCACCAAAGACGCGCTCCTTCAGCCCGCGCAGGCCAACCCGACCCACGACGATCTGGACCGCGTCATGCTGCTTGGCTGTCGCTTCGAGGATGTCAGCGGCATCGCCATGCCGGACGATGCCGATTACCTCATGGCCAGAGGCCTCGGTCTCTTTCACCGCCGGGTCCACGACACGGTCATGTGCCAGCTTGAGCTCTTCCTCGCGCCGCTTGTGGCGCTTTTCGTTCTCTTCTGCGGTTTGGAATGTGAATGGCGACCATTCGATCACGTAGCAGATGGCGATTTTGCAATCACCAATGTGCTTGGCCTGATCCATGGCAAAGTCGAGCGCGCGTGCGCCAGCCTCTGACCCGTCCAGACCCACAACGATTGTGGTGTTAGACATAGTATTTCCCTGTTGTCCCTCTGCGACCGGCCTTCGTATTGCGCTAAGTGTCCAGATCGCAGCGTGTTACCCTGTGCGTCTCCGACCCAGCCGGACAACCACAGGTTACCGATCACTCTAGCAAAAAGGGAGAAGCCATATCGACTGAATATGAAGCAAATCAGAGTGAATAGTTTTGAATTGGCGGAATTCACCGGTCAAAGAGTGCATATTTTTGCAAATCGACAGGCAGCTAAACTGGCGCGACTCTGTCACCTGTCGCTATCACACCACTTTCAATCACCTCGGCGCACCAGCCGCCGTGCCCGCGCATGGCCGAATACCCGCCCCGGCCCAGCGCCTCTTCCATGCGACTGCAAGGCGCACAGATACCTGTGATCAGCAGCCGTGCCGTGCCCACCTCGATCAACCGCCCCTTAAGCGCATTCAGGTTCAAACCGGACACCACAAGGTTGCGGCGCAACAGCGCCGGATTGACAGGGCCCCGTCCCAGCATTGCGCCGATCACAGCCAGATGCTCCACCTGAAGGAGCGTGACCGCGCGCTTGCCCGGCCTTGCGTGATCCCCGCGCAAGCCATCTTTGTCGACGTCCGCACGGGAAACATCCTCCGCCTCCAAACGTCGTTCAGGCCGCAGCAAGATGCGCTCAACCTGCCCTGGCTGGGCAAAGCGGGCTATCATCTCCTGAAAGACGCTCATCTGCCGATTTCGGCCTCAAGGTCAGGAAGGCGGTCCAGCGGATAGTTTGGATGTAATCGCCAGATCGTGTCCGGGTCCGCTTCCAGGGGGCGCAATGTGCCGCCGGGAAAAGCTCTGGTGCGCAGGGCAAGAACAATGTCTGAGAGCACTGCGGGATTTTCGCGGAAATAGGAGTGGCTGGAGGCCCCGCTGGCCCCTTCCACGCGGATGAAGTGGATCAGCCCCTGTTTGCGCAGCTTTTCCAACTCACCATCGTTGAAATCAGTGTCCTGCGCCACGCCAATCCGTGGATACCTGGCGATATAGGACGACAGGCGCAGCGCCACATCGTCCGGGTTCATGTAAATGTTGATCTGCTCAAAGGCTTCAGAGAACCGTTCAGACAACAACCGCTGGCGGACAACGCCAATGTCGAGGTCAGGGGCGGCAAGGATCAATGTGCCGGTCTTCATCCCCAGCTTGGGCGCTTCACCGCGTGCACGGTGGTAGATCACCATCTCGCGCAGCGCCTGCGTCATGACCGAGGTGCCACGTGAGTGGGCGACGATGTCGATGTCCTCGACCTCCGGTATCTCGGCCACCAGCCGCAGGAATTCCTTGGCGTGATAGACGCTGAAGTCTCCGGACTCGCGATCCCGGAAGTAGCCCAGCAGACCGCGATTGCCTGCGGGCCAGCTAAAGACAACCGGGACGCTTTGTCGGCCTGTGAAATGCCAGAGGCTGGCGAGGCTTTGGAGCGAGTCGTCAAAGTCATTGTTCACACCGTGCACGAATACCATCACGCGGCCATTGCCGGTGCGGCGGACTTCATCCCGGATCGCCGCCTGAAAAACAGCGGCCTGACCCGCGTAGGCATTCCGCGCGGCGGGCGCCACACGCAGCTCACCATCGAAACGTTCGTAGTCCAGCGGTATCGCGGAAAAGCGCAGCATCTCGTCAAGCGTCTGCACGTCCAGCCGCGAGAGCCGCCCACTCCGGTCCGCATGGGTACGGCGCACCAGGTCGTCCCAATCCATGGCACCAAAGCGCACCCGTGCCGCGCCAAAAGCCATCGCGTCGGACCGCGCGCGGCCATAACCGGTCAGGGTACCTGCGCTGATCTGCGGGTCGCGGTTAGTGATGTAGAAGATCGGCGGATCGACCACGCGGAGGGGCGGGGCCACCAGATCATCAGGGTAGTTCCGCCCTTCCAGATAGAGGTTTGGCGGCTGGGACAGGCCAATCGCGCTGCTGCAGGCGGCCAGCGCCAAAAGCACCACCAGCGCCCCGATCCGGCGTCCCAAACCCTGAAGTTGATCTTGGCTCATCCGCGGGATATTGCGGTGCAAATTTCCGTTTGACCAGCCAGGAGTCCGCCCATGGCCGCCTATCAGTACGTTTACCACATGTCCGGTGTTTCCAAGACCTATGCCGGGGGCAAAAAGGTGTTTGAAAACATTCACCTGAACTTCCTCCCCGGCGTGAAGATCGGTGTTGTCGGTGTGAACGGCGCGGGTAAATCGACCCTGCTCAAGATCATGGCCGGGCTCGACAAGGATTATCAGGGCGAGGCCTGGGCGGCTGAGGGGGCCAAGGTTGGCTATCTGCCGCAGGAGCCACAGCTTGATCCAAACCTGACCGTGCGTGAGAACGTCATGCTGGGCGTGGCCGAAAAGAAAGCGATCCTCGACCGTTACA
>CAYUSM010000261.1:0-4908 GCA_964447345.1 uncultured Sulfitobacter sp. | reverse complement strand
GGTCGAGTTTACGTTCTTTTTGTCGGTGGCCATCGCTCACAGCATGACCAACCTGGACAATCTGGCACTCATGCTTGTTCTGGCCCCTCTGGTCGGAATGCGCCGCTGCCTGACCGTGTACCTGGCCACCCAAACCTTTTGCATTGCCTTCTCGGGAGTTGCAGGGATCACCGCGATTGGCCTGCTTGGTGAATGGGTTGGCGTCCTGGGCTTCATACCGATTGGTTTGGGGCTCTACACATTGTGGCAAAGGCTGCAGGGCAACGCGGCGTCCCTTTCCGCTCCGCCAAGCTCGTTGGGCGCGACCATAGTTCTGTTTGGTTCTCTGGGCGTGGACACGGCAGTGGTCATGTCTGCAATTCTAGGAGACAGCACTCAAACCTGGCGCGGTCTTGCCTATCTCGGTGCAGGAGCGTCCCTGGCTGGTTTGACCGCACTGTTTCTTTTTATGGTCAATGGTCGCGTCGCAAAGGGCGCCGTTGAAAAAACGAACCAATTCGCACCCTTTGCGATGATTGCGGTGGGGCTATACATCCTGAGTGACAGCGCATCCGATGCGAGTTGATCGAGATCGGTCAATCCTATCCAGATGGTCCAACTAGATTGGCGTTGCGTGACTGGATGTTGTGTCCTCGCCTCCGGCGCGGGTATCGTCCGTCGGCGGGTTCGACAAGGTGGGGCGACAAGATGTATGCCCTCCACCTTTCCATCTCGGAAGGATAACGGTGATGCGGCTAAACGAGTCGAGCCACTGCGTAATTTCACGCAGAGACGTGGACAGTCTTGCGATGGTCTGACTTAATGCTGTTACATAATTCTTGGCTAAATCATCACATTGACCATCCAAAAGGGGAATATCCATGCGAAATTCAGTGGTATCATCACTTGCCGTGATTGCGGCACTTGCAGCACAAAGCGTGCAGGCTGAAACACTGCGGTTGCTGACATGGGGTGGCTATGCACCTGAAGAGGTGATCGCGATGTTTGAGGAAGAAACCGGCCACACGGTTGAGGTGACGACCTCCAACAACGAGGAAATGATTGCCAAGTTGCGCGCCACAAATGGGGGCGGCTTTGATTTGGCCCAACCGAGCCAAGACCGCATCACCAGTGCACAGGAAGAGTTCGGGATTTACAAACCGATCGATATGTCGCGGGTCACTGCAGAGCTTTTCATCCCGTCAATGCTGAGCGCAACCGCGGCCAATACGACATATGAAGGCGAAGTTTACGGTCTGCCGCATGTCTGGGGGACCAGCGGACTTGTGGTGAACACAGCGATGGCCGGGGACGTGACCGACTATACCGACCTTTGCGATGCAGCCGTTTCAGGCAAAGTATCTTACCGTTTGAAACGCCCGACGCTCATCGGCTTTGCCTATTCCATGGGCCTTGATCCCTTCGCCGCCTATGATGATACGGAGGCCTATCAGGCGATCCTGGATCAGGTCGAAGCGAAGC
Source organism: uncultured Sulfitobacter sp. (assembly GCA_964447345.1). Taxonomy (GTDB): domain Bacteria; phylum Pseudomonadota; class Alphaproteobacteria; order Rhodobacterales; family Rhodobacteraceae; genus Sulfitobacter. The sequence goes on along the minus strand of CAYUSM010000261.1, from coordinate 3,447 downwards.
TGACCGAATGCAAGCCCAATGTGAAAACCTATTGGGGCGGCGGGGATGAGATCAAAAACCTGCTGCGCTCAGGAGAGGTTGTGGCCTCAATGGCTTGGGACACCGGTGGCTGGCAACTGAACGCCGACAACCCGGACATTACTTTTGTGGCCCCCGAAGCTGGCGCACTCGGCTGGATTGACACATTCGTATTGCCTGCGCGCGGACGCGCGGATGATGCCGCCTACGACTGGATCAACTTTGTCATGCGCCCGGAAATCGCTGCGATGATCACCAACACAGCCGGTAACTTTACCGCGGCAGTGGACGGCGATGCCGGGGTCAGCGCTGATTTGAAGGCCCGTTATCAGAACAGCTTTGATCAGGCGGCGATTGACAACATCAAGTGGTATCCACCTGTGCCTGCGGGTCTTGAAGCACTGGAAGGTGCGACGCTCGACAGGATCAACGCCGCAAATTAACGGTCGACCCATTGAATGAAAGGGCATCGCAAGATGCCCTTTTTGTGCTGCGAGGTTACAATTTGCCACCTCCTCAACCTGATCTTGTTTGTACTGGCCTGACGAAGGATTTCGACAGCTTCCGCGCTGTCGATCACGTCAGTTTTGACGTCCCACAAGGCTCTTTCTTCTCGATCCTCGGCCCTTCAGGCTGTGGAAAGACCACCTTGTTGCGTATGATCGCGGGCTTTCAATCCCCGACCAGCGGTGACCTTCGGATCAAGGGCAAGTCCATGATTGGCGTGCCGCCCAACAAACGGCCCGTTTCGATGGTGTTCCAGCATCTGGCACTCTTCCCTACCATGAATATCGGCGACAACGTCGGCTTTGGTCTTCGCCAACGTGGCGTGAAGAAGGCCGAGATCAGAACCCGGGTGGAGCAGGTGCTGGAGCGTGTGGGGCTGCCGGGCGTGTCCGGGCGACGTGTCGATCAGCTGTCAGGGGGCCAAAAACAGCGCGTTGCAATTGCCCGTTGCATGGTGTTGGAGCCCGATGTCCTTTTGCTGGATGAACCTCTTGGCGCGTTGGACCTCAAGCTTCGCGAACACATGAAAGTTGAGCTCAAGCTGCTGCAGGCCGCTTTCAACACAACCTTTGTCTACATCACGCATGACCAGTCCGAAGCCCTGGTCATGAGCGACAATATCGCGGTGATGAACAACGGGCGTTTTGAACAAATTGGCACGCCACATGAGGTCTACCACGCGCCGAGTACGGCTTTTGTCGCAAGCTTTGTAGGTGAAGCAAACAAGATCGCAGGCAAAGTCACAGCGGTGGATGGCAAACGGGTGACATTGATCTCTGACGCTGGCGCGGAGATGCAGATCGAAACGACGAACGCGGACCTCGCTGTTGGCAAACGCGCCGAGGTCTTTTTGCGCCCGGAGGCCATTGCGCTCAGCACAAGCGACAGCGTTCAGTCTGGCAACGCCCGCAACGGCAAAGTCGACTCGGTGCTGTTCAATGGCGCCAATAGTACAGTGACGGTCAGGGATTCTGCCGGAGATTTGATCAACGTCGCCCTGCCACAGACGGGTGCCTTGGCCACGCTAAGCAAAGGTGACGCCGTGGTCATGCATTGGGACCCCATGCAGGCGCGTTGCTATCCGGTCGAGACATAGCGATGGTGTCCGATAAATCCCGTCTCGGATTCTACCTGCTTTTGGCGCCAATCTTACTATGGCTTGTGGTGCTGATTATCTTGCCACATATCGGCCTTTTCGTTGTTTCGATCAGCGAAAAGATCGGGCCACGGGAATACGAGATAGGCTTTGACAACTATGCCGCGTTCTTTCAAGAGCCGCTTTATTGGCGGACCTTTGCACGCACGGCGACCATGTCAATTCTTGCAACGGCACTGACGCTTATCCTTGGTTTTCCAATCGCTTACTACATTGCAAAGTTGACCCGGGGCCGCACCAAGACCACTCTCTTTTTGATGTGCATGATCCCGTTCTGGGTGTCGGAACTTGTCCGCACCTTCGGCTGGATGATCCTGCTGAGGGAAACCGGCGTGATCTCAAATGCACTCCAGGCCATCGGTCTGGTCAGCGGCCCCGTCGAGTTGCTGTATAACGATGCCGCAATCATGGTCGGACTGGTATACACTTCAATCCTGTTCATGGTGGTGCCCCTTGTCACCACGCTTGACAGTCTTGACGACAGCTTGATCGAGGCGGGCTACGATCTTGGTGGCACAAGCGCATCCATCATGCGCGAGATCGTGATCCCCCATGCCATGCCAGGCATCGTCTCAGGCTGCATCGTTGTGTTCATGCTGTCGCTGGGAAATTACCTGACGCCGATTCTATTGGGCGGCAAAGACAGCCTGTGGTTCACCGGCATGATTTATACGCAGTTCATCACCCGGTTTAACTGGGAATTGGGATCGGCCTTCGGTTTCCTGTTGCTGGCGCTGTCATCGCTCGTCGTTTTCCTGGGGCTGAAGCTGTCTGGCCAATCTCTGTCTGAAACGATGGGGCGCTCATGATCCCGACGGTTTCTCAACCTGCTTTCACCAAATGGTGCTACCGCGCCTATGTCACGGTGTTCTTCATCTATCTGGCACTGCCGCTGACCGTGGTTTGCGTCTTTGCGTTTAACAACAGTGTTTTCCCGTCGCTGCCCTGGGAAGGTTTCACGCTTGCCTGGTTCTTCGGTACCGAGGCCCCCTTTATCGGCGTCTTCAACGAACGCGCCATTTTAAGGTCCATTGGTACGTCGGCCATTGTGGCCCTATGGGTCTCGGGGCTGGCGGTTGCTGTCGGCACCTGCAACGCGTTTCTTTTCGTGCGGCATGACTTTCGGGGTAAGGCCCTTCTTTACATGCTGATGCTGCTGCCGCTGATCATCCCGGGCGTCATTCTTGGCATATCGATCCTGGTGTTTTCCAGCTCGCTTGCAAACACCCTTGAGGATGCGACCGGGCTCTGGTTCGACAGCCTGCGACCGGGGCTGATGCTCGTCATCCTGGGCCAGTTCTCCTTTATCACGACGTTTGCCACACTGGTCATCTCGGCGCGTCTGCAGAAGTTCGACCCCAGTCTGGAAGAGGCCGCCCTCAACCTCGGTGCCAGCAAATGGGGCGCGATCCGGCAGATCACGCTGCCGTTCCTTCTGCCCGCCATCGTCGCATCCGCGGTCGTATCGATCCTGATGAGCTTCGAGAACTTCAACACGACACTTATGCTGGTGGGATCAGATTCGCCGCTGACAATCACGATGTTCGACAAGCTCAAGCAGGGATCAACACCGGTGTTGAACGCAGTGTCCCTGCTGCTGATCATGATCTCAGCAGCCCTGGGACTGCTGGCGCTCCTCTTCCAGAGAACCAAGCGATAGCCGGTCAGCGCCCGGGCCGCCAAACTGCTTTGCTGGAACTACAGAGCCGTAATCCCGCTCTGCAGGCATTTCTTCGCGCCTTGATAGATATCCTCAACGATATCTG
>CAYUSM010000260.1:0-4912 GCA_964447345.1 uncultured Sulfitobacter sp. | reverse complement strand
GAAAGGTTTTGGGAACCTTTTCCAACGTTCCACCGTTCTTCTGACAACGCGAAACACAATTAGGAGACCTACAATGGAATATGGTATTCTCGGCCTCATCATCCTGATCGCCAACATCTATGCGATCTATCAAGTCATCACCTCCGGCGCGTCCGGTCTGGCGAAAATCGTCTGGACTGTCGTGATCCTGCTGCTGCCCGTCCTCGGCCTGATCGCATGGCTGATCGCTGGCCCACGTGGTGGTGCCGTCCGCGTATAAGCGCCGACATTGAACACAAAGAAAAGGCTCGGAGCGTCCTGCTCCGAGCCTTTTCTTTGCCCGCTCATCTCCGCTCTCAGCGGCTGTCCATCCGCACGGTGGCCTGCACCCGGCCCCGCACATCTGACGGCCAGACCACCTGTATCTGGTCCCTGTTTGGTCCACGCCGTGTATCCACATACGGCATGTCGTACTGGCGCACATTGTTTGAGTTCCGGATGCCGCCGATGGGCATGATACTGTCCACAGTTGCCGCCTCACCGCCAAACGGCAACTCATCTCCGGCATCAATGATCCAGGCGTTCGACACGGCCGACTGCGTGAAATCGATCAACGCCGGGTTCGCGACCTGAATGTCGATCCCAAGATAGGAGTTCGCCGTCATCACCACATTCTTGAACCGCGATTTGTCGAGATCGGCAAACGTCGTATCCACCCGGTCCACCCGATCAATGCTGCCATTCAACGTCCGGAACCGGTTGCCGGTAATCGCCACACCGTTCAGGAAATGCCCCGACCCATAGGGCTTCACGACAATGTAACTGAACCAGGGGGCCACATCCCCCGACAAGAACATGTTGTCCGTGATGCTCAATGAACTGAACGAAAAGCCACCCGTGAAATCCGGCGCCGGATCATGCTCGTTCGTCCATTCAATAAAGCAATTGTCGACATAGTTGTTTGAGATAATCGTGCCCGGCGAATTGCTGGCAAGGATGATCCCGCCTGACCGGATGCCATTGGCCACTCCATCGCCCTGAAAGAAGTGGTTCCCTGTGAAGACGTTGTTCGACCCACCCAACAGCCCGAAGTGCCTAAACCGTGTGGCCCGGTTGTTGCGCACCTTGGCGTCGTTCTGGTTGACGTTGAACCCTATGGTCCTTCGTGCGGGCACATCCAGCGCGTCCTCGTCAGACAGGAACTGGCAACGGTCGATCAGAATGCCCTGACATCCCGTCCCGATCGAGGTGATCCCCCGGTCCGCTGGACGGCTGATGAAGCTGTCGCGCACATGGAAAGTGATCCCGCCCCGTGCCAGCATGATCCCGCTGCACCGCCCGTTGCACTGAAATTCGATGTCCGCCATCACGAATTTGCTCAGCGAGGTGAACCCGCTGAAATCAATAAGGTATTTGAATTTGCGGAAAGTATAGTTCTGCCGTCCCTCCGCATCATAAAGCGGCTTGTTCAGCGTGATCTCCTGCCGCGCCAGGTTCTTGTCGCGGACATAAACCTCCCGACCCACGCCAGTACCCTCAACCAGCGATCCAATGGGAATGCTGGCAACATTCGTGACCGCCGTCAGCGTCCGGGCATCCCCGGGCGAATAGGTCGCGGCAGAGGTGTAGACATCCGTGTCCCAGGCCGCACTCGCCGCCGCCTCCAACTGTCCATTCCGGATCACGCGCCGCGTGGCGTAGGAATTGCGATCCGGGACAGCGCGCTGCATGTCCAGCGGCTCCGTCACGTTGACCTTCCGCCCGCCCATATCCAAGGTTTCGTGATCGGCATTGTTCAGCAGCGCCTGAAACGCCTTCTTGAACGCGACCTCCTCATCTTCAAAAGCCTCGATGTACGTTGGCAAATCAAAGTTGCGCCGCAACTGCAGAACCGCGGTATCGGGCATCAGCAACCGCCCTTCAAACTTCACGGGCGTGTCGATGGTGACATCGCTCAGCAAACGGTAGGTCCCGGAAGGCACGAACACCGTCCGCCCGTTGGCAGCAGCGTTCGCGGCCTCGAAAGCCGCCGTGTCATCGGTGTTTCCGTTCCCCAGCGCCCCAAAGTCGGTTACATCCACCGTCGAGATCATGTCGCGCACAAAGACCGAAGTGACATCCTCGATCTCAATGTCGTCCACGCGCACGATGCCGCCGTTTGGCCCCACCAGATCAATCCCGAAATGCCCGTAGACCGGCTGCGTGCCCCAGGGCATATCCACACCGTTTCGCGTCCCGGTGCCAACAATCGCGCTGATCTCCACGACCTCGCCATAGCTTTCCAGCGTCGTGAAAAAGGAAAACTCCTGCAGCCCGTTCACCCGCGCCCCATTGCCAAAGGCCGGATAGCCCCCGATACGCACCGACGGCAGGTTGCCCGAGATCGCCTTGACCCGCGTCGAGACACGCAGATAGCACCCCGGCAGGATCGGTGTCTGGCCCATAAACCGCAGCTGCTGGGTGTTCTGGGTCTTCAGCAATTCCAGCGCCCCGCCAAAGTCCTGATCTGCGGCCACGAACAGCGCGTTTGACGCGTTTTCATAGGTATCCGATCCCGGCGTCCCGTTCCCGCTTGACCAGACGTCCAAGCCATCCGCAAAAGGTGTCGGCATAAATACCACGCCGTCGGTAATCGCCTTGTTCATCAATAATCCCTTTTCCCGGAATGTGGACGGCTCCGCCCCGTTCCGATTGATTGCCCTTGATCCCGACGCGCGTCGGCTCAGCGACAGGGAAGTATCAACGAAGGATTAAACGCACCTGAGACAAGCGCGCGGTCGCCATGCAACAACAGGGGCGCAAAAGGAAAGGCCCGCCAAATGGCGAGCCCGACTGAAAAGGGGATTGGTCTTCAGCGTCAGGCCGTCGCGCCCGGCACCTTCAGGATCTGCACACCACCAATGCGCCAGCCCTCATCCGTCTGCTGCATCCGGTAAAGCAGCAAATGCCGGAATCCCTTCTGGTCCACGATCTGCACTTTCTGCCAGTAGTCGCCCCCGCGCTCTTCCAGCTCCAGATATTCCACATCCGCTGGCCGCCAGACCATCGGATAGCCACTTGTCACCATCCGCTCGAAATTCTGTGGCGACTGAAACAATTGCCGCAAGGTCGGCGTGGCGTAGGTAAACGCCTGTTCAAAGTCATCGACCTTGAACGCCTCGATCTGACTGGTGATTGTGCCTTCAATCTCGCTCTGCTGTGCGGCGGCACCAAAGGCCAACGCGACGGTCAAAACCATCCCGCCCAGCGCTCTCAATACGGATTTCCACATGGCTTTCTCCCTGCATGGATGTGACAAATGGTAAGTCACCAACCACGCAGGGCAAGAGCGTCACGCCGCCATCAGCTTGCCGGCCAATGCGTCATCAATCAGTGCCACGGTCTCATCCACCCCATAAAGGGCAATGAACCCACCAAAACGCGGCCCCTGTGACGCCCCCAACAGCACTTCATAAAGTGCAGTGAACCACGCCCGCAACGGATCAAAACGCTCCTTGCCCACGGCAAAGACCATGCTCTGCAATTCCTCTGCGTCCAGCCCGCCATCCCAGGCCGCCAGCTTCTCCCGCAGCTCAAGCAATGCCTCGCGCTCCAGATCGTTCGGTGCGCGGAACACCTTCTTGGGCTTCACGAAATCGTTGTAGTACCGCACCGCATGCCCCGCAGCTGCGTCCATGCCCGGATTGTTCTCCGGCGTCGCCTCAGGTGCATAGCGCTGAATGAAACCCCAAAGTTGAGACTTGTCCTCGGCACTCGACACCGACGCGAGGTTCAACAACATCGAGAACGGCACCAGCATGTCGGAGGTCGGCACATCGCCCCCATGGATATGCCACACCGGATTGTTGAGCCGCGCTTTTGCATCCTGATCTACATAAGCCCGCAATTGCTGATGATACTCATCCACCGCCTTCGGGATGACATCAAAGTGCATCCGCTTGGCGGTCTTGGGCTTTTGATACATGAAATACGACAGGCTCTCGGTGCTGGCATAGGTCAGCCACTCATCAATCGAAATTCCGTTACCCGAAGACTTCGAAATCTTCTGCCCGTTCTCATCCAGAAACAGCTCATAGCTGAAGTGATTGGGTTTTTTCCCGCCCAGAATCTCACAAATCCGGTCATAGATCGCCGTATTCGTCGCATGCTCCTTGCCATACATCTCGAAATCCACGTCGAGCGCCGCCCAGCGTGCCCCGAAGTCCGGCTTCCACTGCAGCTTCACATTCCCGCCCGTCACCGGCAGCGTCCACTCCTTCCCGTCCTCATCGTCGAACGTGACAGTGTGGTTCTCGCCATCCACATGCTTCATTGGGACATAGAGCACCCGCCCGGTCTCCGGATGGATCGGCAAGAAGATCGAATAGGTCTGCTGCCGCTCTTCGCGCAGCGACTTCAGCATGACTTTCATCACCTCGTCATACCGCTCCGCCGCGCGCTTCAGGATCTCGTCAAACTGGCCCGAGCGGTAAAACTCCCGTGCCGAATAGAACTCATACTCAAACCCGAAGGTATCCAGGAACCGCCGCAGCATCGCATTGTTGTGGTGCCCAAAGCTCTCGAATTCCTCAAAAGGATCAGGCACGGAGGTCAACGGCTTGTGCATATGCTCGGCCAGCATCTCCTGCTGCGGCACATTGCCCGGCACCTTCCGCATCCCGTCCAGATCGTCCGAAAAACAGATCAGCTTGGTCGGAATATCCGAAATCTCCTCAAAGGCCCGCTTGATCATCGTGGTGCGCAGCACCTCGCCGAACGTCCCGATATGCGGTAGCCCTGACGGGCCGTAACCCGTTTCAAACAGGACATAGCCCTTCTCCGGCGGTGCCTTGGCATAGCGTTTGAGCACCGCGCGCGCTTCTTCAAAAGGCCACGCCTTGCTGGTCATTGCCGCATCACGCATCTCAGACATGTCGGATCATCCATATTCAGG
>CAYUSM010000259.1:0-4915 GCA_964447345.1 uncultured Sulfitobacter sp. | reverse complement strand
TCGCCGGACGAGGTGGCCTTCTGGCTTTACTCTTCGGGGTCCACCGGCCAGCCCAAAGGCGTGGCGCATATCCATTCCGCGATGAAAGCCACGTCCGACACCTATGGTGCCCAAGTGCTTGGCATCCGCGAGGATGATGTGGTGCTCTCCGCGGCCAAGTTCTTTTTCGCCTACGGGCTGGGGAACGAGATGACCTTCCCGCTGTCGGTGGGGGCCACCAGCATTCTTTTCACCGGCAGGCCGACGCCGCCGGGTATGATCGAAACAATTGCGACGCACAAACCGACGATCTTTTGCGGGGTGCCAACGCTTTACGCTGCCATGGTTGCCGAAATGGACAAAAGCGGCGCGCCTGACGCGCCTTTGCGGTTGTGCATTTCTGCCGGGGAAGCGCTGCCAGAAGATGTAGGCAGCCGTTGGGAGGGTCACACGGGGGTGGAAATCCTTGATGGCGTGGGGTCGACAGAGATGCTGCATATCTTCCTCAGCAATCGGTCCGGCGACGTGGTCTATGGCACATCCGGCAACGCCGTGCCGGGTTATGAACTGCGATTGGTGGATGAGAAAGGCGAAGAGGTCGAGGTCGGCGAAGTTGGGGAGCTTCTGGTCAACGGGGCCTCTGCCGCCAGCTGTTACTGGAACCAGCGCGAAAAGACCCGCAGCACCTTTGAAGGTGTCTGGACACGGACGGGCGACAAATACGAGCGTCGCGAGGACGGGCGGCTGGTTTACTGCGGACGCACGGACGACATGTTCAAGGTCTCCGGCATCTGGTTGTCCCCGTTCGAGGTTGAGGGGGCTTTGGTCAGCCATCCCGACGTGCTGGAGGCGGCCGTGGTTGCGCATCGGGATGAGGAAGGGCTGGAGAAGCCCAAGGCCTTCGTTGTCCTCCAGTCAGATGATGCAGACACGTCCTTGCAGGAGACGCTGAAAGAGCATGTGAAATCCAAGATCGGCCTGTGGAAGTATCCCCGCTGGATCGATGTGGTGGACGAACTGCCCAAGACGGCGACCGGCAAGATTCAGCGCTTTAAGCTACGCGAGGACGGGTAATGGCCATCGAATGGATCGAGACACCCGGAGCTGCTATGAAGGTTGGCGGTGATCGCTTGGAGTACGCGTGCTGGGGTCCGCCGCCGAGTAAGGCTCCGACGCTCGTGATGCTGCACGAGGGGCTGGGTTCTGTCGCCCAGTGGAAGGATGTTCCAAAGCATTTGGCCGAGGCCACGGGGTTTGGCGTCTTGGCCTATTCCCGCGCTGGCTATGGTGGATCGGACGCGGTCACCTTGCCACGACCACTGGATTACATGACCCGCGAAGCTGAAGATGTGCTGGGTCGAGTCCTCGACACTGCGGGCATCGACCATTGCGTCTTGCTGGGTCATTCCGACGGGGCGACCATTGCTGCAATCTATGCCGGGTCCGTCTCTGATATGCGGGTGCGCGGGTTGATCCTTGTCGCGCCACATTTCTTTGCTGAGCCCGAAGGGCTGGCTACGATCCGCGCCGCAGGCGAAGCCTATGAGACAGGCGATTTGAAAGAGCGCCTGGCGCGCTATCACGGCAACGTTGATGTGGCGTTTCGAGGATGGCATGGCGCCTGGACCGATCCGGGCTTTGTCGACTGGAACGTGGCGGATGCCATTGATCACTGGCGCATTCCGGTGCTCGCCATTCAGGGGCGTGATGATCCCTACGGGACGCTGGCGCAGATTGCGGAGATCGAGGATCGCATCTATTCCCCGGTTGAAACGCTGATCCTGGAGAACTGCGGGCACGCGCCTCATCTCGAAAAGCCAGAAGAGACCCTTTCGGCCATCGCGGAATTCTGCACCCGACTGGATCGCTTGGAGCGGGCCGAGGTCGCCCTTGGCTGATCTTCCGGGCGGCATCCCAAAGCCGCCGCACGTCTACATCCCCGGTCAGACAGCGCGCCACCCCGAAGACTGGTTCGATGAGATCAAGGGCAGCGTGCAGCCCGGAATGAGCGCTGCCGAGCTTGAGCGATCTGCTGCTTTTCGTGCCGGGCTGATCTACCTCGACGCGGGTTACTTTTGGGAATGCCATGAGGTGCTGGAAGCCGTCTGGATGGAAACGCCTGAAGGATCAGCGGAGCGGGAGATGGTGCAGGCCATCATTCAACTTGCAAATGCTCGCCTCAAGCTGCTGATGGAACGGCCCAACGCTGCGCTGCGGTTGTGCGATATGGTCAGCGATCATCTGGCCCGGATTGAGCGAGACGGGCCGATTCTTGGCATCGGCCCCAGCGAAATCGCGCGCATGGTAGCGGACACACGTCGAGCGGTACTACCTTGAAAGTGCACTATAATGCTAATAAAGCGGCGATAAAGTTACAAAACTGCACTTTATCGACTCCATATATGAAATATAATACCTGAAACGACAGCACCTGTGCGAAGGAGCCATCTGCCATGACCAAAGTGATCGACTTTCAGACCGATCCCTCAAAGTACCGTCATTGGAAGGTGGAATACGACGGGCCGATTGCCTGGCTGTCCATGGATGTGGATGAGAAAGGCGGCCTCTTTGATGGCTATGAGCTGAAGCTGAACAGCTACGATCTGGGCGTTGATATTGAGCTGGCCGATGTGGTTCAGCGGATGCGGTTCGAGCACCCGGAAGTGAAGGTTGTGGTCATGCGGTCGGCCAAGGACAAGGTGTTCTGCGCCGGTGCCAACATCCGCATGCTGGGCGGTGCGGCGCACAGCCACAAGGTCAACTTCTGCAAATTCACCAACGAGACGCGCAACACCTATGAGGCGGCGCTGGCCGACAGTGGACAGAACTACATCTGCGCCATCAAGGGGGCCTGTGCAGGCGGCGGGTACGAGCTGGCGCTCGCATGTAACCATTTGATGCTTACAGACGATGCGACCTCTTCCGTGGCCCTGCCAGAGGTGCCATTGCTGGCAGTTCTGCCGGGGACAGGTGGCCTGACCCGTGTGACTGACAAGCGCAAGGTGCGCCGCGATCTGGCGGATGTTTTTTGCTCGGTCGAGGAGGGTGTAAAGGGCAAGCGCGCGGTGCAGTGGCGGCTGGTAGATGAGGTTTTCCCGAACTCAACATTTGACGAAAAGGTTGCCGAGCGGGCGAAGGAACTGGCCGAGACGTCAGAAAAGGCAGATGTCGACCAGGGCATCGAGCTGACCCCACTCGAGCGTAGCTTTGACGAGGGCGGCGTGACCTACTCAACCGTTGAGGTGGCGTTGAACCGTGACGAAAGTCGCGCGACAGTCACGATCAAGGGCCCGGACGGTGATGCGCCTGCGGATATGGAGGGCTTCATGGCAGAGGGTGCCTCTGCTTGGATGCTACGCTGTGCGCGGGAGCTGGATGACGCAATCCTGCATTTGCGGAACAACGAGAAAGAACTGGGCCTGATTGAGTTCCAGACACAGGGAGACCCGGAAAACGTGGTGGCCCATGAGTCGTTGTTGCTGGAGAACAAAGACCATTGGTTGGCCAATGAGGTGCTGCAGTACTGGAAGCGTGTGTTGAAGCGGATCGATATGACGTCCCGCTCGCTTGTGGCGATTGTGGAGCATGGTTCGTGCTTTGCCGGGCCCCTTGCTGAACTGCTTTGGGCTGTGGACCGCAGCTACATGATGCTGGAGGATTTCGACGGAGATAACCGGCCTTTGGCAACAGTAACGATGACAGGCGGCAACTTCGGCACCTACCCGATGAGCAATGATCTGACGCGGCTTGAGACCCGTTTCCTTGGCGCGCCAGAACAAGTGGAAAAGCTCAAAAGCTCCATCGGTGAGGCGCTGGAGGCGGATGATGCCGAAGAGCTTGGTCTTGTGACCTACGCCTATGATGACATCGACTGGGAAGATGAGGTGCGCCTCTTTATGGAAGAGCGTGCCAGCTTCTCTCCGGATGCGATGACGGGGATGGAGGCGAACCTGCGCTTTGCAGGCCCAGAGACGATGGAAACCCGCATTTTTGGTCGCCTGACGGCCTGGCAGAACTGGATTTTCCAGCGGCCCAATGCCGTGGGAGAGGAAGGTGCGCTGCAGCGCTACGGCACCGGCGTGCGCGGCAAATACGACATGGAACGTGTGTGAACCTGCGGTGCGCATGAATGCGCACGCTACAATGCAACCCGTAGGGTGCGCATTCATGCGCACCGTGATGGAGAAACAAAATGCTCGATCTGATCAATGTAAGTTATGACACCCAAATCCCGAACAACGTCGGGCTGAGCCAGGACAAGAAGGTGCTGAAAGCGCTGGAAAAATGGCATCCGGGCTACATCAATTGGTGGAACGATCTGATCCCCCAGAACTTTCAGGAATCGATGGTGTATCTGCGCACCGCTGTAAGCGTGGACCCCAAAGGCTGGGCAAAGTTCGACTATGTGAAGATGCCCGAATACCGCTGGGGCGTTCTGCTGGCGCCCGCAGTTGAGGATCGCAAAATCCCGATGGGTGAGCACATGGGTGAGCCCGCATGGCAGGAGGTGCCGGGCGAGTATCGCAACATGCTAAAACGCCTGATTGTCATTCAGGGCGATACGGAACCGGGGTCAGTCGAGCAGCAGAAGTTCCTCGGCCTGACCGCCCCGTCGCTTTATGACATGCGCAATCTCTTCCAGGTGAACGTTGAGGAAGGTCGCCACCTTTGGGCGATGGTTTATCTTCTGCAAAAGTACTTTGGCCGGGACGGGCGCGAAGAGGCGAATGAACTGCTGGTCCGTTCCTCAGGCTCAGAAGATGCGCCGCGCATGCTGGGGGCGTTCAACGAGGAAACGCCGGATTGGTTGAGCTTCTTCATGTTCACCTATTTCACGGACCGTGACGGTAAGATGCAGTTGGAATCCCTGGCGCAGTCGGGCTTTGACCCGCTCAGCCGCACCTGCCGGTTCATGCTGACCGAAGAAGCGCACCAT
>CAYUSM010000258.1:0-4921 GCA_964447345.1 uncultured Sulfitobacter sp. | reverse complement strand
TGCGACCCTGAAACTTGTCCGCTGGCTTTAGTGGGAATCGCCATAGGGGTCAAGCGGTCAGGCAGCTATTCCCGGCGCTTGGAGGTGCATCGTTTCGCGCAAAGCACCTCAGCCCCCTTTTATCAGTGCCCATGCGGGTTCTCCATGCCGATCCTGATGTTCAACGAGGACCGCGCCCAGGGGGTCTGAACGCCACCCGTTTCGCCGATCACATCCGAGCGCACTTGCTCGAACATCTGCTCCAAAGGCAGGCCGGAGGTGCTGATCGCACGGGCAATCGCCGCTGTGTAGGGGCTGTTGGTCCCGGTGCCATCCAGTGCAACGTCACCGGGTCCCGTGGCATAGGCAATCAGATTGTTCGTGCGTGCGGTCATACGCGCAAGCCCGTCCCCCACATCCAGGGTCACACCGGACTGGCTGCCAAACGGATTGTCCCGGCAGGCGTCCAGGATCATCACGCTGACAGCCTGTGGCGTGTGAATGCGGTCCAGGATCCATTCCGCCGAAACAGCTTCGCCCGTGATATCCGCTTCGGACTGAATGTCTAAATCCAACGGCAGAAGATAGTTAAACCCATTACTGCGCACACCATGTCCTGCGAAGTAGAAGACGGCCAGTGCCTCCGACCCTGCTGCACGTACGGTGCGGGCAAAGGTCTCGACCTCCTGCATGATCTCTTCCCGGTTGACGTCGGTTAGCGTCGTGACCGAAAAACCGACGCTTCGCAGTTCATCGCTCATCAGGCGCGCATCGTTCACCGGGTTGTCGAGCGCCGGAACACTTGTGTACCCCGCATTCCCAATCACCAGGGCAAATCGTTCATGCGCCGCGACCGGTCCGACCAACAGGGCTGTGACAACGCAAAGTGCCGCAAGAAATCGCATCATTCTATCTCCATATCATTCTGAACCAGAGCGGCCGACGGGTCTGTTCCTTGAACCCCGTGGCCAATCCGTTTCGTAAGCCTGTTCAATACTGGCGACCCCGAAGTCACGACCGGTGGTGCCATGGCCTGTCACACCACCGGCCAAGCGCAACCTACAGCGCCTTTTCCAATGCCTTCATATGCTTGATCATCGCCTTGCTGGTGGGCTTCTTGCCCGTGGCCTTTTTCAGCAGCTTCTCCACTTCAATCTTGGCCTCTTTGGTGCGGCCAAAGGCCAGATGCAGGACAATTGTCCGACCATATTTCGCGTATTTCGACGCAGATACGTCCAGCTTGGTCAGCGCATCGCGCGGCTTCAGTCTGACCTGAGCCAAAGCGAAGTCTTCCAACTGCGTTGACTTGGAAAAGGCCAGTTTGAAGTTCTGATCCAACATGTTGACGACATGCGAATAAACGGCAGCAAGCGACTCCTTGAGACCCTTCATATCCACCTTGTCCGGCGCATTGATGGCCGCTTCGATGGGCTCACGCAGGTTTGTCCCGTGCGCCCCGAGGTTGACCTGCTTCTTGGCCGTATCGTGGATAAAGTTCCAGTACATGAAATGCGGCGACTTCTTTTGCACCACCGTGCAGAACACATAGTCCAGCAATTCATCCGCATACCGGCTCTTGAGAAAATCAGAATAAGCCTTCAGCAGGATCGGCTTTTTCAGCACACCTGTGACGTTCATGGGATAGCTTCTCTTTGCAATATTGACGCGCATGTCTTCTCTCCTGATTGGACCGACTTTGTGATCGTTTCAAATGTTGGTCGGTGCTCAGGTTCAGAAGGTTCAAAGATCGCCACAATTTTTTGCACCATCCGGTGGACACCCGGACATCCTTCTTTTCTCTTTCCTCCTCCCGCCCAATTTGTCACACAGGGCTCCATGTCGATCCGAATGCGCGCCCTCTTCGTCCATCTTTTCACAGCCACGGGCGCGGTCTTTGCCATGCTGGCCATGCTCGCCGCCGTCGATGGCAAATGGAGCCTGATGTTCCTCTGGCTGGTCGTCGCCTTCTTTGTGGATGGCATCGACGGACCACTTGCCCGCCGCTACCACGTCAAGGTCAACGCGCCGGAGTTTGACGGTGTCCTTCTGGACCTCATCATCGACTATCTGACCTATGTCTTCATCCCGGCCTTCGCGCTGTTCAAATCCGGTCTGATGGATGGCTGGTCCGGTTGGGTGATGATCATCATCGTCACCTTCGCCTCGGCCATGTATTTCGCCGACACGCGCATGAAAACAAAGGACAATTCCTTTTCGGGCTTCCCCGGCTGTTTCAACATGCTGGTGCTGGTGCTCTTTGCCCTTTCACCGCCGTGGTGGGTTTGCCTGATCATCGTGACGGTGCTGTCGATTGCGATGTTTGTGCCGATTAAATTTGTGCATCCCGTGCGTACCGAACGCTGGCGGCTGATCACTCTGCCCATGGCGCTGGCCTGGACCTTCTTTGCGGGCTGGGCCGCCTGGGTCGATTTCCATCCTGAAAGCTGGGCGCACTGGGGCCTCGTGATCACCTCGATCTATCTGGTCAGCGCGGGCGCCATCCAGCAACTGACCGAACCAAAACAATTGGCGTAAGATTTGGCTTGACCTGAACCTAGGTTGAGCCTCCAAAGAGGTGTCCAAAGACCAAAAGGACACCATGCAAGACACTCCCCAAAACACCGCAGATGACTACGTCTCCTGGACAGAATTCCTGCGCAGCGGCAGCACCGGCGCCTTGGCGCTGGTCTGTCTTGCCGTGTGGCTGCACGCCGCAGACAGCCTGATCGTGGCCACCAAACTGCCCGCCATCGTGGCCGAGATCGGCGGTGAGGCGCTCGTCAGCTGGACCGTCTCCATTTACGAGATCGGCTCCATCGTTGCTGGGGCCGCCAGCGCGCTCCTGACCATGCGCCACGGGCTGAAGCTGCCCATGAGCTTTGCCGCCACGCTCTTTGGCATGGGCTGCGCCATCAGTGCCATCAGCCCGTCCATGGAAATCCTGCTGCTGGGCCGGGTCTTTCAGGGTCTGGGCGGCGGCGGCCTTGTCGCCATGGCCTTTGTCGCCATCGGCGTGCTCTTTCCCCGCCGTCTCGCCGCCCGGGTGCTTGCCGTTGTTTCCGCCTTCTGGGGCATGTCGGCCTTCCTGGGCCCGTTGCTGGGCGGTCTCTTTGTCGAATACGCCACCTGGCGCATCGGCTTTTGGTTCTTCGCCGCACAAGCCCTCGGCCTTGCCCTCTGGATTGCGACCCGCCCCACCTTTGAAAGCCCCAAATCAGCGCCCACTACCACCACCTTCCCCTTCGCGCGTCTGATGCTGCTCTGCGCAGGCGTGATCCTGATCTCGGCCAGCGGTGTGCGGGTCGACCCATTACGCACCACCGCCCTCGCGCTTGCGGGCCTTGCCTGCCTCTACCTCTTCCTGCGCCGCGATGGCCGCGCAGGCGAAGACCGCCTGTTGCCCCGCGCGCCCCTCAACCCGCGCCACCCTGCCGGTGCCACGCTTCTGATGCTTTTCGCCCTGGCAATGGCCACCATCCCCATCCTCGCCTACGGCCCTCTGCTGATGACCGCGATCCACAATACCTCCGCACTGGTGGCAGGGTATGTGGTCGCCGCTTCCTCTATCGGCTGGACTTTTGCCGCCATCGCCGTCAGCGGCTCACCCGAACGTCTTGACCGTCTCTGGATCGCCACCGGCATGACGATGGCAGCACTCAGCGTCATGGCCTTCGCCTACGTCGTCCCGGCAGGCCCCGTGTGGCTCATCGCTGTCATCGCTTTCATCGAGGGCGCAGGCTTCGGTCTGGCATATACCTTCATCCTGCGCCGCATTACGGCCCTTGTCTCCGCAGATGAGGAACAACGCGTCACCGGTGCCCTGCCCACCATCCAGCGTCTCGGCTACGCGCTCGGGGCCGCCTACATCGGTGTCGTCGCGAATGCCGCAGGATTTCTGGATATGGACGACGCGGAGGACGCGATGTCCGTCGCCCGCATCATCTTTCTGGCCTGCCTGCCGCTCGCCGCACTTGGCCTCTACGCGATGTTCGGCCTCGTACGCAGACAAAGCTATGACGAAAAGCGGCCCGCCTAGATCAGCAGCCCCGCCGCCCCCTCATGCCGCAAGAGCGCCACCTTGGTCTCCACCCCGCCGCGCCCGGAAAAGCCGGTCAGCCCCTTGGCCCCCATCACCCGGTGGCAAGGGATGATGACGGGAATGGGATTGCCACCACAGGCCTGCCCCACGGCCTGCGCAGGCACGCCAAGGTCCTTGGCAATCTCCCCATAGGTCCGCGTATAGCCAAAGGGGATCGCCGACATCGACTCACAGACATCACGCTGAAAATCGGAGCCCGCAACGCGCAACGGCAGATCGAAATCCTCCCGCCTGCCCGCCGCATAATCCGCCAGCTGCCTGGCCGCCTCATCCAGCAGGTCCGACGCATCCTGCCGCGCCGCCCGAAACCAATCGACGGCGACAATTGCGCCGTCCTCTTCGGTCAGCGTCAACTCTCCAAACTGTGTATCTACGGTGCGTCGTTTCATGGGCAAAGCTTGCCCCAAGGCCGACGGACCCTCAATCCGAAACCTGCGCCAAATGCCCGTAGGCGCTGCGCACCCGTTAACCCATTGTTAATGCAAATGTTTCGCGCGCGAAACAAATGGCGCTCAGGCCAATCCCAACCGAATGGGGCCCTTGGCCTCAACCGCATCCACCGCCACGCCCTTCTGCGTGACAGCAATCTCGCCCCGTGCCGCCATCTCCGCCGCGACCGCGCGCACCTGCGGCATCACCGCCCGCCAGTCCCCGGCCAAAGCCCGCGCCACTTCCGAGGGGCAGATCGTCTTGCCCGCCCCCCGCATGATCACCTGACGGCGTATCTCCGCCTCAAGCGTTTTCGCTGACAGCGTCATCGCAGCGCTTGCAGACACCGGGGTGCGCATGGCTGCCCACGTCCGGCAAGACCTTCCAGCAACGCGCGCATTTCGCGCCCTCTGC
>CAYUSM010000257.1:0-4939 GCA_964447345.1 uncultured Sulfitobacter sp. | reverse complement strand
GAGCTTTCTGGGGTCCGACAGATTTGGTTGCGTCATGGCGGACCCGCCTTGGCGCATTGGTGACATAGCCCGGGGCGCGGTGCCTCGGGTTTGTCTACATACCAGCGATTTCTACGAACATATAGCTGTCGATAAGCTTTCCATCTTGGCTACGTAGCGCCATGGATGGGGCTAAGGACTTTCTACAGGCACCGACGTCACTTGAGCTTTGTGCCGGTGCAGGGGGCCAGGCGCTCGGGCTCGAAGCAGCTGGTTTTCGGCACATAGGCCTTTGCGAAATTGACGCCCATGCGCGGGAAACCCTTAAGCTGAACCGTCCCAATTGGCGGGTGTTTGAAGGCGCACAGGCGGACATAAAGACCTTTGATGGAACTGAATTCCAGGGTGTTGATTTGCTTGCTGGGGGCCTGCCCTGTCCCCCGTTTTCTAAAGCCGGCCGACAGCTCGGAGAACAGGACGAGCGAAACCTGTTTGCAGATTTCATCAGGGTCACAAAGCAATGCACGCCCTCGGCCATTCTGATCGAAAACGTCAGAGGGTTTCTTGACCCGACGTTTGATAGTTTTCGCCAGAACCTTAGGTCAGAATTTCAGACTTTGGGCTACGATGTGAATTGGCGGCTTTTGCATTCTTCAGATTTTGGTGTTCCGCAATTGCGCCCACGCGTCGTGATTGTTGGGTTCAAGAAGGATATCACACCTCATTTCACTTGGCCTGAACCTTGCGAGCAACACACTCCCACGGTGGGTGATGTTCTTGTCGAAGAAATGGCGTCTCGTGGTTGGAAAGGCGCGCGATCTTGGGCCAAAGGCGCGCAGAAAATCGCACCAACTTTGGTCGGCGGATCAAAGAAGCATGGCGGCCCCGATCTTGGCCCGACGCGCGCAAGAAAGGCCTGGGCAGAGCTGGGTGTCGAAGGCCGGACACTCGCGGAAGAGCCCCCTGACCCGGGATTTGTCGGCATGCCACGTCTGACGGTGAAAATGGCCGCACGTTTACAGGGTTTCCCACCCGAATGGGAATTCTATGGCAAAAAAACTCCTGCTTATCGGCAAGTTGGCAATGCGTTCCCACCAGCCGTGGCCCAGGCCGTGGGGTCTTCAATTGCAAATGCGCTGAGTGGTGCAAAAGTCTCTTTTGCGGGATCGCCGTGAGCGTCCTCTCAGACCTGAGAACACAGTTCCATGCGACGCTTCTGGATCAGGTATTGACCGTCTCGCAAAGCGGCGTTCCCAGCAATGCCGACAAGGGCAGCAAGTGGAGCACGTTATTTGCCAACGGCGTCGTCTCACGGATCGGAAACGCCTCGGTTTCGCCCAAGCTCGCCGGGCAGACATCGGGAGCGAGATTTGAACTCATCTGCGCTGCTTTTGTGAAAGAAGCCTTCTCCTACATGAATCATTTAAGGCCGGGAAAATTCGAAGTCGAAGTTGGCGGGTACATAGCGAAATTTAAGCAATACGCGCATTTGGATGATTTAGAAGAGATTGCGAAATCCAATCGTGAAATAGCCACTGCGCTTGGGTCTGATTACCTGATCAAGCCGGACATTGTCATTTCGCGGCATCCCGAACTTGATGAGAGCATCAATCGCTATCATCCTCTCGTTGATGACAAGATTGCACGGAACAGCGATCTGCGGGGAACATTCGACTCCAGACCCATCTTGCACGCGTCGATCAGCTGCAAGTGGACATTGAGAAGCGATCGGGCGCAGAATGCGCGGTCCGAAGGTCTTAACCTCGTGCGAAACCGAAAAGGAGCCTTACCCCGTACAGTTGTTGTTACTGGAGAGCCGCTTCCAAGTCGGATTGCCTCGCTGGCCCTTGGGACAGGCGATATTGACTGCGTTTACCACTTTGCCTTGCTTGAGTTGCACGACTGTCTGCGGCAACCCGGCTATGAAGGTTACCTCGACACACTTGAAATGATGATGGCTGGCAACAGACTGAAAGACATAGGCGACCTGCCTTTGGATCTTGCAGTCTGATCCCTACTCCTGCGGAATGACCCGCAGCCCCAGCTCCATCAGTTGATCGCTTGTCGGATCGCTGGGGGCGTTCATCATCAGGTCTTCCGCCCGCTGGTTCATCGGGAAGAGGATCACCTCGCGGATGTTCTGCTCTTCCGCCAGCAGCATCACGATACGGTCGATGCCCGCCGCGCAACCGCCGTGCGGTGGCGCGCCGTATTGGAAAGCGTTGACCATGCCGCCGAAGCGCTTGCGCACCTCGTCTTCGCCGTAGCCTGCAATCTCAAACGCCTTGAACATGATCTCGGGTTTGTGGTTCCGGATCGCGCCGGAGACCAGTTCGTATCCATTGCACGCCAGATCGTACTGATAGCCGAGCACCTTCAGCGGGTCGCCTTCCAGCGCCTCCATCCCGCCTTGGGGCATGGAGAAGGGGTTGTGTTCAAAGTCGATCTTGCCGGTCTCGTCGTCCTTTTCGTAGATCGGGAAATCCACGATCCAGGCAAAGGCAAAGCGGTCTTGATCGGTCAGGCCCAGCTCTTCACCGATGATGTTGCGCGCGCGGCCTGCGATGGCCTCAAATGACTTGGGCTTGCCGCCAAGGAAGAAAGCCGCGTCGCCGATATCGAGACCCAATTGCTGGCGGATGGCCTCCGTGCGTTCCGGTCCGATGTTCTTGGCCAGCGGGCCTGCCGCTTCCATGCCACCCTCGACCTCACCGGATTTCAGCTTGGCTTGGGCTTCCTTCACGCTGATCCCCAGCTCCTGCGCCACGGCATCGGCCGTCTTTTCGCGCCAGAAGATGTAGCCCATGCCGGGCAGCCCTTCTTTCTGCGCATAGGCATTCATACGGTCGCAGAACTTGCGGCTGCCGCCAGTGGGTGCGGGAATGGCACGGACCTCTGTGCCTTCCTGCTCCAAGAGTTTTGCGAAAATGGCAAAGCCGGAACCGGCGAAATGTTCGCTGACAACCTGCATCTTGATCGGGTTGCGCAGGTCCGGCTTGTCCGACCCATACCACAGGGCTGCATCTTTGTAGGAAATCTGCTCCCAGGTCTGATCGACTTTCTTACCACCACCGAATTCCTCGAAAATGCCGGTCAGCACAGGCTGGATGGCGTCGAACACATCCTGCTGCTCAACAAAGCTCATTTCCATGTCGAGCTGATAGAAGTCGGTGGGTGACCGATCGGCGCGCGGGTCTTCGTCCCGGAAACAGGGAGCGATCTGGAAATACTTGTCAAAGCCCGACACCATCAACAGCTGTTTGAACTGCTGCGGGGCCTGCGGCAGGGCGTAGAATTTGCCCGGATGCAGGCGGGAGGGCACTAGGAAGTCGCGCGCGCCTTCAGGGGACGAGGCCGTGATGATCGGCGTCTGGAATTCGCGAAAGTTCTGATCCCACATGCGCTTGCGGATCGAGGCCACCACGTCAGAACGCAGTTTCATGTTTTGCTGCATTTTCTCGCGACGCAGGTCGAGGTAGCGGTACTTCAGCCGCGTCTCTTCAGGGTATTCCTGATCGCCAAAGACCTGCAGCGGCAGGTCACCGTTCACATCGCCCAGTACTTCCATGTCGCGGATGTAAACCTCGATCTCACCGGTGGGCAGCTTGGGGTTGATCAGGCTTTCATCTCGCGCCTTCACCTCGCCATCAATCCGGATGCACCATTCGGAGCGGACCTTCTCCACCTCAGCAAAGACCGGGCTGTCAGGATCGCAAAGCACCTGCGTCATGCCGTAGTGGTCGCGCAGGTCGATAAACAGGACGCCGCCGTGGTCGCGCACCCGGTGGACCCATCCGGCCAGGCGAACGGTATCGCCCTTGTTGGAAATATTCAGGTCGGCGCAAGAATGGCTGCGGTAGGCGTGCATGTCGGGTCCCTTTCGAGGGCTGAATTCATCGGCGCAGGTACACCTTCTGAGGGGCTGGAAGTCAAGGGCGCGCGGGCGTCATCGCAGCAATTGCGCGCTTAAAAACAACAGGAATTGGACCTGCCCATTGGCAACGAACACGTCGCGCGGCATCTGCAAACTCCCTAGCGGATGTCCGTCAGGGCGCCGACAAGAAATTGCCGTTTTGAAAGCGGAGGGCGCGCCCTACTCCCGACAAAGCGGGTTGATATCAAAGGCGATGATCTTGTCCCCCAGCAGGGTAAACGCCACAACGCTCTCGCATCCGTCTTCGGTGCGCCCCACACCTTCCAATGTCGTGCGGGACCCGCTGGCCTGCACCTGAGAGAAGCTGACCTCGGTGTAGGGTTTGCTGGCACCGAACATCTTTTGCATCTCTTCGTTCGGGAATTGCTTGGCGAGTTCCGGGTGCATCGCCGCCACGGCCTCATCATAAGCGCCCGTTGTGGCCGACAGCACAAAGTTGCGCGCAATGTCCCGGGATCCGGCGGTGACAAAGATCAAGATGGCAATGGCAACCACGATGATGATGACGATGATCGCCACGATTTTGAGAAAGCGCTTCATTTGAATTCCTGACGTTCTGAAAAGTCTTGGTTTGATCAGGCGAGAATGCCCGAAATCTCTTGTTCAGAGACGCCCAGGGTATGTTTTCGGCGAAATTCCGCCTATCCGTGTCGCTCAGAAGCTTTCAGAGAGCCCGAGTTCAACGGGTTTATGGAGTGCGGGGGCGGTTTGCGGCGGTCTTCAGCACCCGATTTGCGAAACGTCAGCCGCGACGCCCAGCTCATCTATGGAGGATCAGATGAATTGGCGCTCAATACAGCCCAAAAACGAAAAAACCGCCCCGAAAGGGCGGCGAAAACTTGGTTGCGGGAGTAGGATTTGAACCTACGACCTTCAGGTTATGAGCCTGACGAGCTACCGGGCTGCTCCATCCCGCGCCACTAAGCTATCTTTTGATCATCGCAGAGAGATACATGCCTCGAAGGACTTACTAGGTTTGGCGATGACCTACTCTCCCACGTCTTAAGACGCAGTACCATCGGCGCT
>CAYUSM010000256.1:0-4962 GCA_964447345.1 uncultured Sulfitobacter sp. | reverse complement strand
CCTGTCCTACATCATGTGTAAGGCGATGAACCGCTCTTTTGTCTCTGTGATTTTGGGTGGCTTTGGCGGCCCTGCAGGTGAGCAGATGGCCGTGGAGGGCGAGCAGGTGGCCATTGAGGCGGATGGTGTTGCTACGGCGCTCAATGAAGCCGACAGCGTTATCATCATCCCCGGTTACGGGATGGCGGTGGCACAGGCGCAGGGTGCCGTGTCTGAACTGGTCAAGAAGTTGCGTGCCAAGGGCAAGAATGTGCGCTTTGCCATTCACCCCGTGGCAGGCCGTCTGCCGGGGCACATGAACGTGCTTCTGGCCGAGGCCAAGGTGCCTTATGACATCGTGCTGGAAATGGACGAGATCAACGAGGACTTCCCTGACACGGATGTGGCCATCGTGATCGGCTCCAACGACATCGTGAACCCTGCCGCACAGGACGATCCGAACTCTCCAATTGCGGGCATGCCGGTGCTTGAATGCTGGAAGGCCAAGCAGGTGTTTGTCTCCAAGCGCGGGCAGGGCACGGGTTATTCCGGTATTGAGAACCCGCTGTTCTTTAAGGACAATACGCGGATGTTCTATGGCGATGCGAAGGCCTCATTGGACAAGCTGCTGCCGATGATCGACTGATCCGGCGCGCCGCAGGAAACAAGGAAACGCCCCGCCATATCCGGCGGGGCGTTTTGCATTTTACGGATATCGCAAAGGCGCGCATCGCAACCGGCATTTCCGCTGCAGTGCTCCAGACCAAACCGCGTCCAGTTTCTTCCTCAGAGACGTAGCCCCCTCGGGGCGACACTGCGAATCTCTTGCGATCACCGCACAAGCATCTGCCACCGCAATGCGCGGGCGAACGCCCCAAATCGGCCCCGATCTCCTTATTGTCGGCATATTCAGGCGTTTTTGCAGGAAAAATGCCCAAGCTGCCGACACGATTTGACCAGATTTCAGCGTTAACCTTAACGCGAAAGCACCATCAGACCTTTGGAGGGCCACATGGTTTTCGCGCTTGGCGTTTTGTTGATTGGAAGCCATTTCCTGATGCTTATCGGGATCTCCTACCTCTGTGCCATCGCCTTGCCTGATTGGGGGCTGTTCATCTTCCTTGGCCTTGCGCTGTTGTCAGGCTTTGCCATGATCAACGTCCAGACGCGGCTTGAAGCCTTCTTCATCCGCCAGCACCTCAAGCGCAATCCGAACTCGGGTTGGGCCGTGGTGGTGCCGAACCACAAAAAGAACATCGCCCAGAAAAGCGTGCCATCGCCGGAGGATGACGTGGTGCCTTCCTGGTTCAGCGAGATGGTTGACACCCTTTGGGCAGCAAAGACTGCAAACTCCGGGGATGCGTCAGCCCTGAGTGCCGCGAAAAAGCGTGTGAGCCGGCGGCTGTCACGCCTCTCTGGCTTTCTGCGGGATCATCTTGAGCGGAGCCGTGAGCAGCGCGTTCTGCGTCGCGAGCAATCCGGTCCCCTTGGCCGAGACAACCGCAGCCCAGCCCGCTAAGACATTTGCCAGCACAGCAGCCGCGATGATGCCTGCGTAGCCCAGGGTCAGCGCGCCCAGCCACGCCAGCGGCAGGTAGAGCGCGAAGATGCGCCCAAGGCTCAGACCCATCGACCAGACGGCTTTGTCCCGCGCATTCATGGCGGCATTGGCGGTCACCACCAGCCCGTATCCGAAGAGCGACAGACCCACAAAGCGCAGGTAGATAGCGGCGTAGGCGGCGTCCTCGGCCCCTGAGGCAAAGACATTGGCCAGAGGCTCTGCAAAGATGCCAAGTACCAGTGCAACCAAGCCACCATAGCCCATGCAAAACCAGAAGCCCGTTGCCGTGGCGGCCTGCGCGCGCTCCTGCTTTTCTGCACCCCAGTTCTGTCCGATCACCGGCCCAATCCCAGATGACAGGGCCAGCAGGGGGACCAACGCCATCGACTGAATGCGCGTGGCAGCGCCAAAACCTGCCACCGCCGCTTCGCCCACGGTCGCAACAGCCGCAGTGACCAGTGCCATGCCAGCGGGGTTGATCGCGTTGGAGAAGGCCGCAGGAACGCCCACATGCAGGATGTTCGTGACAGAGCCCCAGATGCCCGCAAAGAAGCGACCGCACCAGCCCAGCAGTCCCCGCCGCCACGCGATGTAGAGGGCAAGCCCAACGGCAATGACGCGCCCGATGAGCGTCGAGAGCGCCGCACCGGTCATGCCAAGCTCTGGCAGGCCCCACATGCCGAAAATCAGCAGAGGGTTGAGCGCCACATTGACCACGGCTGCCAGCACCATGATCCACGCAGATGTCAGGCTGTCCCCATGTGCGCGAAAGACCGCGTTGGTGATCATCATCACAACAAGGAAGGGAAAGCTCATCGCCCAGACAGGGACATAGGCCGCAATGTTCTTTGAGACAGTGCCGGTCGCCCCCAATGCCGAAAAGATCAAAGGGTAAATGGCCCAGACAACCAGCGCCACAGTCAGCGACAGGACCAACCCCAGAGTGATCGCATGCAGGCCCAGACGCCGCGTGGCCTCGTCGTCGTCCCCGCGGCCCACACCCTGGCTCAGCGCGGCGTTGGCACCGGCACTCAGACCAATGGACAGCGATGTGATTGCGGTGGTGACAGGGTAGATGAACCCGACCGCCGCCAGCTCCGCGCCGCCCAATTGCCCCAGGAAATAGGCATCCGCCAAACCGACGCTGAGCACCGCAAAGATGCCAAAGCTCATCGGCGCGGACATGGACGCCAGCGCCCGCCAGACGGGTCCCTTGGTCAGATCACCTTTGTTGCTCCTGTCGCCTTCATCTTGTGCTTGGTCGGGCAAAGTTGCGGCTCCTCATCCACTGTCGTGATGCCCGCCAACTAGCCCTGTGCAGAAATTCTGCCAGTGATTGTCAAGGGTTGAGCCTTTCCGGTATACAAAAGTACACGGCCAACATCCTGAAAAATATAACTTTTCTCTGTTCAAATTGAAAAAACTGCCTATGTATAGGCACACAGAATTGACCACGGACAGGCCCATGGCACCGATCAAAGACTATCCACAGCGCTATGCCCTGACCGGAGAATTGCACGCGCGCCCCTTTCCCTCGCTGGTGGCACCCTCAACGGCGGTGTTCCTGGCGATCAAGGAACCGGACGATGCTGCCAACCGCGACAAAAGCAGGGACCTTGCCCATCTGACGGCACTTCTGGACCATTACGGCGCGCCCAAGCCGGATGCCAATGCCACGCACTACTACGGTGAGATGGGCAAATACTGGCTGAAGTGGGAGCAACATACAGAACTGGTCACCTACACCGTCTTCCGGGACGAGGCGGGCGAACGGCCTTTTGATCCCGGCGAATTCGACGTCTTTCCCGACTACTGGCTCAACGATGCCCCCGGCGGGCGTATCACCTCCGCGCTCATCCGGCTGATGCCGAAGCCGGAGAAGGAAGAAGAGATCACCGCAAAGCTCAGCGAATGGTTTGTACCGGAAAGCCTTGCGGTTGCGGATGTGCTGGAAGGGGCCGCCATTGTCGCCACGGACTTCCGTATCGATTCCGCGGGACATCTGCGCATCGCGCTGTTCAAGGATCAGAAGACGGGGACACGGCGCACCGGGCGGATCGTGCAAAGGCTGTGCGAGAT
The DNA here is from genome assembly GCA_964447345.1 of uncultured Sulfitobacter sp. Lineage (GTDB taxonomy): Bacteria > Pseudomonadota > Alphaproteobacteria > Rhodobacterales > Rhodobacteraceae > Sulfitobacter. The sequence continues at coordinate 1,343 of CAYUSM010000256.1, read as the reverse complement.
CGAGCTTTACAAGTCGTCCTCGATGCTGGGGTTTTCCATGTCGCGCTGGTTGTCCCCGCAACTGAATGATCTTGATCAGAAGCTGACCGATCTGATGGCACAAATGCGCGGGCCCAGCGGCAAGGCGGAAGACACGCTGCACGCGTTGCTCGACATCTCGGTGGAGCTTGAAGATCTGTCGATGAAGACAGCCTTCCGCTTTGGTGCCACCGGCGCTTATCAGGCCATTGTAGAACAGCGGATTGAGGCCCTGCGCGAGGCGCGGTTCATGTCGCGGCAAAGCATCGCGGAGTTTATGATGCGACGCTACGAACCCGCGATGCGGACGGTGCAATCCACCGAACGGCGGCTCAAGACGATGTCCGAACGGGCGGTACGTGCAGCGGAGCTGTTGCGGACGCGGGTCGACGTGGAACGCTCAGCCCAGAACCAGAAAATCCTGGCGAGCATGGACAAACGCGCCGATCTGCAGCTGCGTCTGCAGCGGACGGTCGAAGGCTTGTCAGTGGTGGCAATCAGCTATTACGGCGTGTCGCTGGCGGGATATCTGCTCTACCCCGCCGCCGAGGCACTGGACGTCAGCAAAGGCCTGCTGACGGCTGTGGTTACTCTGCCGGTTGTAGCGACCGTGTGGTGGATGGTGCGTCGTCTGCGGAAGCATATCGGCTGAGCAGGGCCTGCGTGGCCTTCGCGCCCACAGCGATCATCACGATGCCAAGGACGGCTGCCACCGAGAGGGTCGGGACACCTGAGAGGCCCGCACCCAGCGTACAGCCACCAGCCAGCACACCGCCGACACCCATCAGGGCCGCACCGCTCATGTAGCGGCCGGTCTGGCGGGGGCTTTCGAAGCTTTGCCACTGAAAACCGCCAAAGATCAAGCTGGCGGCCAGCGCGCCGCCCAGCACGCCTGCGATCAGGCCGGTGCCAAAGCCGGGCGCAATGGAGGTGCTGGCGATGCTCCAGAAAAGCGTATCTGCGGCGGGTGAGGTGAAGGACAGGCTTTCCAGCGCGATGGGATCGAAGTCATCGTAAAGCACAAAGCCCGTGCCAACCCAGGCGGCAGGGACAAGCAATCCAATAAGGGCGGCAAGGACCAGCATGCCCGGACGGTTGCCGGAGCGTAGTGCGAAAACAATCGCCGTAAGCGCGATCGCCGCGCTCCAGAGCAGCGCACCACCGGGCAGGGCGGCAAGGGTGATGTTCTCCCCCATATCGACCGTGACGCTGCCCAAAGCGGTGCGCAGCGGGGCCAGCACGCCTTTGAGCGTCATATGTGCCACGATGGCAAAGACAACGACCACGAGTGCGGCCCGCAGGTTACCCGAACCTGTCAGCACCGT
>CAYUSM010000255.1:0-5074 GCA_964447345.1 uncultured Sulfitobacter sp. | reverse complement strand
AGGTGGTTTTGCCCGTGTTGGTCGGGCCCAGAATGGCCACAACCCGGCTGTCCTTCGACACGTTTGTCCCCGATCAGAGTTCGCGGCCGATGCCGTCGCGCTTGAGGCGGCTCAGAGCCTCGCGCGCGTTTTTGTGGTTGGGGTGAAGGGCCAACACCTTGCGATAAAGCTCAGCCGCCTTTCTCAGATCGCCAAACTCCTGAAACATGACGGCCAGACCAAAGATGGCGTCGAAATGTGTCGGGTTCAGCGCCAGCGTGGTTTCCAGATCATCCAGCGCAGGCCCGTAGAGATCCGCGCGGAAATAGGCCTCCGCCCGCGCGTGATAGCCTTCCGCAAACTGCGGCGCGTGGTCGGTCAGCGCGGTCAGATGCTCAATGGCCAGCGGGAAATTCCCGTCCTCCATCGCCTTGCGTCCCTGACGCAGCAGCAAATCCATCGCGGCAGAACCTGATTTCGACCATTCCGTCTCGATCTCGGCCACGACGCGCGGGGCTTCCGCCTCGGTCGCGTTTTTCAACCTATCCAAGAGTTCCGGCGGCGTCGGTTCGGCAAAACCCGTGCCGCACAGCAACACCGCTGGGACAAGTGCCGTAAGGTGACGTTTGAGGTTGACGGGTAACATGCGCATAACACATGTGAATGTAACAGGCTGCCGCCGATATTCCAGACACGTGGGAGCCATTTAGCCAAAAAGGGCACGACATGAGCGATATTGTGAACCAAGCTGTAGCAGAACTGGATGCCAAGGTATCAGGCGCTGACTTCGACGGCACTGCAAAGTTTGACATCGAAGGCGAAGGCTGCGTGATGATCGACAGCAGCGGCGCCCGCGCGGCGGACGAGCCTGCAGATGTGACGCTGAGCGCGGATGCAGATACGTTCCAGGAAATCCTGTCAGGCGACACCAACCCCACGTCCGCCTTCATGACCGGCAAGCTGAAGGTCGATGGCGACATGGGCATGGCAATGAAGTTGGCAACCGTTCTGGCCTGATGGACCTCACCCCGGCCCCATTCTTTACCGACGTCCAGCCGGGCCCGCCGGGCGGGCAGGCCCACTGGGCTGTGACGTCGGACCAAAAGAAGATCAGGGTCGGGCACTGGCCCCTTGAAGGGGCCAGGGGCACGGTGCTGCTTTTCCCCGGACGCACCGAATACATTGAAAAATATGGGGTCACGGCGGCAGAACTGGCTGCGCGTGGCCTTGCGACCATTGCTATCGATTGGCGAGGACAAGGCCTGGCCGAACGGCTGTTGCCTGATCCGCTGACGGGCCATGTCGCAGCTTTTTCGGACTATCAGAAAGACGTGGCCGCCCTGATGCGCGTCGCGCGACACCTCAGCCTGCCCCGCCCCTACTTCCTGCTCGCCCATTCAATGGGCGGCTGCATTGGTCTGCGGGCCGTCATGGAAGGACTGGGTGTCCAGGCTGTGGCCTTCACCGGTCCGATGTGGGGCATCTATGTCAAACCGCACCTGCGGCTTGTTGCCAAAGGGCTTTCCACTTTGATGCCTCGGATTGGCAAGGGCCACCTGCTGCCCCCCGGCACCAAGCCTGAGCCCTATGTGCTCAGCGATCCGTTTGAAGACAACATGCTGACCACAGACCACCAAATGTGGGACATGATGCGCGACCAGTTGATTGCCCATCCAGAGCTGTCTCTTGGTGGCCCCAGCTATCACTGGCTGCGCGAAGCTTTTGCCGAGACCGATCATCTGGCCAGCCGGGCCGCGCCCAACCTGCCTGCCACCACCTGGCTGGGCAGCAACGAACGTATCGTGGGCGTGCCCCGCATCCACGAACGCATGGAAAGCTGGAAAGGTGGTCAACTCGTGATTGTCGAAGGTGGCGAACACGAGGTCCTGATGGAGACAGAGGCCCTGCGCACGCCCATCATGGATGGCATCGAAAAACTGTTCCTGGGCACCATCACCACCTGACCTTTGCAAAGCTCCATTGCGTGTTAGATCATGAGACATGACACGCGATCCGGTTCTCACCTTTACCGACAAAGGCATCTACTGCGCCGCTGGCGATTTCTACATCGATCCCTGGCGTCCGGTGGACCGCGCGCTGATCACCCATGGTCACTCCGACCACGCGCGCTGGGGCATGGGGACATATCTGGCCACACATGCGGCATTACCGGTTATGCGGCATCGATTGGGGGATATCTCGGCCGAGGGGATCGCATTTGGAGAAGTTCGAAAGATCGGGGATGCGCAGGTTTCCTTTCATCCAGCAGGCCATGTGCCGGGTTCGGCACAAATCCGGGTTGAGGTGAAAGGAGAGGTCTGGGTCGCCTCGGGCGACTACAAGGTCATCGACGACGGGCTGACCGAAGCTTTCGAACCGGTGAAATGCCATCACTTCATCACCGAAAGCACTTTTGGCCTGCCCGTCTTTCGCTGGGCACCCCAAGGACATGTCGCAGCTGAGATCAACGCGTGGTGGGCCGCCTGCGCCGCGCAAGGAAAGACAGCGTTTCTGGGCGCTTACGCCCTGGGCAAAGCGCAACGCCTGCTGTCAATGTTAGACCCGGACATTGGCCCGATCCTCACGCACACAGCGGTAGAAAACACCAATGCCGTCATGCGTGCGCAAGGCATCGCCCTCCCCGACACAATCCTTGCCAACGCCGATCTGAACCCCAAGGACCACCCCGGCGCTCTTGTCCTGTCGGTGCCTTCCGCCCTTGGCAGCAAATGGGCGCGCAAGTTCGGCCCGCAGGAAAGCGCCTTTGCCTCTGGCTGGATGGCGCTGCGCGGTGTGCGGCGGCGGCGCGCAGGGGACCGGGGTTTTGTGATTTCAGATCACGCGGACTGGTCGGGCCTCCTTTGGGCAATTAGGGAGACAGGCGCGGAAAATATTTATGTCACACATGGTTACACAGATATCTTCATGCGATACCTTAATGACAACGGCTGGCAGGCACAGGTTGTCCCCACCCAGTTCGAAGGCGAGAGCCTGGATCAGGCGGAAGACGCATGAAACGCTTCGCCACACTCTTTGGGGCTATAGACCAAAGCACCAAGACCACGGTGAAAGTCGCCGCCCTCGCCAGCTATTTCACTGAGGCCGAAGAGCAAGACAAGCTCTGGACCGTCGCGCTCTTTTCCGGCCGCCGCCCCAAGCGCGCCGTCACCACCACGCGCCTGCGCGAATGGGCAGCAGAGGTGTCCGACATTCCGCTGTGGCTCTTCGAAGACAGCTACGCCATCGTGGGCGATCTGGCCGAAACCATCGCGCTGGTCCTGCCTCCCAACACATCAACTGAAGACCGGCCCCTGTCGCATTGGATCAATGATCTTCGCAGGCTGGCGCAGGTGGAAGAGCCTGCGCGAAAGACTTTCGTCCTCGACGCCTGGCAAAAACTTGGCGGCAGCGAACGCTTCCTCTTCAACAAGCTTATCACCGGCGGCTTCCGCGTCGGCGTGAGCCAAAAGCTCATGACCCGCGCACTGGCGCAAGCCACCGGCAAGCCCGAAGCGGAACTCGCCCACCGCCTGATGGGCAACTGGCACCCCGACGACACCACTTGGCACACGCTCATTGAAGCTGAGGACGCGTCTGCCGATGCCTCGCGCCCCTATCCGTTCTACCTCGCCTATGCCCTCGAAGATCCCCCCGAAAGCCTTGGCGACCCGGCTGACTGGCGCGCGGAATGGAAATGGGATGGCATCCGGGGCCAGCTGATCCTGCGCGACAACAACTATTTCGTCTGGTCGCGCGGCGAGGAACTGATGACCGACCGTTTCCCCGAACTCGCCCGCGCGCTGGATCATCTGCCCTCCGGCACCGTCCTGGACGGGGAACTTCTGGTCTGGCCCCAGGACGACGACAAACCAAGTTCTTTCAACGCGTTGCAGGCCCGCATCGGGCGCAAGACGGTCCCCAAAAAGCTGCTGAAAGAAGCCCCCGTCGTCCTTGCTCCCTACGACCTGCTGGAATGGGAAGGCCAGGACCTGCGCGACACACCGTTTGCCAAGCGCCGCGCAACGCTTGAGGCAGCGCTCAAACAACTGCCCCCCGAAGCGCCCCTGCGCCTTTCTCCGCAGCATCCTTTTGACGACTGGCAAACCCTGGCCGATCTTCGCACCACCGCCCGCGACGAGAATGCCGAGGGTCTGATGCTCAAACGCGCCGACAGCCCGTACCTCTCAGGCCGCAAAAAAGGCGACTGGTGGAAATGGAAACTCGATCCGCTGACCATCGACGCGGTGATGATCTATGCGCAATCCGGTTCGGGCCGCCGCGCCAATCTCTTCACTGATTTCACTTTCGCTGTCTGGAACGGCAACGACCTTGTCCCCTTCACCAAGGCCTACTCCGGCCTCACGGACGCCGAGTTCCGCCAGATCACCGCATGGGTGCGCAAGAATACGCTGCAACGCTTCGGCCCCGTGCGGCAGGTTACGCCGCATCATGTCTTCGAGATTGCCTTTGAAGGCATTCAGGCCTCCAGCCGCCACAAATCCGGCGTCGCCCTGCGGTTTCCGCGCATGAAACGCTGGCGTCAGGACAAGCCGCTGCAGGAGGCCAACACACTGGACGACCTCAACGAGATGCTGCGCCAGTACGGCTAGACCGCTTCCGCCTCAATCCCGCTGGTTTCGGAGCCGCCCTTGCGTGCGATCAGGCGGACGGAGGGAAGGCCGGTTGCCAAGGAAAATCCTCGAGGGGCCCCTTTGGGGATACGATGATTTTCCTTGGGAAACGGACAGCCCTCTGTCAGACAGAGCGCAGGCAAGGGTGGCTGCGAAACCTTTGCTGGTTTTGGAGGGTCCCGCAGCGCCTTCCGTCCAGTAAAATGGGAAGAAGCGTGTCAGCGCTGATGAGCATACCCCGCTTGCCCTCCCCTCTTTGTCCCCCTACCTAAGACCAAACAACAAGAGGTCTCCGATGCTGCAACTCCCCTTCCCCGTCCGCGATGCAAATGCCGCTTCCGGCGACAAGAACCTCGGCGATCTGCCGGAATGGAACCTGGACGATCTTTACACCGGCGAAGACGCGCCAGAACTCAAGCGCGATCTGGACTGGCTGGAGAAAGCCTGTGCCGATTTCGCCGCCG
>CAYUSM010000254.1:0-5092 GCA_964447345.1 uncultured Sulfitobacter sp. | reverse complement strand
GCTTTGCCGTCGACTGGATGCGCAAGGATCTTGGCATTTGTCTGGAGACGGGCAACGAGATTGGCGCAAGCCTGCCAGTGACGGCGCTTGTCGATCAGTTTTATAAGGATGTGCAGAAACTGGGGGGCGGGCGTTGGGACACGTCGAGCTTGATCAAGCGTCTGCGGGCGATGGGCTAGGCATGCCCCGATGGGGCATCTGGAGGCTCTGCCTCCAGACCTCCGGGAATTGATATGGCCAAAAAGAGAGAGATGTGTCCCCGCGGGGACAAGCATTTACCAAAAATTAAACGCGCTGGAACATAGGGTTGCAGCGCGTTCTTCATTTTTGGCGGTTAACAAGAAGTTACCAGATCAGGGGATGATCCGGGTGTATTTCGTGCCTTCGAGTGTCGCACCCACGCGCAATCCAGCGCGGCCAAAGACGGCCGCCAAGACGGGTGCCAGCACCGTAGTCGTATCTGCCGCGACGCTGTCGCCCCGGTCCGATATCACATATTCAAGGTCAGCCCCTGCCGCCCAGCCGGGGGAGCGGCGGAACTCCATCAATGCGGCTTCGGTCATGAAGAAGAGCACATGCGCATATTGCTGCGCACCGATCTGCAGGCCACCTGAGCCTTTGACGACCGAGTAGTAATCCACCGTGATATTGTCGACCAGAAGCGCCCCGCGGCCGTAGGCACCGCCAAAACCGAGACCGGCCTCGGTCACCAGGGGCATGACCAGCATTCCGTTGGCCTTTTGTGCCAGCTGCACGGTGTTGGGATAACTGCGGTACATCTCGTCCAGCGTGGTGCTGACGCGTGCGTCGATAAGTTGCGAGCCGCGTCCGCCCACACCGTTGCCGCAGGCGGCGAGGGTGGATGTTGCGGCCAGCGCACCAAGGCCAAAGGCCCGGCGGGAAAGTCGTGAGTTTTGCATGGTTTCTGCCCGTGAAAGTTGCCTGATGTCGGTTTGCCCGACTTGTGCAACATCATAGGCGGTTTTTCGCGCCTTGTCATGGGGTTTGAGGCTTTGGGCGGAAAGGTGCTCTTTGTCGTCTTCACTGAAGATTAAGTCCTGTCGGCTAGTGCCGATCTCATGACACTGCTTCGAGAGAATGCGATTTTGCTGGCATTGATGGTTTTTGCCGCGCTGTTGGGACCGATTGGTGTTCTGGCATCCGCACCGCTTACGGAACAGTCTAACGTTGTTCTGGTGGTCGGACCAAGGGCCGCTGCCGCCGTTGCCGCAGGGGGTGGCAAACCCCTGGGCCCCACGCAGCCTCGCTTTGCGGTCATGGTGGATGGCACGCAGTTGCATGTGGTGCAGATGCCGAAAAAGGGGGTCTGGGGTGTTTTCGATGCGACAAGACTGGCAGCACTGTGTCGCGTGGACGGGGAAGGCTATGACTGAGCAGGGGATAGCCAGCGGTCCGCCGCCCGGCAATGTCGATGCGATGCGCTGGATTGCCTGGTCAAGCCTTGGAATGGTGCCGCTGGTCGTTCTGGCAAGCCTTTGGGCAGAAAATCCCTGGATCATCTCTGGTGGCATATCATTGTTCTTTGCCGCCGTCGCGCAGGCGTCTGTCCGATTGCCCAAACCTTCAAAGCCCATTCTGGCTCTCACTTTCATTGGGCAGCCAATGGCGCTGACAGCGGCGTTCTCACAGCACCCCTGGCAGATCGACAGCCATATGGCCTTCTTTGCGTTTCTTGCCGTGCTGGTCAGTCTGCGGGATGTGCGCAGCATCGTGGTCGCCACCATTGCGATTGCTCTGCACCACTTAGGCATGACGCTGCTGTTGCCCGAACTGGTATATCCGTCAGGCTCCACCGTTCAGGGGCTTGAGCGGACGATATTTCACGCTGTTGTCGTGCTAATCGAGGCCGCAGCGCTGATTGTCGTCATTCGCACCATCAATGGACTGCTGACCGAAAACGCCGAACGGCTCAGGGACGTGGAGGCCAGCACCATCAGCGCCGAAGCAGCACGGGACGCCGCCGTTGCGGCCAAGACCGAGGCGGATGAGCAGCATAGCGTTGCATTAGCCGCCAAGGCGCAGGCGGAAGAAGCGCTGGCGCAGTCCCAGCGCGACGCGGCGGAGGTGCAGGCGGCGAACGAACGGGCGCGCGAAAGCGAAGCCGCGCGCGAGGCTTCCTTGCAGCGGCGACAGACGGAGATTGATGAGGTGCTTGCCGCCCTTGGTGCAGGTCTTCATGCGCTCGCCACAAAGCACGTCAGCGCCCGCATCGCAGCACCCTTTTCACCCGACTACGAAAGCTTGCGGCAGGACTTCAACGCTGCTGCTGAAGCACTGCAGCGCTCATTGATCGAGGTGACAGGCCAGTCGGAAGCCATGCTGGATGAGGCAAGGCCCATTGGTGCTGAGATGTCCCGTGTGGCCCAGGGCGCGCGAGATCAGGCGCTGATCATTCAGGGGGCCAGTGAAAAGATGCAGGACGTCGCAACGCGGGTGCGCGAAACAGTGCAGGACGCAACCGTTACCGCGGAAGCGGTGCAAAACCTGCATCAGATCGCGGAAAGCAGCAGCGAGGTTGTCGAAAGTGCCTCAGCCGCGATGGCCGAGATTGACCGGTCCGCGCAAGAGATGGCCAAGATCATCGATGTGATCGAGCAGATCGCGTTCCAGACGAACCTGCTGGCGCTGAATGCAGGGGTCGAGGCTGCGCGCGCCGGGGAGGCCGGGCGCGGCTTTGCGGTGGTGGCGTCCGAAGTGCGTGCGCTTTCCCAACGGTCTTCTGAAGCGGCACAAAGTATCGGCACACTGATCCTGACAAGCCAGAAGCATGTGAAGGTCGGGGTGACCCATGTGGCCGATACTGTCAAAAGCCTGCGGGATGTGCGCGAGGGGGTTGTGGATGTGACCGAAAGGATCAACACCTCTGCTGACGTGTCGCGCACCCAGGCCGATGCCATCGGAAAGATCGACAGCACCGTGCGCGCGGCGGAGAAAGACGCGTTGCAAAACGCTGAGAACGTCGATGATATGGCAGCTGCAGTCGATGCGCTGATCAAGCGGATCAATACGGTTGTGACCCTGACCTCGGCATTCACGAAGGACGATGTGCTAAGGTCAACGAATGGGCTGGATGAAGTGGCGTGACATTTCTTAACCCCGGAGGGCGCGGCGTTAGTCGCCGTTGATCAATCCCGCCACGGCGGGGGCAAAATAGGTCAGAACCCCATCGCAGCCTGCGCGTTTGAACGCCATCAGGCTTTCCATCATGACCCGATCTTCATCGATCCAGCCTTGCTGTGCGGCGGCCTTGACCATGCTGTATTCGCCAGAAACCTGATAGGCGAATGTCGGCGCACCGAAGGTGTCTTTCACACGGCGACAGATGTCGAGGTAGGGCTGGCCTGGTTTGACCATCACCATATCTGCGCCTTCGCTGAGGTCGCGTGCAACCAGCCGCAAGGCTTCGTCAGAGTTGGCCGGGTCCATCTGATAGGTTTTCTTGTCGCCCGTGAGAGCGCTGGATGCGCCAACCGCATCTCGGAACGGGCCATAGAAGGCAGAGGCGTACTTGGCAGCATAGCTCAGGATCATCACGTCAGGATGACCGGTCTCTTCCAGGGCGGTTCGGATGGCACCGATCCGACCGTCCATCATGTCCGAGGGACCGATGATATCGCACCCGTTTTCGGCCTGGGCCAGCGCCATTTTGACCAACGCCTCAACCGTGCGGTCGTTCACGATGATACCGTCTTCGACAAAGCCGTCATGACCATTGATATTGTAGGTGTCGAGTGCCACGTCGCTCATCACCGCCATATCGGGAAACTTCGATTTGATCCCAGCAATGGCGCGGTTGGCGTGGTTCTTGGGATCCCAGGCACCGGCGCAATCCTCTGTCCGCTCCTCAATACCGGTGTAAGGAAAGATGCACATCGCGCGAATGCCCATTGCATGCGCCTCTGCGGCAGCCTCGACCGCCTTGTCGACAGAGCGCCGCATGACGCCCGGCATGGACGGCACGGGTTCTTCAATGCCTTCGCCTGCGCGCACAAAGATTGGCCAGATCAAATCACCAAGTTCCAGCGCATTTTCACGCACCAAAGCGCGCAGGGCAGGGGTGGCGCGGGTGCGGCGCAGGCGCGTGGCGGGAAAGGGGGCTTGGACCGGGTTCATGCAAAAATACCTCACTGGAGCATCGCCAAGACATCCCATGAAAAATCTGACCGCTCAAGGGTAGGAATTCTGGGCAAGCTTGGGTATGTGCAGCAGACTTTCGCACGGGCTAGGCAAGACGTTGGACTGGTATCAAACACTTTTTGAACTGATCGATATGCGGTCGTTCTCAAACCTGTGGTTCTGGATTGTGCTGGCGGTTGTCTGGTCCACGGCCAGTCACTGGGTCCTGGGCGTGCCTTACGACATGGTGCTGCGCGCCAAGCGGCACGGCGGGCAGGCGGAGGTTGATCTGGAAGACATGGTGCGGATCAACATCAACCGGCTTCTCTATATCGGTCAGGTGTCCGGCCTGTGGCTGGCGGGATTTGCGTTCTTTTTCCTGACGATGCTGGTGCTTTTGGGCTTTGTTTATGGTGTGGAATTTGCGCAAGCCGTCTTCCTTTTGGCGTTCCCGCTGTCGCTCGTGGGGGCGCTGAGCCTATCAACCGCGCGGTTGATCCAAAGCGAAGAAGCATCGGGAGAGCAACTCTACAAACGTCTGAACCGCCATCGCATCTTTACCCAGCTTATCGGCATGGTCTCGATCTTTGTGACCGCGCTTTGGGGGATGTACCAGAACGTCACGGTCGGGCCGCTGGCAGGTTGACAGCGCGGGCGGGAACGCCAATTGAGGCCACATGGTAGAGCAGAGCAAACTCACACTCTCGGGCGTGCCTGAAGGCTATGACGCCCGCGCCGTACTGGATGAAGTCGCGCGCGGTGCGCCCGTTGTGCATGTGGCACGCGATGACAAGCGTATGGCGGCAATGCAGGCCGCACTTGCCTTCTTTGCGCCAGACATGCCGGTGGTGACGTTTCCGGGATGGGACTGTCTGCCCTATGACCGGGTGTCACCCAACGCCGATATCTCGGCCCAGCGGATGGCCACGCTGGCGGCCCTTGTGCATGGGATGCC
>CAYUSM010000253.1:0-5189 GCA_964447345.1 uncultured Sulfitobacter sp. | reverse complement strand
ATGCTGGCGACCACGGCGGCCCTGTCCGGTCAGGGCATGGGCAAGAAAGTGGCGCTGATCACCGATGGACGTTTCTCGGGTGCGACGCGTGGCTTCTGCGTGGGCCACGTGGGACCGGAGGCTGCGATGGGTGGGCCCATTGGCCTGCTGAAGAATGGCGACATGATCACGATCAACGCCATCAACGGCACGATCGACGTTGATCTGAGCGACGAGGAGATGGCCCAGCGCAAAGCTGACTGGAAAGGCCCGCGCGAGACAAACTATGCCTCAGGCGCATTGTGGAAGTACGCTCAACTGGTCGGCCCGACCTATTTGGGTGCGGTCACGCATCCCGGGGCCAAGGCGGAAACGCATGACTACATGGAGCTCTAGGGCTGCCGCGACAGCGCTTGCCCTTCTCGGCCTCGCCGGGTGCGAGGAGGGCTTTGGGACGACATCAAATGCTGCGCTGTCCCAAGCCAAGATGGCCTTTGGCGCGGTCACGCTGGTTCCGCCCCGCGGGTTCTGTATTGACCGCAACAGCCTCAAGCAGCAATTCGCGCTGATCGCGCGTTGTGATGCATTGGGAGCACCTTCCGCCGCGGCAGATGCGCCAATTGGTGTGATCACCGTCAGCTTCTCGGCGGCCCAGGCAGAGGGCAGCCTGCCGACCCCAGAGGATACGGCAGCGGCGCTCGACCTCAGCAACATCTCCGCGCGGCGCGAAACCGACAACGCCATTCTGTTCCGCGCTCAGGGTGCAGCACCAGTCGAGGGGCTGTCCCCACGGCACTGGCGCGCCACCACGCGTGTTGGGGGACACATCATGGGCGTGGCCCTTTACGGGCCGTCAGATGGCCGCGCGGTCAGCGGCGAAGGTCGCGCGATCCTGACCGAGCTGATCGACGGCACCAGTGCGGGTTCCTGAACGGTCATTGTTTCCAATTTGGCAACTCTTGTTGAATTAGGATTGTCACTGTCGCCAATTCATTTGAACGCAATCACTCACATGGATAAGCTAACGCAAAAGCAATCAGGCACACGCTGGCATGTCCAAGATCTCTCTCAATTTTCTGGATGGAAAGGTCTTTTCCAGAAACATCCGCCGTTGGGCACGCGCTGCCCGTCGCGCGGAAGAGACGGAGCTGCCTCTGCTGAGACGCCAGCGCCACCGGGCCCGCATTCTCAAGATGCATCTCGACAAGCTGATCCACACGGCGGACGAACGTCTGGCCTTGCCCGCCATTGGTTCTACGAACTTTCCAAAACCCCATAACGCAGACTGGGCCTGGCGGCCTGACCTGTGGCGCGGGCCGCTGGCAACGCCGGGCATCTCATCGGTTCAGACAAAGTCTATGCTGGGCAACGAAGTGACGCTTTTCCACGATTGCAGCTTTTCGGAAATCACCCTGCGCCAATTGCGCAATCTGCGTGAGGAAGACCTTGCGCCCTATGGTTTGCGCCTGGATGTTTTCCAGTTCGACGGCTCTTTCCTGTCGCTTGTCATCGACCTGCCGCAGGAGGGGATTGAAGGGCTGAAACGCACGCATCTTTTGCGCATGGACGCGATTGTGGAGTTGGAAAAACCACTGGAAATCTTTGCGCGGCTCAACATCAAGCACGGCCCGAACACGGAACAGATTGTCCGAGAACTGCCACTTCACGAAGAACATCACCGGGTGGAGTTCGACCTTGCTTACTCCAATGTGAATGAAAAACGGGTGGAACGGGCCTGGATCGACCTCATCTTTGAAGGGCCGCAGATGAACCAGGTGATCCTGCGTGATCTGACCCTGACGCGCCGTCCGCGCGCAAACCTTTGAAGGAGACACATGCATGGGCGCGGTACAGCTGACCAAAACAAAAATGCAGCAGGGTGTTTGGCAGGGCATTATCACCGGCATGGGCGAGGATGCGCCGCGGATCGAAGTCACGCATGAAAACGACCCGGTCGCTGACATCATTCTGACCCATAATGAAAGCGCAGATCACTGGACACTGTCGATCCCGATCCCCACGCAGGCCATTGCAGATGGCGTGCAGACGCTGATCATCCGCGACGCTGAAGCCAATGAAAAGATCGGCCATGTGACCTTCATGGCGGGCGAGGCGCTGGGTGATGACATCCGGGCCGAGATGGACCTGCTGCGTGCAGAGCTGGACATGCTCAAACGCGCCTTCCGGCGGCATTGCGTGGAAACCGGGTGAACCCTGTCCGGCAACGCGGTGATGCGCTGGCATGACGCCTGAAAAAGGGCATCGCAAGCTTATCCAGCTTTGCAACAAAAGGGACTTCGCTGAAGCGGTTCGCTTTGGCACCAAGCTGCTGCGCGACCATCCCCATCAGCCCGCCTTCTGGCATCTTGTCGGATGCGCGCAGGTGGAAATGGGCTCACTTGAGGCGGCAGAGCAGTGCTTTACCAAGCTGATCGCGCTGGATGGCGATAATGCCACCGCGCATTTCAATCTGGGCTGTGTCCATCAAAAACAGGGCCGTGCCGCAGCCGCCGCACAGTGTTTTGCGCGCGCCATTGCGTTGAATCCCAATCATCCGCAAGCGCTGAATAATCTGGGAAACGCGCTGCGCTCACTGGGTCGGCTCAGGGAATCGGCGGACGCTTTGCGCGAGGCGATCCGCCTGCAGCCGAACTATCTTGATGCCTATGTCAATCTGATCAGCACGCTCACCAATCTCGGCGCCTATGCGGAGGCCCTGTCGATCAGTCGCCAGATTGCGGCGCAGCGCCCAGATAATGCGCCCAATCGTGCGCTGCTGCTGCGGTTGCAGGGTCAGGTTTGTGATTTTGCGGCGTTCCATGATTTTCCGGCGCAGGCCGAAACGTTTGGGATCGTCTCCGCGGTGCCGCCCTTCACCGCTCTCCGCCTTGAAGACCATCCTGCCCGTCAGCTGCAGCGGAGTCGGAAGTGGGCAGAGGCCAGTTTTGGCGGCATTTCACCCTCCACGATCCCGCATCAGGCTCATGAAAGACCAAGGATCGGGTATTTCTCCCGACATCTTCAAAACCATCCGACACTTTTTCTGACCGCCGGGCTTTTTCGGGCGCATGATACGAAGCGGTTTCACATCAGTGTCTACGACCTGGCCCCGCCGATGGCCGACACCATGAAGGAGCGTTTGAAGGCTCAAGTAAGCGCCTTTCACACTGTCCATGACCTCTCTGACGCAGAGATCGCGCAGCATGCGCGCGAGGATCAACTCGACATTGCGATTGACCTTGACGGTCATATCCGCGACGCCCGCATGGGTATTTTCGCGCACCGGGCGGCACCCATCCAAATCAGCTTCCTGGGCTATCCCGGCAGTTCAGGCGCCTCTTTCATGGACTACCTAATTGCCGACAAAACGGTCATCCCGTCAGATGCGCGCGCGCACTACGACGAGCGCATTCTGTTCATGCCCAACAGCTATCAGCCGACAGACAATGCCCGAAATGCCGCTGCCGCGCCTACCACGCGCGCGGAGGTTGGTTTGCCTGAAGAGGCATTTGTCTTCTGTTGCTTCAACAACAGTGCAAAGATTGGCCCAACCGAATTCACCATCTGGATGCGTGTCATGGCGCGAGTGCCGCAGAGCGTTCTTTGGCTGCTGGACGGCAACCCGATCATGCGCGAAAACCTTGTGCAGGTCGCGCACGCTCATGGTGTCTCTTCCGACCGTTTGATCTTTGCTCCGCGCGTGCCTCAGGCAGAACATATGGAGCGGTTGCGCCACGCGGACCTTGTGGTCGATACGTTCTTTTACAATGCACATACGACAGCCTGCGATGCGCTCTGGGTCGGGGTGCCCGTGCTGTCCAAGGCAGGACAGCAGTTTGCCGCGCGGGTTGCCGCCAGCCTGTTGAAGTCGGTTGGCCTCCCGGAACTGATCACATCAACGGATGGCGATTACGAGGCGCGCATGGAGGAATTGGCCACAACGCCGACGAGGATGTCCAGGCTGAAAGCGCACCTTGCTGAGGACCGTGCCAAACTGCCCCTCTTCGATACGGAACGATACGCGCGTGATCTGGAAGGTGGGTTCCTGGCCATTCTTGACCGCCAGGCCAAAGGCTTGCCACCGACGGACATCTATCTGGGCTGAACCTGTAGGGGTTTAGGAATGCGGAAACGCCAAACGGCGGCGCAGTGCGCCGCCGTTTCATACGCCACTAGAACGTTTTAGTCGTCGCTGTCGCCGAGCGCAGAGAGACCTTTGAGAATATCAATCGCATAGGCCAGCTGATAATCCTCCTCCCGCAGTTCGGCAGCCTTTTCCGCCTTCGCGCGGTCGGCTTCGATCTGTTTGATCTCATCTTCTGTCAGGCTGTCATTGTTCAGGCTGCCGCGCAGATCAGCTTCGGAGCGCAGTGGGCGCGCTGTTGCGTCCTCATCCTCTTCGCTTGCGGGCACGGCTGGCGGCTGCGCCACCACAATGTCCGGTGAGACGCCGAGTGCCTGAATAGACCGACCCGATGGCGTGTAATAGCGGGCCGTGGTCAGGCGCATCGCGCCGCTGCCGCGCAGGGGCATGACTGTCTGCACAGAACCCTTACCAAAGCTCTTGGTGCCAATCACAATCGCCCGGCGGTGGTCTTGCAGGGCCCCCGCCACAATCTCGGAAGCCGACGCAGAGCCACCATTGATCAGCACCACGATGGGTTTGCCCTTGGCCAGATCGCCCGGCGTGGCGTTGACGCGGTCGCCGTCCGTGAGGTTACGCCCGCGTGTGCTGACGATCTCACCTTCCTCAAGGAAGGCATCAGAGACGGCAATCGCCTGGTTCAGCAGGCCGCCGGGGTTGTTGCGCATGTCAATGACAAAGCCGTTGACCTTGTCCATGCCGCCCGCCGCTTCGACCTGCTCCTCCAGATATTCCTTCATCTTGGGGTAAGTCTGTTCGTTGAACGTGGTCAGGCGCAAAACGACGGTGTCGCCTTCGGTGCGCGCGCGCACGGCGGTCAGCTGGATGGTGTCGCGGATGATGGAGACGTCGAAGGGTTCCTGCTCGCCTTCACGCACGACGGTAATCACGATCTCAGAGCCCACCGGCCCGCGCATCAGTTCAACCGCGTCATCCAGCACCAGACCCAGCAGGCTTTCCCCATTCACATGCGTGATGAAATCACCGGCTTCGATGCCGGCCTCATCCGCTGGCGTGCCGTCGATGGGAGAGACGACTTTGACAAAGCCTTCCTCCTGCGTGACCT
>CAYUSM010000252.1:2881-5193 GCA_964447345.1 uncultured Sulfitobacter sp. | reverse complement strand
CATCATGCCGGACGCCGCGTGTGACAGCATATGGCAATGCAGCAGCCATTTTCCGGGGTTGTCTGCCACGAAGGCAATGTCGCGCACTTCGCCCCGGTCGAGCAGCGTGGTGTCGCGCAGCGCGCCGAGGCTGCCATCGGGTGCGATCTCGTGAAAATGCATGCCATGAAGATGCATGGCATGCGGAAACGATGTGTCATTGGTGATCTTCAGCCGAACGGTTTCGCCACGCGACAGTTCCGCCAGTGCTGGACCATCCATGCCACCCACCGCGCCATTGAAGGCCCAGAAGTTTCCTGTCTCCATCATGTCGCGCATCGAAGACATCCGACCGCCCATCATGGCACCGCGCATGCCGCCCATGGCCCCCCCTTCCATCAGCAATGCGATGTCCCTTGCCGATCCCAGATCGGGCATGGCATGGGCATTCGGCGGCAGGGGTTGAGGCGTTCCGCGCCGCGCGCGTGTACCGTCGCCCCTCACTTCGAAGGCCACCTGAGAAAAGCTTTCATCGCGGCTCAATTGCACGATATGGCCCGCGCTGCCGACCTCTGCGGTCACGTCGACGATCAGGTCCACCCGTTGTGCCGACGACAGCAGGAATGAACCTTCCACGGGTTGCGGTGTGGCCAGCGGCATCCCGTCCATGGCCACAATCCAGCCTTCGAGCCCCTCCAGCGCGAGTTGGAAAATCCGGGCGTTCGATGCATTGATCAGCCGCAGGCGTAGACGCTCATGCCGTTTCACGGTCTTTGCGAGATTGTAGACGCCGTTCGTTGTGATGTAGTTCCCAAGACGCCCGGCATGGCTGAGGTCATGCATCGCCCCGAAGGTATCCGCAATCTGAGCTGTTTCCGGATCGATGCGCCAATCGTCAAGGATCAGGACCTCTTCCCGATCGATATCGATCGGCTCCGGCTCTTCGACGATCAGCGCACCCTGAAGACCACGTGCGACCTGCTCGAACGAGCGGTTGTGCGCGTGATACCAGTATGTGCCCGCGTCGGGGACAACGAAATCGTAGTCAAAGCTGTCCCCAGGGCGAATGGCGTCCTGCGTCAGACCCGCCACCCCATCCATCGCATTTTCGATGCGGATCCCGTGCCAATGGGTCGATGTCGGATCGGGTAACTCATTGATAATACGTCTCTGTACCCGCGCGCCTTGCGTAACCCGGATTTCCGGGCCCGGCGCGATACCATCGAACCCCCAGATCTGTGTTTTTCCGTAGTCATCAGGTAAAAGCTGTATATCTGCGACCCGGGCTGTCACCGCGCGCATGTCTGTCTGCGCGAACAGTGAATTCGGCATGCACACCAAACCGGCAGCACTCATGCGAAGAAAATCGCGTTTTGAAAGTTTCATGATGGCACCGTTAGGATTGAGGTGAAGACAGCCGTGGCAAGCAAGATGACACCGATACAAACCCATTCGAGAGAAATCGATCTTGCAAGGTGCGGCCCAGCTTTGGGATCACCGCTCTGCAAAGCGGGCACAAGCCGTGTTTTGTTGATGGCGGCAAGGGCCAGAAGCAGCGTCACGACGGCAATCTTTGCCAGAAGTGTCAAACCATAGGCAGTGCCGAGAAGCGCGGATAACGAACCAACCAGTCGCCAGGTCATTACCACGCCAGCGAGTAGTAGGAGTGGGACCGCAACAGATGCGACCTGTCCAAAGCGATGTCCAAGCACGGCAGCAACTCGCAATGTGTCCGCAGACCCCGAAAGCTTATGGAGCGGAAGAAGGACGCCGATCCAGAATGCGGCAACGATCAGATGACCGAACAAGACGCTCTGAAACCACAGGCGATCTTCGCTGGCGACATGACCGATCTCGCAAAAACTCCAGATTGCCAAGAAACTGCCCAAGAGCGCGACCCATAGCCACCGCCCCCCCAAGACCACACCGGTCAGGAGTGCCCCCAGGCCCAGTAGCCGCAACAGCAGGGCGTCTCCGGGCGGCGTTTCCCAGAGCAACGCCAGGATCGCCAGATCAGTCATGCCTGAAGCATCATCCATGAGCACTGCGCCCCGCACGGCAAAGCCGAGGAATGACATTGCAGCCGCCAAAAGAGCAAAGAAGACGGCCCAGGCGCGTAGAAAACGGTCGAGCCCAGCCAACTGCTCGGAAAAGACTTGGCGACAGAGTATCAGCCCGGCACTCGTGAGGACGCCGAGATAGAGCAAAAACTTTGTGGCAACCGCAGCCTGTCCCCAGATATCCGGCACCGCTCACTTCACTTCAAACGAGAAGACACCGTTCATCGGGTGCCCATCAACACCAAGCCCGCGCCATTCGATGTGATACATCCC
>CAYUSM010000252.1:0-2781 GCA_964447345.1 uncultured Sulfitobacter sp. | reverse complement strand
CTGCCTCGTTTCCATGTCGAACGCTTTGTTTTCTATCGAAGATCAGTGAGCGACGGAACGCAGGGAGGCCCGGAATTTTGTAAGGTTATGTATCAACCCGCCGGTTGGACGGCGGCGCTACACTTTTTTGGTCCGAGCCGAAAATCCGGTTTCGGCGCGCGCTTCGGGATGCTCTGACGGAGAAGTCATCGCGGCTTGATCCGCAGTCACGGGCAAAACAATCCGGGCACAGAGCCCCCCCTCCGCGCGGTTCGACAGGGTGATCGCGCCGCCGTGTTGCAAAACGATGCTGCGGGCGATTGAAAGGCCCAGCCCATGGCCTCCGGTTTCGCGGGAGCGCGATCCCTCAAGGCGCAGGAAGGGCTGGAAGACATCGCGCAACCGGTCATCGGGGATCCCCGGCCCATCGTCCTCGACCAAAATCTCGATGCTCTCGTCAGAGACGCCCCAGGTTAGGGTCGGGTTGCGCCCGTAGCGCCCCGCATTGTCGATGAGATTGCGCAAAGCACGGCGCAGCGCCTTGGGCTTGATCTGCACCATTGCCTCGGGTCCCGGGCGCACGTCCAACGCACCGTGGGTTGCGTCCCGAATGTCGGTCAGGAACGCGCCAATCTCGGTCCGTTGCAGGGCCTCGTCCTGTCCCACACCGCGCGCATAGGCCAGCGTGGCTTCCACCATATCCTGCATCTCGTCGAGAGAGGCCGTGATGCCGGTCTTGGTCTCCGCATCCTCCACCATCTCGGCATGAACCCTGAGCGCGGTGAGTGGCGATCTCAAGTCATGAGCCAGGGCGGCCAGCATTTGCGTCCTGTCCGTGACGAAGCGGGCCAGGCGCGTTTGCATGTCATTGAAGGCCGTCGTCAGGTTCCGCACTTCATTTGGGCCGACCGGCGTGAGGGGTCCTTGCCCGCCACCGCGCCCGAACTCCTCGGCTGCCGCGGCGAGATCATTCAGGGGCCGCGTCAGGCGCGTCAGCAGAAACCAGAAGATCGCAAGCAGCAACACGGCGGCCGTCAACACGAAAGAGAGGGTGGAGGCCCAGGACCATTGTATCGGCGGCCGCTCGAACCGGGTGGCGACGTTCAGCCATTGGCCTCCGGCAATGGCGATCGAGACCTCCATTTCGAGGGCCGCCAGGGTGCCCTGCATCATCTCGGCGTGCATTTCCGCCATTTCCGGAGAGAGGTTCGGCAGCGGCAACAGCCCCTGTTCAATCTCATGCACTTCGACCCGGATATCGCGGGTGTAGCCATCGTTCAAAAGCGCCCGCATGCGCGATTCGATCGCGCCGTTCTCATCATGATGGGAGTGCGTCACAGCAGGCGTGTCGCCGAGATCGAAGCGTACAAGGGGCGAGTTTGCCGCGGCCACGATATCCTCATGCAACGTCGGCGGTGCCTCCTCGATCAGACGGGCGACGTTGGCCGCGCGTCCGGCTGCCTCGCTGCCGATGGCCGCTTGCACGGCAAGCGACCGTTCATCGACGAAAAGCCACAAACCCACGACCTGCGCCACGAACAGGACCACCACCACCAAAAGGGCGATCTGTGAGCGGAACCCCATTCGCATCAGGCCTCGACCTCCACATCACAGTTCAGGCAATATCCACCATTGCGCACGGTCGATATGATCCGAGGGCGAAGCACATCGGGTTCGATTTTCCGGCGCAGGCGCGAAACCTGATTGTCGATCGTCCGGTCAAATGGTCCGGCGACACGGCCGGCGCTCAATTCCAGAAGCTCATCCCGGCCGATCACCGCCCGAGGACGCTCAAGTAAGACCGTCAGCAGCTTTGCTTCGGCCGTGGTCAGTGTATTGACCGTGCCATCGGGGCAAATGACATGGCTGGCGTCGTGATCGAATGTGATCCCGGCAAATACGGCCCGCTTGCCCGCAAATGTTCCGCCATGGGGCGCATATCCGTCTCCCGCACGTCGCAGGATCGCATTGATCCGAGCCAGAAGCTCGCGCGGATTGAAGGGCTTGGCCAAGTAGTCATCGGCACCGGTGTCGAGCCCCTTGATCCGAGCGTCATCGTCGCCGAGCGCCGTCAGCATGAGAATCGGCGTTTTCTGCTGCTCCCGTCGTAGCCGTGCGCAGGCCGCGAGCCCGTCCTCTCCCGGCATCATGATATCGAGCACGATCAGATCGAATTTGTCCTCGCTCAATCGTGCATCCATCTCGCCCGCACTTTTGGCTCCCGTCGCGCGCAGCCCGTTTTTCTCCAGGTAGCGCGTCACGGAGTGCCGGATCTCGGCATGATCATCGACGACCAGAATATGCGCCGATGCCGCCATCAGCGATCGGGTCCCACACATCGGCACGTCTGGCCGATCGGCCCTCTGTTCACTAGATTGAGTTCCATAACACCCAGAATAGATTGTTCTTTCGGGAAAGACCCGCACCTCGTTTGTCGCAATATGTATCAATAGACCTGACATGTCTTGACCCTCCAGCTGCTGGAAGCCCCATCTGACGCGGCATGACAGGCGCAAGACCAGACATATCGGGGCAACATCCCGCCCAATCAGCGCACCGGACCATGGCGGCGCCCGCTTGGATCGGATTTGCGCTTTTTGTGGTCACAATGCCCGCCCACCTCCTCCTGGAACAGGCAGACTCGCTTGCCTTGGCAGCGGTCACACTGGCCCTGATCGGCGGGGCCTATATCGGGTTCGGTGCCGCCGATGGCCGTCGCTCCGTGTTCTGGTCTGAGCTGGCGGTTGCTCTCGTCTTTGGGGCGGCGGCCGTAGCGGGTCTCCTTTGGCATTGGGCAGCCTT
>CAYUSM010000251.1:0-5219 GCA_964447345.1 uncultured Sulfitobacter sp. | reverse complement strand
ATGCAGGGGCAAACGACTAACGCCCATGGGATTGGCGGCACTTCCCTCTTGCACGCCTGAGAAAGTCAGGTATGAACGCGCTCATGTCGGGCTATGGCGCAGCCTGGTAGCGCGTCCGTCTGGGGGACGGAAGGTCGCAGGTTCGAGTCCTGCTAGCCCGACCAACCGACATTTATCCAACGCCCGCAGCCCCTTGGGCCCGCGGGCGTTTGGATTTTAAGGAGCAGCCATGCAGGGCGTGATCCCCAATCAGCTGATTTCCCGGATGATCGAGACGGGCGAGATCACAGCAGAACCTGCCGTGATCCCAGAACAGATACAGCCCGCCAGCCTTGATCTGCGCCTCGGCACCACCGCCTACCGTGTGCGCGCTTCCTTCCTCGCAGGTCACGGGGCCAGGGTCGCCGACCGCCTGGCTGAATTCGAGATGCATCGCGTCGACCTGACAAAGGGGGCCGTGCTTGAAAAAGGCTGCGTCTACGTCGTTCCTCTCATGGAAAGCCTTGCCCTGCCCGGTGATCTTTCGGCCGTAGCCAACGCCAAAAGCTCTACCGGACGGCTCGACCTGCTGACCCGCACCATCACCGACGGCGGCACCGAGTTTGACCGCATCGCGCCCGGCTACACCGGCCCGCTTTATGCCGAGATATGCCCCCGCTCCTTCTCCGTCCTTGTCCGCCCCGGCATGCGCCTCAACCAAATCCGCTTTGGCCGGGGTGACGCTGTGCTGGATGACGCCGCCCTGCGCGCCCTGCACGCAGAAACACCGCTCGTCGACGGCGAAGCGGTCATCGATGAAGGCCTCGGTTTCTCCGTCGACCTAAAGCTCCCAGATACCACGCTCGTCGGCTACCGCGCCAAGCCCCATACCGGTGTGATCGACCTTGATAACATCGGCCATTACGATCCCGCCGAGTACTGGGAGGAAGTGCGCACCGACAACGGCCAGATCATCCTCGACCCCGGGGCCTTTTACATCCTTGTCAGCCGTGAGGCGGTGACCATCCCGCCGGATTACGCTGCCGAAATGGCCCCATACCTTGCCATGGTGGGTGAGTTCCGCGTCCACTACGCCGGTTTCTTCGATCCTGGCTTCGGCCACGCCTCCGCCGGTGGCGCAGGCTCGCGCGGCGTGCTTGAAGTCCGCTGCCACGAAGCTCCTTTCGTGCTGGAGCACGGTCAGGTCGTCGGGCGTCTGGTCTATGAACGGATGTGTGAAGTGCCAACCCAGCTTTACGGCGCGGACCTTGCGTCGAACTATCAGGGCCAGGGCCTCAAGCTTTCAAAGCACTTTAAATCAACGAGTTAAAACTTCGTCAGCTTACGCGCAGCTTTCATCGCCTGCCGTGCCCGGCGTGCTTCCTGACGCGCTGCACGTCTTTGACGGCGTTCCTCGCGGGTCATCTCTTGGGGCTCACCAACAGGGTTTCCGTGTCCGTCAATGGCGTCAGGGGGCAATTTCTGCTGCCCGCGCTGCCGTCCCCCCATCCTGTCAAACCCGGCATCCACGCCGCGCCTGATCAGTCTGTTCATCACCTGCCGGATGATCATGTTGATGATACGGTCCATGGGTCCGTCCTTGCTTGCCTCGCCGCATCATATACCACGGAATATGGCGATTTTCAGAACGGGCCAGCGGAAAGTCGCTTCAATCCTCGAAAAGTTCGGACTGGCCTTCGGTGCTTTCCTCTTCCTCGTCGCCGTCGCCAAGCTGCGGGGCCAAGCCCGGCGGTGGCCGGTTCTCCAACAAGCCTGCGGCCCTGAGTTCCTTGAGCCCCGGCAGATCGCGGGCGTTCTCCAGCCCGAAATGATCCAGAAACCCCTGCGTAACCACAAAGGTGACAGGCCTGCCCGGCGTCATCTTGCGCCGTCCGAACCGGATCCACTCCATCTCAAGCAACTGGTCCACCGTCCCGCGCGAAACCGACACGCCCCTGATCTCTTCAATCTCGGCCCGTGTGACCGGCTGGTGATAGGCAATGATCGCCAGCGTTTCGATTGCCGCACGGCTCAGCTTGCGGATTTCCACGGTTTCCTTCTGCATCAGAAACCCCAGGTCCGCCGCTGTGCGCATCGCATAGCCATCGCCCACCCGCGCCACCTGTACCCCGCGCCCCTCGTATCTTTTGCGCAGATGCACCATCGCCTCGCCTGCGTCACAGCCATGCGGCATGCGCGATTCCAGCTCTTTGAGCGTAATGGGTTCAGACGTGGCAAAAAGCACAGCCTCGATCATGCGTTCCTGCTCGGCCATGGGTGGAGCCTCGAACAGGCTTTCTTCTTGCTCTTCAATCTCTTCAGCCACGCGGCTCATCCCTTTTACGCAACTGGATCGGCGCAAATGTGTCTGACTGCCGGATTTCCAGATGGCCCTCCTTAACCAGTTCCAGCGAGGCGGCAAAGGTCGCGGCAGTGGCCGAGCGGCGCTTCACCGGATCGCTCTCCCAGCCTTCCGGCAGAAAGCTCATCAGGTCACCCCAGTCGCCCGCATAGCCAATCAACCCACGCATCCGGTCCAGCGCCTGTTCCATGGTGTAGACCGCGTCGCGGTCCATCACGAAAGGCCGGAACTCATCCCGCGTCCTGATCCGCGCATAACCCTGCATCAGGTCCAGCAGCGTGGCGGTATAGGTCACCCGCCGCACCCGCTCGACCTCATTGGTCTGCCCGCGCGCAAAGAAGTCACGCCCCAGCTGATCCCGTGCCATCAGCCTTGCGGCGGCATCACGCATCGCCTGCAACCGCTCCAGCTGGAACGCCAGATGGGCAGCCAGTTCCTCGCCGGACGGCCCGTCCTCTTCAGGGTCGGGCGGCAACAACAGCCGGGATTTCAAAAACGCCAGCCAGGCCGCCATCACCAGATAATCGGCCGCCAGTTCCAGCCTCAGCGCCTTGGCGCGCTCCACAAAGGCCAGATATTGCCGGGCAAGCTGCAACACGGAAATCTTGCGCAGATCGACCTTCTGCGTCCGGCTCAGCGTCAGCAGCAGGTCCAGAGGCCCTTCAAAGCCGTCCACATCAACAATCAGCGCTTCCGCCGCCAGCCTTTCGGCGACAGAAACCGTGTCTTCCTCGAATGTGGATTCAGCCATGCATCGACCCGCCCATAAGCGCTTCAAACTCGCGCTCAAGGGCCGGAATGTCAACGTCATCGGGGGTTTTGCGGGCGGCCATCGCCCGATCCGCGCGCGCCTGTGCAGCGGCTGTCATCACGCTTGCCGCTTCCGCCACAGCCCGCCGCTCCTCAAGTGGCGCATTGCAGAACAGGACCACATCACAGCCTGCGGCAATTGCAGCCGCCGCATTCTCGGCAGGGGTCCCGGAAAGCGCCTTCATCGAGATGTCGTCGGTCATCACCAGATTATCAAACCCGATGTCCTCCCGGATCACCCCCATCATCTTGGGCGACAATGTGGCAGGCCGGTCATCGATCTGGTCAAAGACCAGATGCGCCGTCATCCCCATCGGCAGATCATTCAGCGCCCGGAATGGCTCAAAGTCACTCTCCAAAAGCTCAGCCTTGCTGGCCTGCACGGTCGGCAAATCGAAGTGGGTGTCCAACGTTGTGCGCCCGTGGCCCGGCATGTGTTTCATCACCGGCAGCACCCCGCCATTCAGCAACCCATCCGCCGCCGCCCGGCCAATCTCCGCCACGCGCGCAGGATCGCTGCTGTAGCATCGGTTGCGCAGGAATTCATGCGTCGTGCTGCCTGCAATATCCAGCATCGGCGCGCAATTGCTGTCCACACCCACCGCCCGCAGCTCATGCGCAATCATTCGGTACATCAGGTACATCGCCCGCGGCGCATTGGCTCCGGCGAGAGCAACCAGATCAAGCGGTGGTAACCATTCGCGCCAGGTCGGTGCCCGAAACCGCTGCACCCGACCGCCTTCCTGATCCACAGTGATCAGCGCCTCACGCCCCACGGCCTCGCGCATCTCGGAACACAGCGCATAAACCTGATCTGGCGTATCCACGTTGCGCGCAAACAGGATGAATCCAAAGGGGTCCACCTCGCGAAACAGCGCCTTTTCCTTTGCCGTCAGCCGCAGACCATCTGCATCGATGATCGTGGCCCCCTGCGGCATCAGCGTGTAACCACCGGAATACAATCGGCATTCTCTGCCACCAGGGCCGAGCAGAACCGCCGCGCATCGGCGATGTCCTCAAACCCCATGGCGCGCAGACGGTAGAACGTCCGCCCGCCGCTTGAGGCTTTCTGCACAATGCGCTTCTTGTCCGCGAGGTAGGCGTCAAACCGGTTGGAAAGCTGGTCCCACTGCTGCCGCGCGACTTCAGGGCTGTCAAAGGCTCCAAGTTGCGCCAGCCGCGTACCCGCAGGCAGCGTGGTGGCGTCAACTTCTTCTGTCGCTGGCACTTCCGTTGTCAAAGATGCTGGCGTAACGACAGCCTTCACCGCAGGGCGCAGCTTGGGCCGCGCCGAATGCCGCACGCCGGGGGCATCCAGCAATGCAGTCACCTGACGCTCCGCCGCACTGACCTCAGCCACCACGGTTTCTGTCACCGTTGCGACCACTTCTTCAGGGTCCGCACTCAATGCCGTGATCGGTGCCACACCTGCCGTCAACTGTGCGACGATCTCTTCCACGTTGCCCGTCTCCATGGCTGCTGCCACCTTCTCAGTGTTTAGCACGGGCGCTTTCTGCAAAGGGCTTTCGGCTTCTGCCTGTGGCGCAGTCGCAACCATTGACGCGGGCATGACCTGATCCTCTGCTTCCAGATCAATCGGCGTGGGGGCCAAAATCAGCCGATCGGCAGGTTTTGCCGCTGCGCCCTCTGCCGCAACCGCATTGACCGACAGCCCCTGATGCTGTGCCAACTGCCCACCGGGATCTTCCGGTCGGACGCGCATCTCACCGGCTGCTGCCTTCACCACCGGGATGCCGCTGACATCTCTGACCAACAGCTTGTAACCCCAGATGCCAATACCCACGACCAGCGCCAGCGACACCAGGGCGCCAGCGACATTTGTCAGCGTTACCAACTGGTTAGACACCGGTCGGGTCTGATACTGGGGTTCGGATGCATAAGTGTATTCCCCCGCCATCGGGGAAGACGTGAAATCTGCCATCTTTGCCTCATCGCCCGCCGGATACGCTGCCCGTCGGGTCTGCTCTTGGGGTTGCCTGTGCGTGGCGCGGGCGTGCGTTATCGCATCTCTTGCGCCGGATTGACCCCAAGAATACCAAGCCCAGCC
>CAYUSM010000250.1:0-5226 GCA_964447345.1 uncultured Sulfitobacter sp. | reverse complement strand
CCCTTCATCTTCGCATCACCGTAGTAGGCACCCCATTCCCAGGCGGCGATGGCCAGGCGCACGGGGTTGCGGGCGGAGGCCACGCCCATGTCTTCGCCCGCGCCGCGCCAGGCAATGGCCCGCACGTAGGCGTCCTGCAGACCGGAGGCGGCGAGGGTTTCGACCTTGGCCGCCTCGATCTCATCCACAGTCCATGGGATTTCGAAGTCGATCATCTGGGCGGATCGCTTGAGGCGCTCGGAATGCGCGCGGCTTTTGAAGATTTTGCCGTTGTAGGCCCGTTCGCCCTCGAATACCGAAGAGGCATAATGCATGGCATGGGTCAGAATATGGACATTGGCATCCCGCCAATTGACCATTTCGCCGTCCAGCCAGATCTGGCCATCCCGATCATCATATCCCGCCATCTTGTTCCTCCACTCAGGCTCAATTTTTACGAATGTTGCGCAGATAGGTCCGGTTCGGACATTTCCTGTCGCAAAAGCTGGGAGTCACTAGCCATTCTCTCTTGGAGTGTCAACAAGGCTGACATAAACTGCAGCGAAACAAAGCGATGGGGCACTTATGAACGAGGGACGCCACCCTTCCGCTGTCAGAGGCGACAATCTGCTTTTCCTGACCGATGAACAGCTCCGGCAGGGCAGCGAGGCGATGTTTTTCGCCTATCGCGGTTTCACGGCTGATCCGGATCGTATCCTGGCCGATCTGACCTATGGACGCGCGCACCACCGGGCCATCCATTTCATCGGCCGGGCACCGGGCACGACGGTCAATAACCTGCTGAACATCCTTGGGGTCACGAAACAGTCGCTCAATCGTGTGTTGCGCACGCTGGTCTCGGATGGTCTGGTGGAAAGCCGCGTGGGGCGCAACGACAAGAGGGAGCGGCATTTGCATCTGACCGAAGATGGCCGGGCATTGGAGCAAAAACTCTCCGACGCTCAGCGCGCGCGCCTGCGCGCCGCTTTTCGCGAGGCCGGGCCCGAAGCGGTGGCGGGGTTTCGCACGGTGCTGGAAGCGATGATGGACCCCGAGATGCGCGCCAGCTACGCTCGGCTGAGGGAGACCGGTGCATGAATGAAATGGACGCCCATCTGCTGATCGTCGATGACGACGAACGCATCCGTACGCTGCTCCAGAAGTTTCTGATGCGCAATGGCTTTCTGGTCACCGCCGCGCGCGATGCCGCCCATGCGCGACGCATCCTGTCGGGGTTGGATTTCGATCTGATTGTGCTGGATGTGATGATGCCGGGGGAGGATGGGTTGGCGCTGACGGCAAGCCTGCGGGAGACGATGAGCACACCGATCCTGCTGCTGACCGCCAAGGGCGAGACGGAAAACCGCATTGAAGGGCTGGAAGCCGGGGCGGACGATTATCTTGCCAAACCGTTCGAGCCCAAGGAGCTGTTGCTGCGCATCAACGCCATCCTGCGCAGGATGCCGGAGATCACTGCGGAGGAGACGGCCCCCAAGGTCCTGTCCCTGGGCCCCATCCGCTATGACATGGAGCGCGGCGAGATGTGGCAGGGGGATGATCTTGTGCGCCTGACGGCCACGGAAATCCAGCTGATGAAGATATTCTCCGCCCAGCCCGGCGCGCCGCTCAGCCGGGCGAAACTGGTGGAGGAGCTGGGGCGGGACCGTGGACAGGCGCAGGAGCGCGCGGTGGACGTGCAGATCACGCGATTGCGGCGCAAGATCGAGGAAAACCCCAAGCAGCCAAGGTACCTGCAGACGGTGCGCGGGGCGGGGTACATGCTGGCACCGGATTGACCGACCTTCGACCGATTTCTGCGGGGCAGATGCCGTGTATGAATTGTAATGGAAAGATGAAGCAGGGGCGGTACTGGAAGCCCGGACCTATCGCCGCTATGGAGGGTCTGAGAGTTTTGACGTGAGGCGCTGTGATGTCTGAGACACCGATTGAAGAGATGAGTTTCGAGACCGCCATGGCGGAACTGGAAAAGGTTCTGGGCCAATTGGAGCGGGGCGATGTAGCGCTGGAGGAAAGCATCGCGCTTTACGAACGTGGTGCGGCGCTGAAGGCGCGCTGCGAGACCAAGCTGAAAGAAGCCGAGGAGAAGGTGGCGGCCATCACGCTGGATGGCGATGGCAACCCGGTGGGCACGAAGCCCGTTGAGGGGCTGTAGGACCATTGCTGCGCGACGGGCTTGAGCAAGCGGCGGCAGCGGTAGCCGCGCATTTCGATCACGTCCTGGCGCAGATGGATGATGTGCCGGTGGTGCAGGCCATGGCCCATGCCACGGGCGGCGGCAAACGTTTGCGCGGGTTTCTGGTACTCGAAACTGCCCGGCTGCACGGGATCTCGCCTGCGGCGGCCATCTGGCCCGCCTGCGCCATCGAGGCGCTGCATGCCTATTCGCTGGTGCATGATGATCTGCCCTGCATGGACGATGATGATCTGCGGCGCGGTCTGCCGACAGTGCATCGCAAGTGGGATGAGGCGACTGCGGTACTGGCAGGGGATGCGCTACAATCGCTGGCCTTTGAGATGGTGACAGCACCCGAGGTGGGCCCTGGCGAGGTGCGGGCGAAACTGGCACGGACGCTGGCGATTGCATCAGGTGCGCAGGGGATGGTGCTGGGTCAGGCGCTGGATATTGCGGCTGAAACGGCGGTGCGCCCGCTGACGCTGGAAGAGATCACCACCCTGCAACAGGGCAAGACCGGTGCGCTCATCGGCTGGTCTGCCATGGCGGGTCCCCGGATGGCCGGAGAGGACACTGCAGCACTCGCCGCCTACTCCACGGCCCTTGGACTGGCCTTTCAGATCGCCGATGACATTCTGGATGTGGAAGGGGATGCCGCCACGGTGGGCAAGGCCACGGGCAAGGATGCAGACGCGGGCAAAGCGACCTTCGTGTCGCTCCTTGGCCTCAGTGGGGCCAAAAGCCGCGCGGCTACCCTAGTGGAATCGGCCTGCGATGCACTAAGTATTTACGGCGATGATGCAGAAACGCTGCGGGAGGCCGCCCGCTTTGTCGTTGCGCGCAAGAACTAGGGACCGCCCATGACCGACCGACCCAAGACACCGCTGCTGGACCGTGTGGCGCGGCCTGCCGACCTGAGGCAGTTCTCTGACGCTGAACTGGAACGTGTGGCGCATGAAGTGCGGAGCGAGACGGTCTCGGCGGTGTCGGTCACCGGTGGCCATCTGGGCGCGGGTCTGGGTGTGGTGGAGCTGACGGTTGCTTTGCATGCGGTCTTTGATACGCCGCGCGACAAGATTGTCTGGGATGTGGGGCATCAGTGTTATCCGCACAAGATACTGACGGAACGTCGGGATCGCATCCGCACATTGCGCCAGAAGGATGGATTGTCGGGTTTCACCAAACGGTCTGAATCGCCCTATGATCCCTTTGGTGCCGCGCACTCCTCCACGTCAATCTCCGCCGCCCTTGGCTTTGCCGTGGCGCGTGATCTGGGCGGGGTGACACCCGAGGGCGCAGGCGATGCGATTGCCGTGATCGGCGATGGGTCGATGTCTGCCGGGATGGCCTATGAGGCGATGAACAACGCGGGCCACCTGGGCAAGCGCCTGATTGTGATCCTGAACGACAATGAGATGTCGATCGCACCGCCAGTGGGCGCGATGTCCTCCTACCTTAGTCGCCTCTATGCGGAGGAGCCGTTTCAGGAACTGAAATCTGCCGCGAAGGGTGCCGTGAGCCTGCTGCCGGAGCCGTTCCGGGAAGGGGCCAAACGTGCCAAGGATATGCTCAAGGGCATGGCCGTGGGGGGCACGCTTTTTGAGCAGCTTGGGTTCTCTTACCTTGGCCCCATCGACGGGCATGACATGAACCAGCTTCTGCCGGTTCTGCGCACGGTCAAACAGCGCGCCACCGGGCCGATCCTGATACATGTGCTGACCAGAAAGGGCAAGGGCTATGAGCCGGCCGAGACAGCACGGGACAAGGGCCATGGGGTGGCCAAGTTCGACGTTGTGACGGGCGAGCAGAAGAAAGCGCCGTCAAACGCGCCCAGCTATACGTCAGTGTTTGCAAAGTCTCTTCTTGAAGAAGCTGCCGAAGACGACAAGATTTGCGCTGTCACAGCGGCGATGCCGGACGGCACTGGCCTCAACCTCTTTGCGGAACGGTATCCCTCGCGCTGTTTTGACGTCGGCATTGCCGAACAGCACGGCGTGACCTTCTCCGCCGCACTTGCCGCAGGCGGCATGAAGCCCTTCTGCGCGATCTATTCCACCTTCCTGCAGCGCGGATATGATCAGGTGGTTCATGATGTGGCCATCCAGCGTCTGCCCGTGCGCTTTGCCATCGACCGTGCGGGCCTTGTCGGTGCCGACGGGGCCACGCACGCCGGGGCCTTTGATGTGGCCTATCTGGCGAACCTGCCGGGTTTCGTGGTGATGGCGGCGGCAGATGAGGCAGAGCTGAAGCATATGGTCGCCACCGCTGCCGCCCATAGCGACGGGCCGATTGCCTTCCGCTTCCCGCGTGGCGAAGGCAACGGTGTGGACCTGCCCGAGCGTGGCGTGCCTCTGGAAATCGGTAAGGGACGCATGATCCGCGAGGGGAGCCGCGTGGCGATCCTGTCCTTCGGGACGCGACTTGCCGAAGTCGAAAAGGCCGCCGAGGCGCTCGCGGCGAAGGGCATCACACCCACAATCGCGGATGCGCGCTTTGCCAAACCGCTGGACCGCGAGATGATCCTCGATCTGGCGGAAAACCATGAAGCGCTGATCACCATCGAAGAAGGGGCTGTCGGCGGCTTTGGCAGCCATGTCGCGCAACTGCTGGCCGACGAAGGCGTCTTTGACCGCGGGCTGAAGTACCGCTCCATGGTTCTGCCGGATATCTTTATCGATCAGGCCTCCCCGGCGGACATGTATGCGGTGGCGGGCATGAACGCAGAGCATATCGAGGCGAAGGTGCTTGACGTGTTGGGCGTCGCGCAGATCGGGGCGCAGCGGGCCTGAGGCGCTAGCCTTTCCCCCGCTCATCCAGCAACCGGTCCAACCGCGCCTCGATTGCCGCCAACCGCATGGCCACGTCGTCCCGATAGGCATCCGTTTCGGCATTGCTTTCCTGCGCATGGGCGTCCTGCATCGAATTGACGATCAGACCGACCAGCAGGTTCACCACCGCAAAGGTGGTCACGATGATGAACGGCACAAAGAACATCCAGGCGTAGGGATAGATCTCCATCACCGGGCGGACGATGCCCATCGACCAGCTTTCCA
>CAYUSM010000249.1:0-5249 GCA_964447345.1 uncultured Sulfitobacter sp. | reverse complement strand
ACTTGCTGTCGACCTTGTCCCACCAGCCGCCGCCCTGCGGGCCGCCGTCCTGCTGCTCCATGTCCTTGATGCGAAAGCCCAGCAACACGGCCTTCTTGGCCCATTGGTTCACGAACCAGCTGCCGTCGTCCTGCTTTTCGGCCACACGCAGCGTGCCGCTGTCCAGCGCATTCAGCGTGTCCTCAATCGCCTCGCGTGTCTCACCGGTGGTTTGCGGCGTGATCTGGTCACGGGTGTCCCATGCGGCTTCGATGGCGGTCTCAAGTTGGGCGTTGGACATCGGTGGCACTCCTGATGCGGGATTGAGTTTGGCGCGCTATACCTTTGCCGCAACGTCAGCGCAATCGCTCAGCGCCATTTGATGGAGCAGCCCATGGAAGGTGTCTGGTCTTGCGGTCCCTTCCCCGTCTCTGCCACCCGACGCATCGCGTTCAGCAGTTCAGGCACCCGTTCCGACGGATCATCGCGCATCCCGACATTGTCCAACCGCCCGCGATACTGCAGCCCGCCCGATGAATCAAAACCAAAGAAATCCGGTGTGCAGACAGCCCCATAAGCCTGACCGACGCTCTGATCCTCATCCACCAGATAGGGCGCATCCAGCCCATGAACCTTGGCAAATTCCACCATCCGGTCCGGCGCATCCGCAGGGTAATCAGCATAGTCATTGGACATGATCGCAGCACATCCGATGCCCAGCTTCTCCAGCGCCTTCATGTCTTCGGCCAACCGGTCAATCAGGGCAATCACGTAGGGGCAGTGATTGCAGATGAACGCGATCAACATGCCGTTAGGCCCCATTACCTCATCTCGGGTATGCCGCGCGCCGGTCGGGGTCATTAGGTCAAAGTCCGGGGCGGGCCAACCAAAGTCGCAAACCTGAGATTTCAGCAGCATGACAGTTCCTCCCTAGTTGCAGGGTGACATACTGAGCATCAAGGAACCGCCGGTCAATCGCATCGGCGAAATGCTGTGAGGTGATGGCCTCACCCGCGTGATTTATTGCGCCAACGCCTCTTTCGGCTGACCGGGATCAAAGATGCAGATCGTTCCATTGCACCGCACCGCATTCCGGCAGGAGGCGCATTTTGCCATGTTCTGGAGGGCGTCATGGGTTTGTGTGAAGCCATGTTGCCGCGCAATCGAAGCTGCAACCAAAATGTCATGTGGCTGCAGGTCTTGGTGGTACATCACGTGTCGTATCCTTGATCGTCATTCCAACCCCCATGCGCATCTTCAAAGCCCTGCGTAAAATTCGGATTAATGGCGAAGGGCCTATTCTGCTGGACTTGCATGCGACGGCACCTTGCAAGTCGAGGTGATACGCGCAACGCTGCTACGATTATCTTTTCGGAGACCTTCATGAGAGACGACCAACGCCGCCACCCGCTGCGCGACGCCCATACCGACCGCACCACCGCCGAGGCCATTCCCGACACGCCGCAGTCCCGCGCACCTGCCTACCGGCTGGCTTTCACGGATGAGGACTTCATGTGCCGTGAAGAGCTGCGTCCGGTGCGACTGCAGCTGGAGCTTCTGAAGCCGGAACTGCTGATGGAAGAACAGGGGATCAAATCGACCATCGTGCTCTTTGGCGGTGCGCGTATTCCCGAACCTGCACACAAAGACACAGCACGCACCCAGACGCTGGCGGAGTTGTCGCATTTCTATGATGAAGCGCGCGAATTCGCGCGGCTGATGACGATCAAGTCAATGGAAAGTGGCGGAAAAGAAGACGTTGTCGTGACCGGCGGCGGTCCAGGCGTGATGGAGGCGGGCAACCGCGGGGCTGTTGATGCAGGTGGCCATTCCATCGGCCTCAACATCGTGTTGCCTTTTGAGCAAGCGCCCAATGAATACGTCACACCGGAGCTGTGCTTCAATTTTCACTATTTCGGCATCCGAAAAATGCATTTTCTGATGCGCGCCAAAGCGATTTGTGTGTTCCCGGGCGGTTTCGGCACACTGGATGAGCTATTTGAATCGCTGACGCTGATCCAGACGGGCCGCATGCAGCGTGTGCCATTCCTGCTCTTTGGCAGGGCGTTCTGGGAAAAGATCATCAACTGGGATGCACTTGCGGATGCAGGCACAATTTCCGCCGAGGATCTGGACCTCTTCCGCTTTGTCGAATCCGCAGCAGAGGCAATGGAGCTGATTGAAAACTGGGGGCCAGCGCCTGCGCGCGAGGCCATTCCCGGCAGGTGACCCTGACCGGCTCAGTTTAGGCTCAGGCGCTCATCTCGGCTGGCAGAACGCCGACCTCAACGTGGTGCGGCAGCGTCTCGACCACCTGACCGTGGTCAGTGTCTTTGATCGCATAACCGTACCCGGCAAGGCGGTGCTTCCATTCGCGTGCGCTCAGCGAAGAGTCGCGCTCGCGCAGAACAAGCTCAATCACCTGCGCGGTGATGAAGGGATCTTTGTTAAACATGATAGACATGGGGTGTCTCCCGATTGCGGTGTTTCAAGAAACAATCTGAAGTCACAGCATGGCAGGAATTCTTCGTAAATGCGGCGGAAGAAGGGTCATTTCAGGGAGCACCTGATCAGTTGACGTTAGGTACGCCCAAGAGATATCCAATATAAATCATATACTTAAATTGACTTAGCCCCAAGGCTTTGCGCGAAAGAGGCGACAAATTCGCCTTGTTCGACTGTATCGGGAATTGAAACACCTCGCGCGGCTGAGACGACGGCAATCGCTGTATCGGCATCTGAACCAAGTGCAATCAACGTGCCAGAGGCCACCATCCCGGACCGTCCGATCCCTGCGCGACAATGAACAACCACATGTCGCCCCGCCCGCAGGGCTTCGGCCACCCATGCAACCAATGGGCCGAATGCCTTGGGTTCTGGCAGTCCGAAATCCGCGATAGGGAAGGACCTGAATGCCAAACCTGAAGCCACGCAATGAACAGCCTCATCCGCTGCGCCAAGCTCGGTCGCCTCGGCTGTTGGCAGGAAGGACACAACATCGGTCACACCAAGGGCGTCAAGCTCTGCGCAAACCTTGGCGATCTCGCCAGGCGCAGGGCATCCCATAACCCGCAGGGTACCCGGTGTGTCTGTTGGTATCAGAAAGGTGGGATGGGGCACTCAGCCGGACAGGCCCGCTTCGGCCTCGATCTGCTTGCGCGACTTGCGCGCACGTTCTGTCGCTGACTTCAGCTGACCGCAGGCCGCCATGATGTCTTCACCACGTGGCGTACGGATGGGTGATGCATAACCGGCCTTGTAAATAATATCCGCAAAACGCCGGATCCGGTTGTTCGAGGACCGCTTGTAGGGCGCGCCGGGCCATTCGTTGAAAGGGATCAGGTTGATCTTGGCCGGAATACCATCGATCAGCTTGATCAAACGGCGCGCATCCTCATCGCTGTCATTCACACCATCAAGCATCACATATTCAAACGTGATCCTCTCTGAGTTCGACACTTTGGGATACTCCCGCAGAGCGTCCAGCAGCGCCTCAATGTTCCAGCGTTTGTTGATCGGCACCAGCCTGTCGCGCACCTCGTCCGTCGTGGCGTGGAAAGACACGGCAAGCTGGCATCCGATCTCTTCGGCTGTGCGCGCAATCTCCGGCACCACCCCCGAAGTGGACAACGTGATCCGACGACGGCTCAACTGAATACCTTCGGCATCCATCGCGATCTTCATCGCGTCGCGCACGTTCTCAAAATTGTAAAGCGGCTCTCCCATACCCATCAGCACGATGTTCGACAGCAGCCGCGTCTCATCCTTGGGCGCACCGATCTCGGGCCACTCCCCCAGATCATCGCGGGCAACCATGACCTGACCAATGATCTCGGCCGCGGTCAGGTTGCGCACCAGCTTCTGCGTGCCCGTGTGGCAGAACGAACAGGTCAGTGTGCAGCCCACCTGCGACGACACACAAAGCGTGCCGCGTCCTTCCTCGGGGATGTAGACGACCTCAACCTCGTGCCCGCCCGCGATGCGCACCAGATACTTGCGTGTGCCATCCTCGGACACCTGCCGGGTCACGACCTCGGGCACTTCAATCACGAACGTCTCCGCCAATTCTGCGCGATACGCCTTGGCCAGGTTCGTCATCTCGGCAAAGTCGCGCTTGCCCCATTGGTAGATCCACTGCCAGATCTGCCCCACGCGCATCTTCGCCTGTTTCTCGGGTGTGCCATGGGCAATCAGCACCTCGCGCATGCTCTCCCGTGTCAGCCCGACAAGGTTGATCGGCCCCTCGGGCAGTTTGCGCGGGATCGTATGGACGTCCTGAGTGATGGGCGCTGTGGCGGTCATGCTGATTCTCGGCGTGAGTGTGATCTGCTTCATATACAGCCCATCGCGCCAAATGCAATTTTCAGCCGGACAACAACGACAAAAGGCCCCGCATGGGCCTGCAAATAATCGGAAAGCACCTATGCCCGTCGTCTTTGGATTTGGCTCAACAGTCTTCACCGCGGCCGTGGTGGCCAGTCTTTCAGAAGGCCACTACCTGCGTGCCTGCGTCACCATTGGTTTGCTCATGATTGCCATGATGCTGGTTGCCCGCTTCGGCTAAGACGATGGGTTACCCGCCGCAGCGCTTGGCGGCGTCCTCAACAGCCGCGGTAAAGCCCAGCAGGCTGAAGGTATCCTTTGTGTTGGTCCCACGCCCGGAACGGCCTGACAGCACCGCATTCGCTCCACGCTTCATCGCCGTGATGATCTTGGCGTCGTCATCCGTTGTCGCAGGCCATGCCCACTCCCCTTCGGTGAAAAGCTCAAACGTGTTGCCGGAAATCTCAAGGTTGACGGTGGAGCCTGAGGCGAATGGATAGCCCCCAGTGAATGCCACCTGACCCTTCGCCCCGGCTGAGGGACGGTAGAACACCATCAGCAACGTCTGACCCCGGTTCACGGCCACCACGCGCCCATCGCGCGAATTCACTGTCTCTTTCGGCGTGGATACGCCCCAACACTCTGTCGGATTGTCTTCTACAAAGACACTCCAGTCCGTCTTGGCCGCCACGCGATTCGTGCTTTGTTCCTGTGCGAACGCACCTGTTGCCACCACGGCACCCAGACCGATTGCGCACCCAATCGTTTTCAACATTCCCATTGTCCAGCCTCCAAGCTGTCCTTGACCTCAATACTTTATCAGACCCATAGGCGGTGCTTTGCTCACCGCTCTTTTTCCAAGCGCCTGTTATCTTGTCGACAAAGAGCATAATAACGCCAAACAGGCGACCAACGAAACCCTGATTGGCAGGTTTTCGCGCAAACCA
>CAYUSM010000248.1:0-5261 GCA_964447345.1 uncultured Sulfitobacter sp. | reverse complement strand
TTGAATTGTATTGGAAAGATGAAGCAGGGGCGACGCGCTGAATCTGCGATGGTCGAAAGAGAGGAAAGCGCATGAAGCTGCAGGACCTGGACGTCATCGTCACGGCACCCCCGGCACCGGGCTGGGGCGGGCGCTACTGGATATTGGTCAAGCTGACGACGGACACCGGTGTGGTGGGCTGGGGCGAATGCTATGCCTCTTCCATCGGGCCGGAG
Organism: uncultured Sulfitobacter sp.; assembly: GCA_964447345.1. Taxonomy (GTDB): domain Bacteria; phylum Pseudomonadota; class Alphaproteobacteria; order Rhodobacterales; family Rhodobacteraceae; genus Sulfitobacter. Next base: position 5,046 of record CAYUSM010000248.1, on the reverse strand, counting down.
GCCATGCGGCATGTGATCGAGGATGTCTTTGCGCGGCACATGCAGGGCGAAAACCCCGAAAATATCGAGCTTATGTTTCGCCGCGCCTTTTCCTCTGGCTTCACGCAGCGCCCTGACCTGACCGTGATGGGGGCCTATTCGGGGCTGGAGATCGCCTGCTGGGACATCCTGGGCAAGGACCGGGACCGACCCGTCTATGCCTTGCTGGGTGGCGTGATGAACGACCGAATCCGTGCCTATACCTATCTCTATCCGCTGCCCCAGCATGACCTTGCGGACTTCTGGACCTCACCCACAATGGCCGCAGAGGCGGCTGCCGATTGCGTGGCACGCGGCTATACCGCGGTGAAGTTCGACCCCGCTGGCCCCTACACCCTGCGCGGCGGGCATATGCCTGCGATGTCCGACATCACCCAGTCCGTGGCCTTCTGCGCCGCAATCCGCGAGGCTGTCGGCGACAAGGCCGATCTTTTGTTCGGCACCCATGGGCAATTCACAACCGCCGGAGCGATCCGGCTGGGCCAGGCGCTGGAGCCCTATTCCCCGCTCTGGTTCGAAGAACCGATACCGCCAGACAACGTCGCCGAGATGGCCAAGGTCGCCAGCGCTGTACGCATTCCGGTGGCCACCGGTGAACGGCTGACCACCAAGGCAGAGTTTGCGCCTGTGCTGCGCGCCGGGGCTGCGACAATCCTGCAACCGGCTTTGGGCCGCGCGGGTGGCATCTGGGAGATGAAGAAGGTCGCCGCCATGGCGGAGGTCTATAACGCGCAGATGGCCCCGCATCTCTATGCCGGTCCTGTGGAATGGGCTGCCAACATCCATCTGGGCGTCAGCATCCCCAACCTGCTGATGGCTGAGACGATTGAAACGCCTTTCCATGATCAGTTGATCAAGGGCAGCATCCAGGTCGAAAACGGCTTTATCCCCGCACCCACGGCCCCCGGTCTTGGCATTGAGGTGGATGAAGAGCTGGCACGCGCCCACCCCTATGCCGGGGACGGGCTGCACCTGCAGATGCAGGAAGAGCCCTGCGACTATGTCAACGGAAACAGCTTTGAGGGCGGCGCCCCTGCACCACGGGAGTGAGGCGTCAAGCGTCCGAGGACGGGTCTTCCAGTTTGACCGCGCGCAGTGCCGCGGCATGGGCCTCTTCCAAGGCGTTGGCCTTGGTGTCAGCGGACTTCAGCAAAAGCTGACTGACGACCTGCAAGACCCGACCCTTGACCGCCACGTAGCTGTGTAGCACCGCAGCCTCCTGCGTGGCGCCGCGCAAGCGGTAGCTGAAAGTGCCAAAGGGCACGCCCCCGACCGTGGTCGCACTCAGATCGGAGAAAGCAAAATCCCGGCCGAAGTGTTCCGCCTGCTCGGACACGAGCGCGAGGATCTGGCGTTCAATCTGCCCCTGCGTGACGTCCTTGCCGCCGGTATCCTCAACCAGCACCTTGGACAGGAAGCCTGTCTTGTGAACCCAGAAGCTGACCCCTTCGCCGTGATCAACATCCAGCTTGGTGAACGCATCGCCAAAGCAGAAATAGGCGTCAGGCCCGGCAGCGCCGCACTCTGACTGTACCTCATCAGCAGCAAGGATACCGGGGCTCAGCAGGGCAGCGAAAAGAAATGCGGAAAAAGATTTCAAAAACATGGGAACCTTTCGTCAGTCGCAAACGTTAAACAATTTGACGAAATGATTTTCGGCCGGGCAAGCTTCCGCACAGCTTGCCACTGCATCTTGTGTCCTTTTGCGGCGCGTGGTGCCAAAAAGCACCAGCACTGCCTCTTTGACAGTCAGGTGCGTGACGCCTCAAAGGCTGCCCAGGCCGCCTCAAAGCCCTCAAAATCGATCTGTTTGCCTTTCACGGCATCCAGCACGACCTTCTCGGATTTGAAAAGTTGCGCAATGGCCGCCTCCAGATCGGGGATCACCGCGTCAGGGATCACCACGCCGCCATGACGGTCGGCATGCACCAGCGCGCCGGGGGTGACGGTAATGCCCATGATCTCAACCGGCGCATCGAAGTCCACCACATGCACAAACCCATGGCTTGGCCCGATGGAGCCCGCCACAACCGGAAAGCCGTCGGGCAGATCACCAAGGTCGCGCATCACCCCATCGGTCAACGCACCAGAAAGGCCGAAGGCCTTGTGCACATTGGTGTTGATCTCGCCCCAATACGCGCCAATGGCATGGGGCGCATCCATATCCTGCACCACCGCCACGCCGGGGCGCGGGCCTTCGGACATGTATTTGTAATATGCCATGCGCCGCGCCTTGATCACGTCAGGCGCTTCCGTGGGCGGGTTGACCGCCTGAATACGTGCGGTGCGCGCATAGCCCACCATGGCTTGCCCCGGTGCGGAACACTGCATTGTTCCCCGCGTGAAAGCGTTGAACCCACGTTTCCCCTGCGCGACTTCGATGGCGTTACAAACGGTTGGTGTGTCGACCCGCTTCAGAAGGTCATGGAGGCTCTCGTTCATACCCGGCCTCCCGCCAGTTTGGTCCCATCAGACAACGCCTTGAGCTTGGCATAAGCGATGTCCGGGTCGACCGCTCCGAAACCCGCGAATGTGCCAAAGCCGCAGTCAGACCCGGCGATGACCCGTTCCTTGCCCACGATCCCGGCAAAGCGTGCGACGCGCTGTGCGACCACTTCGGGGTGCTCTACAAAGTTGGTCGTGGTATCCACCACGCCCGGCACCAGGACCTTGTCGTCCGGAATATCGCCCGCACGGTCGCGGAACACGGTCCATTCGTGTGCGTGGCGCGGGTTGGAGGTCTCAAACAGCACATAGCGCGCCTTGGCGCTCATCAGCGTGTCAAAGACCTTGTCCATGCCGATGTCGCAGACGTGCGGGCCTTCGTAGTTGCCCCAGCAAATGTGGATGCGCACCTTGTCCTGCGGCACGTCTGCCAACGCATGGTTCAGCGCCTCGACATGCGCGGCCGCGATCTTGAGAAATTCCGCATCCGACAGATCGTTGAAAAGCATATGCCGCGACAGGGCGAGATCGGGGCAATCCAGCTGCAAATCCAATCCTGCAGCCACAATGGTCTCATACTCTTGCTTCATCGCGTCGGCCAAAGCCGCAAGATAGGCGTCGCGTGTCTTGTAGAAATCGTTCTGCAAAAACAGTGAGATGACACCGGGCGAAGCTGCATTCATGAACCCACGATCGGCACCATGCTTGGCCATTGCGGCCTTGAGGTTGTCGATGTCCTTTTGAAGCTCCCCCTGCCCCTTGGATGCCACCTCACCCGTACACATGGGCCGCGCATATTGCGGTGTGCCGCCATCATCAGCAAGGCGTTTGAGGAAGGTTGGAAACTGCTTGAGGTCCGCAGGCGCATTGCGCGGGCTGTCCCCGGAAAAACCGGTATAGCGGTCCTTGACGTAGGTCGCATAGCTGATCTTGGAGGTCTCGCCATCGCTGACAATGTCGACACCCGCCGACACCTGTTTGGCCACAGTTTCGCCGACCGCCTTGGTCATGGCGGCATCGAAAGCCGCCTGGTCGAAAGGTTCTTCCCGCTCGCGCGCAAAGATGAAGTCAACCACCTCCTGCGTGCGCGGGAGGGAGCCGACGTGAGTTGTGAGAATGGTCATAGGAAGGCTCCTTCAGTCTTTTCGCGCCATCAGGACGCTGTGCTGGTTCGTTTCGGGGTCTTCGGCAAGGAAGCCGGTCAGGCGTAAACCATTATCCTCAAGACACTTGGCATATTCCGCCGGGGAGAGGGAGGCGTGATAAACCGTCTCTCCGCCCACCGTGCCCGTTGTCTCGCCCGCGATATGCCCTACGGTGACAAGGATCGAACCGCCGGGGGCAAGGTGCTTTGCAATCCGCGCCAGACAGGGTGGCTGGTCTTCGGGCGGCAGATGAAAAAAGCTGTTCCAGGCAATGATGCCGTCAAACCGCTCCTGCAGATCAAAGTCCCGCATGTCCGCCTGACGCCAATCGCCGTCCGGCCAGCGGCGACGGGCGATCTCCAGCATGGCTTCTGCAAAGTCCACACCCGTCACCTGATACCCTTCAGCAATGAACCATTGCGCGATGGGCTCTCCCGTGCCGCAGCCCAGGTCCAACACCCGGCCGCCATCGGGCAGACAGGCCGAGAAGCGCGCCAGCCAGCGCGCTTCAAAAAGGGCCCGGGAGCGTCGGGCGTCAAACCGGGCGGCCTGCGCCTCGTAGACGGCCCTGACGTCCTGCGGATCAGCGTCTATCCCCGCCACGTTGCCCCTGCCGGATCATCCGTGGCCACAACATGATAAAGCGCCGCTTCACCTGTCATCGCGGGCACAGCGTTGTGCATGAGGTTCTCGGGGACCGACATCGTATCGCCCGGAGCCAGGGTCGCACTGCCCCCCTCCCAATTGACGCGCCAGTGCCCCTTAACCGGCATCAGAACCGAGGGCCGGTCGTGCTGGTGCATCTCTTCGCTGGCGGAGGCGCGGGTCACCAGATCGACTTCGAACCCCGGTTTGTCGCGGATGATGCCCGTCTCGCCGATGACCTTGCAGGGCTTGCCTGACTGCGTCAGCGCCAGCATGTCGAGGTAGCGCCGCACATAGCCACCCACGACTTGCATGGGGCTGGGCGTGTCGACCTGATCCAGCTCTTCCTGCGTCAACAACGGCATCGGTTTCACATCCTCCGGCAGGTTCTCCCCCTTCTTGGTGTCATAAAGCTTGCCGTTCTCGCCCAGAACCAGCCCATGCGCCTTGGCATCCTCAATCACATGCGGGGCCCAGATCACGCCGCCCCCGGCATCGTCACCGCCCAGGATCGCCATGATCATCCCATAGTCGGTCCCGACATTCTCGAACCCGCGAAAGATGTTGGTGGGGATGTTAAAGATGTCCCCCTCTTCCATGATCACCTCACCGGCATCCCCATGTTCCCCCCAGAAAAACCGCCAGCGGCCTGAAAGGATAAAGAAAACCTCTGCCGTGCGGTGGTTGTGCATGGAATTGCGGCATTTGGGCGGCTGGCCTGCCGCGCCGATGTTGAACCCATGCGGGATGGTGATGTGCACATGTTGATCGG
>CAYUSM010000247.1:0-5271 GCA_964447345.1 uncultured Sulfitobacter sp. | reverse complement strand
TCAGGCGATGAAGATGCCCACGATGACCATCATCAGGCCGATCACCGATAGAAACAGCGCCCCGAGGTTGAGCGGCAACACGGCTTGCACCTCTTTGCGCATTTCTTCATCGGTCAGCTTGGCGCGTTTGGCGCGGGCAACGCGGATGATGCACCAGATCAATCCCACCAGTCCGACTATGGAAATGGCGGCACCGGACCAGATGATGATCGAGGACAGAGAGGAGGTTTCGGCTTCCATGACCGCGAGGTATGCCAAAGCACGATCAAGGGCAAGCGCACCTTGCAGCGGCACGCCCCGGGGGGTAGTCAGGCCCAAGCAAAATCAACGCAGGATGAGACAGATGAGCGACACCGCCACGAACCCAGATGTGATCGAAGCCGAAGGCGATGCGACCTACCGCGTGACGGCCAACGAATTGCGCCAGTTCGTGGAACGGATCGAGCGTCTGGATGCGGAAAAGAAGGACCTTGCCGAGCAGCAAAAGGAAGTCATGGCCGAGGCGAAGGCGCGCGGCTATGACACCAAGGTGATGCGCAAGGTCATCGCCCTGCGCAAGCGCGATGCGGATGATATCGCAGAAGAAGAAGCTGTCCTTGAGATGTACAAGGAAGCACTGGGCATGTGAGCCCGCCCTGGGGGCCTGATTGCCCCTGCAAAATAGGCCCCGAAACCCCCCTTGCACCTTGGGTCCCACCCCAATAGAAGGATGCAAATTTTCCCCCGTGCGGGCCCCCGCGCGGCTTATTTCTATGGAGCACACATGCAGGTCAATGAGACGCTGAACGAAGGTCTGAAACGCGGCTACGCGATCACCGTGACAGCCGCCGAACTGGACGCCAAGGTCAACGAAAAGCTGGCCGAGGCGCAGCCCGATGTCGAAATGAAGGGCTTTCGCAAGGGCAAGGTGCCCATGGCGCTGCTGAAAAAGAACTTTGGCCAGCGTGTGATGGGCGAAGCGATGCAGGAAAGCATCGATGGTGCCATGTCCGATCACTTCGAGAAATCCGGCGACCGTCCCGCAATGCAGCCCGAGGTCAAGATGACCAACGAGGACTGGAAAGAGGGTGACGATGTCGAGGTCGAAATGACCTACGAAAAGCTGCCCGAGATCCCCGAGATCGACATGTCCAAGATCAAGCTGGAAAAGCTGGTTGTGAAGGCGGAAGATGGTGCCATCCAGGAAGCGCTGGAGAACCTGGCCGAGAACGCGCAGGACTTCAAGGCGCGCAAGAAAGGCTCCAAAGCCAAGGACGGTGATCAGGTCGTGATGGACTTTGTCGGCAAGGTCGATGGTGAGGCGTTCGAAGGCGGCTCTGCCGAGGACTTCCCGCTGGTGCTGGGCTCCGGCAACTTCATCCCAGGCTTTGAAGAGCAGCTTGTGGGCGTGAAAGCCGGTGAGGAAAAGGCCGTCGTGGTGACCTTCCCAGAGGACTATCAGGCCGAGCATCTGAAAGGCAAAGAAGCGACCTTTGACTGCACTGTCAAAGAAGTGAAAGAGCCTGTTGCCGCTGAGATCAACGACGAGCTGGCAACCAAATTCGGTGCCGAGGACCTTGCAGCCCTCAAAGGGCAAATCTCCGAACGTCTTGAGGCCGAATATGCGGGTGCGTCGCGTGCCGTCATGAAGCGCGGCCTGCTGGATGAGCTGGACAAGATGGTCGACTTTGACCTGCCGCCGTCATTGGTGGAAGCCGAAGCAGGTCAGATCGCGCACCAGCTTTGGCATGAAGAGAACCCAGAAGTTGAAGGCCACGATCACCCGGAGATCGAGACAACGGAAGAGCACACCAAATTGGCCACACGCCGTGTGCGTCTGGGCCTGCTGCTGGCTGAGATCGGTCAGAAAGCCGAGGTTGAAGTGTCTGACGCAGAGATGACGCAGGCGATCATGAACCAGGCACGCCAGTATCCCGGTCAGGAGCGCCAGTTCTTTGAATTTGTGCAGCAGAACCAGCAGATGCAGCAGCAGTTGCGCGCCCCGCTGTTCGAGGACAAGGTTGTCGACCACATCGTGGAAAACGCGAAGGTGTCGGAAAAGGAAGTGTCCAAGGACGATCTTCAGAAGGCCGTCGAGGCGCTGGAAGACGAAGCTTAAGCTTTACAACGAATGAATGCGTATAGGCCGCGCCGGATGGCGCGGCCTTTTGCATTTAGATGCGATGTTCTGCGTCCGGTTTGGGCGTTTTCCCGACCGCCAGTTCGTCGGCCATTTCGTGGTTGCGGTCCCGGTGTCCGGCCTCATCCGCGCGGACCTGAATGATCACATCGCGCAGATCGGCGTCGGCATTCAGGTTCCAGTAGTCGATGGCCAGCTGCGGGGCAGGGACATTTTCGACATTGCCCGCGTCCAATTCGGCCAGATACTGGGTATAGCTGATCACCGCTTCTTCTTCGAGGTAGGCCACCACGCGATGTGCGGTGCGTGGCGCGAACAGATACAGGAAGAAATAGAAGTTATAGAACACCGCCTGCCCAACCATGATCAGGATGCGCTCAAACCGGGAGGGTTCGGCGATCTTGATGAAGGTCATAAGGTGCATGCGCTCATTCTCTGCCTCGTCCAGCAGTTCCCGGATCCAGCCTTCGTCATCGCGGATGTAGCGGATCGCCTTGAGGTGTTGCAGCAGACCGCCCACCATACCCGGCACGGCGGCGACGGTCTCAAGAACAACCGCGCGGTGGCCGTAGCGTTTGGAAAAGAAGGCATCGGCGAACACGCGCATGAACTTGACCGTGCGCAGTGCAATGCGGTCGTGGATGTCCTGTGGCGGCTTGTGCGTGGTGATGTCACCATCGTGCCGGTGGCTCATATCGAACATTTGCTTTCCCTTACTATTACACTCGGGAAATATGCCCGGCGCGGGCGACCTCAATGCCCTGCGACACTTCGCGCGAGGTGACAGATCGGGTTGCTTAGCCCGGCCGCAAACCGGTCTCGACCAGCATGCCACGTCGCTTTGCCTCGTAGTAGTAGCCGCGGGCGTACCATTTGATTGCCGTGCCGTGGTCGCCGTCTGACAGCAGCCATGCACCGCGCAGATACTTCAGCGCGTATTTGAGGTTTGTGTCCGCATCCAGAAGGTCAGCCGGTCTCCCGCGGAAGCCCATGGTGCGGGCTGTTGCGGGCAGGATTTGCAACAGGCCGTAGTAAGGACCATTGCGTGCGCTGGGATTATGCGTGCTTTCGCGGATGGCAAGCCGATGCACGAGCGGGCGGGGCAGATCATAGTAATCAGACCAGCGATTAATCTTGGCCCGCAATTCCGGTGTCTCATTTGGATAGAGCGGCGGCTCCGCCGGGCGCACCTCCGCTTCACGGCGTGTGCCGCAGGCGCCAATACCTGCAAGGGCAGCGCCAAGAAACAGGCGGCGGGTCATCTTTGGCATGGGTGCGGTCCATCCTGGGAGTGTCCGCGGTATCTAGGTCGGCTTTTCCATCTCCTTCAAGCCGCGCAAATTGCCGCGGCAAGGTTCCGCGTATCGCAGAAAGGCTACTGCTTTGCGATGTTTGTGGTGACGTTTCGCGTTGCGCGGCTCTGGGTCAGGGCGATGGCCAGGATGATCAGCGCACAAGCCGTCGCCTGTGGTATGGTCAGGGCTTCCCCGAAAATCAGAATGCTCACGGCAAACATCGTGGGCAATTCCACGCTGCCGATCACCGCACTTCTGGAGGCCCCGATGACTGGCGTGCAGATGGTGTAGATCAGCTGTGGCACCAAAGCGGTACCAAGGGAGATGCCGATGACCAGAAGCCATGCCGTGCTGTCACGGGGAAGAACCTCGCTCATCTCTGAAGCCAGCATTAGCGGCAAGAGCGCGATGAAGGAGCCGAAGGAAACGGACGCGATCCGTGCCAGCGGGGGAATGCGTGCCAAACGGTGCACGAGCACACATATGCCAAAGCCAAAGCCCAAAGGCGCAGTGAGAGAGATGAGCAGCGCGGGGATTTGGTCCGGCGAGACTGCTGTCGGATTGCCCGCGACAATCGCCGCGATCAGGATGAGGCCTGCGGCAATCAATGCGCGTTTGGTTGGCGCGTCCGAGAAAAGCAGCCAAGCGATTATCACCGTGAAGACCGGATATGTCATATAGAGAACGCCGACAGTTGAAACCGGGGCGTTTTCGAGAGCAAGGATGTAGCCGATCCATCCCAAACCCATCGCTGCTCCGGCGCTGATGCCCCAGATCAGGATGCGCCAGTCTGCCAAATGCCTCAGCATGAAGGGAAGGAGCACCGTTGCGGCAATCACATAGCGATAGAAGGCGATGGCGTGTGGGGCCAGTCCCTCTTGGGTCAGACTGCGGGCAAAGTAGGGGACAATGCCAAAGCAAACGGAGGCAAAGAAGACGCCGACACCCGCAAGCGCGAAGGACGGAAAGGTGGATTGGCTTTGGGGTACTCCTTGGTCCATGCCCGCAGGTTGCCCGATTGCTTGTGGAAAAGACCGACCGATTGCGTCAAACGCATGTCGGTCTCGCTTGCTGAGCAACAGTTTTGCAAAACGAGAAACGCCGCGCTTGTGGCGCGGCGTTTCGTGTTTTTTTTGGGTAGAAGAGCGGCTTAGTTGCCTGCTGTGTCTTCCTGATCGCCGGAAGCTGGTTCGTCCTCGGCGGTTTCCACCGCTTCGGCCAGATCCTCGTCATCAGAAGTTGCAGCGCCGATATCGTCGAAGAGTTCAGCAATCTCGAATTCCGCTGCGGCTTCTTCTTCAGCGGCCAGTTCCTGGATGGATTTGCCGGATGCCTGCAGCTCAGCCTCTTCAGCGGAACGCGCAACGTTCAGCTGAATGGTGGCATCAACTTCGGGGTGCAGAACGATCTGCACATCGTGCAGGCCCAGTTCCTTGATCGGTGCTGTCAGCACAACCTGCTTGCGGTCCACGGTGAACCCGCCTTCGGTTGCTGCTTCAGCCGCGTCACGGGTGGTGACGGAGCCGTAAAGCGCACCAGCGTCAGATGCGGAGCGAATCACGATGAACTGCTGGCCGTTCAGGCTGTCAGCCATCTTCTCGGCTTCTTTCTTGGTCTCAAGGTTGTCGGCCTCAAGCTGCGCCTTGCGCGTCTCGAAGGCTTCGATGTTGGCCTTGGACGCGGAAAGCGCCTTGCCCTGTGGCAGCAGGAAGTTGCGGGCGTAGCCGGGTTTGACGTCGACCACTTCGCCCATCTGGCCCAGCTTGGCCACACGTTCCAGAAGGATAACTTGCATGTGCTTACTCCTTACTTGACGGCGTAGGGCAGCAGGGCGAGGAAGCGGGCGCGCTTGATGGC
>CAYUSM010000246.1:0-5274 GCA_964447345.1 uncultured Sulfitobacter sp. | reverse complement strand
TAAAGACCCATCGAGGCGCGGCAGGTGGCCGACAGGCCCAGATGATCCATCAACGGCCCTGCGCAATGATGGCCCGCACGTACCGCCACGCCCTTCTTGTCCAGAATGGTTGAGATGTCATGGGCATGCGCCGCACCATCCAGCGTGAAGCTGAAGATCGCACCCTTATCTGGTGTCGTACCTTGAACCTGCAACCAGTTCAGCCCGCCAAGCTTTGACACGGCATAGTCCCGCAACCGGTCCTCGTGGGACGCGATGTTCTCCATCCCCAGCCCCATCATGTATTCCAACGCAACTCCCAGCCCGATGGTTTGCACAATGCCGGGCGTGCCGGCTTCGAACATCATGGGTGGATCGTTGTAGGTTACTGCGTCTTTGGAGACTTCCTTGATCATGTCGCCACCACCCATGAAGGGGCGCATCTCTTTCATCCTGTCCGCCTTGACATAGATCGCGCCAGAGCCCGAGGGGCCGTAAAGCTTGTGACCGGTGATGGCGTAGAAATCACAACCCAGATCCTGGACATCGACAGGCATATGCACTGCAGCTTGTGAGCCATCGACCAAAACGGCGACACCCTTGGCATGGGCAGCCTCGACAATTGTCTTCACGTCCACCTTTGTGCCCAGAACATTTGACAGATGGGTGATTGCAATCAGCTTCGTTTTGGGGGTGATCGCATCAATCACCGCTTGCGGATCAAGGGCACCGGTGCTGTCCACGTCGACCCATTTCAGCACCGCCCCCTGCCTTTCGCGCAGGAAGTGCCAGGGCACGATATTGGCGTGGTGTTCCATTACCGAAAGAATGATCTCGTCCCCTGCGTCCATGCGGGGCATCGCCCAGCCATAGGCGACCATGTTGATGCCCTCTGTCGTGCCTGAGTTGAAGACGATCTCATCCTCGGAGGCCGCGTTCAGAAATTTCGCAATGGTGCCGCGCACTGCTTCGTATTTGTCCGTGGCAAGGTTTGACAGATAGTGCAGCCCCCGATGCACATTCGCATACTCGTGGCTATAGGCCTGCGAGATTGCATCAATCACAACCTGTGGCTTTTGGGCTGACGCCCCATTGTCCAGATAGACCAGCGGCTTGCCATTCACTTCGCGGCTGAGGATGGGGAAGTCCCGGCGCACATCATCGATATTCAACATCAGCTCATAACTCCCTGGGCCAGTCCGCCCAATACCGCCATCAGAATGCCCAGTCCCAAGACGAGACCCACAAAGGCAACCACCAGCACCGCGATTGCGTGCCAGGGCGAATTCAGATGTAGGGCGGTGGCAAGAAAATTCAGAAAAATCCAGAAACCCCAAATGGCGACGGCGAGCGACAGCAGCGCGCCAAGGCTCGGGATGAGTAAGGAAACCAGGATGACGAGGCCCTGGGCGAGCGCGCGCAATATCTGGAACCAGACCACCAGGGCCAGAACATCCATCAGGTTGCCCTGCCCCCCGATGGCCAACCCAGACCAATACATGGCGTGGACATAGACCACAGTCAGGCCGGCAATCAGAATGAAAAGCGCAAGGGGCCTGTTGAAGTACCCCGGAAGCGGCACCGTAGGCCCCGAGACTTCAATGATGATCAGGATCAGAAAGGTGTTGATGACTGCCACCAGCGCGAGCGCTGTCCAAAGGACATCACGGCCAAGCTGCATGCCGATCACCGTTTCCGCTGCATCCCGCGGGGCCTTCAGGCTCTGCTGGATCAGCGGCACAAGAGCGGCGGTCATCACGCGGCCTCTTTCGCGGCGGTGACGAGCCCTGCGATCCAGAACCACATGAAGGCGACCAGCCAAGCGATCCCTACAATATCCATCTCAATCCCCGGTCCGATGAAACCTGCCGTGAGTCCCCATAGCAGCATCAGCGGGCTGGACGCCAGAAGCGCCCAGAACAAAGCCATGCGCGCCCCAAAACCGCTGAGGCCAGTGCGAAATACCCTGCCGATAAGCGCCGTCAATCCGGCAACAAGGTACATCAACAACGGGGCAATAAAGAGCCATCCCATCAGCGATGCCCCCAACAGTGCATTCAACTCCGTCTCCGTCTCGAAAGCCTCCCGCGCAAGTCGCGGGGTTTGCGCCACGAAGACCAGCATACAAGCCACAATCAGGAAAATCAGCGCGCGGTCTTCACGCGTGCCCTGCCCCAGCAAGCGGCGCATGACTTTTCCCGGCCCCCGGTAGGTGGCCACGATATCTCGTGTTGCTGCCATCAGGTCCGGCGGCGGGACAGCCAGGATTGAAGGCGGGTGTTGATCTCGTCCTTCAGGTCGTCAGATTCGATCTCTTCCACAGCCTCGGCCAGGAACGACAGGGTCAGCAGATCCGTCGCCACGCCTTTCTCGATACCGCGAGCCCGCAGATAGAAAAGCGCGTCTTCATCGATCGCACCAGAGGTTGATCCGTGCGAACAGGCGACGTCATCGGCATAGATTTCAAGCTCGGGTTTGGCCAGAAACTGACTGTCATCGTCCAACAAAAGCGACTGGCTGATCTGATAGCCATCCGTCTTCTGGGCGCCTTCTTTCACCAGAATTTTGCCCTGGAACACACCGGTGGCTCCGTTCCGCAAGACCTTCTTGAAGACCTGACGGCTTTCGCAGTTCACGGCGTCATGGGTGACAAAGACGGTGTCATCATGATGAAACGCGCCATCGCCGACACATGCGCCTGCGATGTGCGCGACCGCATCATCGCCTGTCAACTCGATCACCGCCTCATTTCGGGTCATCACACCGTTCATGGTGAGAGTGAAGGATTTGAACTGCGACTCCGTCCCCAGACGCGCAAAAATATGAGTTGCAGCCCGGCGTTCATGGTCACGGCCCTGCGCACGCACGTGATGGAAGGCGGCGCCATCGGCAACATCAACTTCCATGACCTTGTTGAAACGTGCCGCGGCGGGTCCGTTTTCGAGAACAGTCAAATCAGCACCTGCATCCAACTTAATGCAATGATGCAGGATCGCATCCGAAGTATCTGATTCGTGGCGGTAAATCAGGCTGATTGGTTTGCTGACCTTCCCAGTGACATGGATCAGGATACCGTCCGTCGCGCTTGCCGTGTTCAGCGCTGCAAGTGGACGCGCCACGGGGTTCTGCCCGCGCGCTTCCAAAGCACCGTAGATGTCCCGCGCCCAATGCAGGTCGCTGTCCGATGTGGCCAGACGTTCAATGCTGACCCCATCAAGGGACAAGTCATCAGAGGCTTCGGCATCAAACTCACCGTCTACGAAGACAATCTTGAGCCGATCCATCTGATCAAAAAGGGGTGTTTCATCGTTGTGAAAGACCGCTGCCGGTTCAGGCTTTGCAGCAGTAAGGCCATCTGGACGTGTGAACTTCCAATACTCATCCCGACGCTCGGGCAACCCCATCGTCCTCAGGCGCGACAGCGCGTCTTCACGTGCAGTCTTGGACCATCCCGCGATCTTCGGTACCGGATGCGCCGCAATCATCGCTTCGGTGGCGCTCAATTTCTTCGCTGCTTCGGCCATCATGCAACCTCGGACAGGATGTCGGCATATCCATTGTTTTCGACTTCAAGGGCAAGCTCTGGACCGCCGGTTTTCACGATCTTGCCGTCAGCCATGATGTGCACCACGTCGGGTTTGATATGGTCAAGCAGACGCTGATAATGCGTAATCACCAAAAAGCCGCGCCCTTCGTTGCGCAGCGCGTTCACGCCTTCCGCAACCAGCTTCATCGCGTCCACATCAAGGCCCGAGTCCGTCTCGTCCAGGATGCACATCTTGGGCTCCAGCATCGCCATCTGCAGGATTTCATTGCGTTTCTTCTCGCCGCCCGAAAAGCCCATGTTCACAGGACGTTTCAGCATATCTGCGTCGATCTTGAGTTCCTTGGCTTTGGCGCGCACAACCTTCAGGAAATCTGCGGCAGACATTTCCTCTTCGCCACGCGCCTTGCGCTGTGCGTTCACGGCAGTGCGCAGGAATGTCATGTTGCCAACACCGGGGATTTCAACAGGGTATTGGAATGCCAAGAACAGACCGGCCGCCGCGCGTTCTTCGGGCTCCATGTCAAGCAGATCGTCACCTTCCAGAGTCGCGCTACCCTCTGTGACCTCATAGCCGTCTTTGCCGGACAACACATAAGACAGAGTCGATTTTCCTGAGCCGTTCGGCCCCATGATCGCATGCACCTTGCCCGCTTCGACCTCCAGATCGACGCCTTTGAGGATTTGCTTGTCCTCTTCTTCCAGTTTCACGTTCAGGTTCTTGATGCTCAGCATGTTTCTATCCTTCTCAGCGCGCACGGCTGCGTTGTTCATAGCTGTCAGCCAAGGCTGACGGCTGTTCCCGATACGGACACCATCATCATGCTGTCCGAGATAATTTCATAATCAATGTCGATGCCGACGACTGCATCAGCGCCCTTGGCCGCTGCCTCGTCTTCCAGTTCGGCCATCGCAGTCTCGCGTGCATCGCGCAGCTTCGTCTCATATTGACCAGAGCGCCCGCCAACGATGTCTGTGACACGCGCAAACATGTCGCGTACGATATTGGCCCCCATGATCGCCTCACCCACGACAATGCCGTGATACCGGGTGATGGGCCGCCCTTCGACCGTATTGGTGGTGGTCAGGATCATTCGCTGTTTCCTTTGAACATCATGATGCCAACCTGGATGGCACCGTACATCATTGCAAAGACCAGCGTGTGGAAGACCGCAGCCATGACGGCCTCACCGCCAAAACCGTCGCCACGCAAAAAGAGCGTGACGACGAAGAAGACGGCACTTGCGACACCAGTATTGATCGCAAGTTTGGACATCAGCCCACCGAGCCTTCCAGAGAGATGGCCACCAGCGCTTGCGCTTCCATGGCAAACTCCATCGGCAGCGCCTGAA
The DNA here is from genome assembly GCA_964447345.1 of uncultured Sulfitobacter sp. Taxonomy (GTDB): domain Bacteria; phylum Pseudomonadota; class Alphaproteobacteria; order Rhodobacterales; family Rhodobacteraceae; genus Sulfitobacter. Next base: position 399 of record CAYUSM010000246.1, on the reverse strand, counting down.
GCACGTCCTTGCAGAAACCATTCACAACCAACGCCACAGCCTCTTCCTCATCCATGCCGCGCGAGCGGCAATAGAACATCTGATCATCGTCCACCTTGGACGTCGTCGCCTCGTGTTCTACCCGTGAAGAGTTGTTCTTGACCTCGATGTACGGCACGGTGTGCGCCCCGCATTTGTCCCCGATCAGCAAGCTGTCACACTGCGTATAGTTGCGCGATTCCTTAGCCTTGGGGTGCATCGACACCAGCCCACGGTAGGTGTTCTGCGCCTTACCGGCTGAAATCCCTTTGGACACGATCCGCGACTTTGTGCGCTTGCCCAGGTGGATCATCTTGGTGCCGGTGTCGGCCTGCTGCATGTTGTTGGCGATGGCGATGGAATAGAACTCGCCCTGGCTGT
>CAYUSM010000245.1:0-5315 GCA_964447345.1 uncultured Sulfitobacter sp. | reverse complement strand
TGATCTCAGATGCAAAGAACGCCTGAAAGAGCGTTGTTTTAAAAGGAATAACCTGAAGTCCATCCGTGCTGGTGCCTTCCGGAAAGAACAAAAGCTTGTGTCCCGCCATCAGCCGATCCTGAAAGACGTCGGTGTGTTCGCGCGCGCGGGCACGATTGCGTTCGATAAAGACGGTGCCGGTCGCGCGGGCCAGCCAGCCGATACCGGGCCACCGCGCCACCTCTGATTTGGACACAAAATACACCCGCTTGCGGGCGTTCAGCACAAAGATATCGAGCCAGGAGGAATGGTTCGCAACCACCGCTCCACGGCTTTCCATCGGCGTGCCGGTCACCACATGATCCAGACCGATGATCCGCAGTGACCAACGGCAGACAAACTGCGTGATATGCGGCGTAATCGGGCGGTGCAGCCCATAGATCGGTTGTTCGATCAGGCGCACCAACAGCAGGATCAGAAGGCCACCAAAAACCAGCACAATCAATGCAATCGCGCGCAGCAGAATGCGCAGGCATCCTGCGGCCGTCAGCGGCGGGTGCGCCGGAGCTTCCTCGCTTGTCCAAGTCTCACTCACCGGATAAGCCCACCGTAGATACGCGCCTGACGCTCTGAGAGCTGGGCGGTGTCCATGATCAGGCAGACGTCCGTGGTGTTGAAGGCGTGATCGATAAAGGCCCCCTCCCCCACACAACCACCAAGTCGCAGGTAGGCTTTGATCAGGCTGGGTATTTTCATCATCGCAGCTTTGCGATCCAGTTCAGCTTCTGCGATCAGGTCCATGTTCTGGTAGGCCTCGGCCCGCGCCCGCACGCGAAGCGGCGCAGGTGCCAGATGACGGTGATAGAGCAGAGACAGCGGCTGTGCCAGGGCGTCAATGTCTGTTCCGTGAAAGCTGGCCACACCAAAGAGGATTTCGATCTGGTGCTTTGCAACATACTGCGCCAGCGCCGTCCACAACTGGTGCATACCCGTCCCGCCGCGAAAATCCGTATGCAGGCAAGAACGTCCCAGTTCCAGAATGCGCCGACCTGACGAAAGGAGCGGTGCAAGGTCGTACTCAGCCGCGCAATAGTATCGTCCGGCCACCTGCGCCTGTTCCGGCCGCATGAGCCGATAGACACCAACCACCCTTTCTGTCGCACGCTCAATCAGCAGCAGATGATCATAGAATGGATCCAGGGCATCCTTCTCCAGCTTATTCTGATGATCCACCAGGGGGCCACCACCGCCGAGTTCCGTCACAAAGACATCATACCGCAGACGCTGCGCCGCTCTGATGTCGTCGTCGGATGTGGCCAGTCGGACCTCAAATTCTGCTGCAGCGATCTGGCTCATTGGCCTGTGCATACCTTTGGTGCTGGTCGCTTGCTGATAGGCAAATCGCAACCCAAGCGCAACAGACAGGCGCAAAGATTGCTTGACGCATCTTTAGGTTGATTTAACGTCTCTTCACACACGTTTAACTTTCCCAAGTCAAACGTCGTCATCAAATACGGGTATCAGAGCAATGCGGAGACTATCGATGACGATCTTGCCTTCATCCCTGAAATTCACAGTGACCTTCCCGCCGATATTGCTTTGCACCTGGCCGGTGCCCCAGTCGGGTTGTTGGGGGTGGCGAACCAACATTCCCGGCGTTAGCATTGCGTTTAAGTCGTCCATTTCCTGTCCCTTTTTGCTGCGAGGCTTTTCATGACTGGCATGAACACAAACCTGGCGGCCCTGATCGGCAGCCGCATTTGTCACGATCTGATATCTCCCATTGGCGCGATCAACAACGGGCTGGAACTGCTGAACATGTCGGGCGGCCACACTGGCCCCGAAATGGGGCTCATTGGGGAAAGTGTCGACAATGCCAGCGCGCGTATCCGGTTTTTCCGCATCGCCTTCGGTGCTGCAGGGGATCAAATGGTCGGCCCGCCCGAAGTTCATTCGATCCTGCGCGATCTTTATGGCGAGGGACGGCTGCAGATTGACTGGGATCTGGATAGTTCAGTCCAGCGCAAAGAAGTCAGATTGGCGTTCCTGGCCATCCTCTGCGCTGAGTCAGCTCTGGCCTACGGCGGGAAAATCGGTGTCTCCACTAACGGCGAGCGGTGGCGCCTGCAGGGGCGGGCAGACCGGATCAATATGGACGACACGCTCTGGGCTCTTCTTTCCGGGGTGCCCTTATCCTTTCAGCTTCAGCCCTCGCAAGTGCAGTTCGCGCTCTTGCCCTTGATCGCAAGTGATGACGCGCGCCGGGTGACATGCCAGTCTGATGCCACCAATCTGACAATCGAGTTTTAGCCGCGCACGGTACCATCGCCGGTCACGAGGTATTTGAAGCTGGTCAGTTGCATCGCACCAACGGGTCCGCGGGCATGCATCTTGCCTGTTGCGATCCCGATCTCCGCACCCATTCCAAACTCCCCACCATCTGCAAATTGTGTAGAGGCGTTGTGCATCAGGATTGCGGAATCCAGCCGGGTCATGAACGTCCGCGCAGTCTCCGCATCTTCGGTGATGACACAGTCCGTGTGGTTCGATCCGTAGGTGCGGATGTGGTCGATGGCCTCGTCCACGCTGCCCACGGTCTTTGCCGCGATGATCATGTCCAGATACTCACGGCCCCAGTCGTCTGCACCGGCGGGTTGCACGCCTTCGATCCCGCGCAGGCTGTCGTCTCCCCGCACTTCGACACCAGCGTCGATCAGCGCCCTGATGACGCCCTGCCCGATTGTTTTGACGGTATCCTTGTGGATCAGCAGGCATTCTGCTGCACCGCATATACCCGTGCGGCGCGTTTTCGCGTTCAGGACGATCTTCAGCGCTTTTTCGGGATCGGCTGCAGCGTCAATGTAGATGTGCACGATCCCTTCAAGGTGGGCGAAAACAGGCACGCGGGCTTCGCGCTGCACAAGTCCGACGAGGCCTTTGCCACCGCGGGGTACGATTACGTCGATGCTGTCTGTCATGGTCAGCATCTCGCTGACCGCTGCCCGGTCCCGTGTGGGGACAAGCTGGACGGAGTCCTCGGGCAGGTTGGCGGTGCGCAAGCCTTCTTGCAGGCAGGCATGTATCGCGCGCGAGGAATGAAAGCTTTCTGAGCCGCCGCGCAGGATCACGGCATTGCCCGCCTTGAGGCACAGCGCGCCAGCGTCAGCGGTCACATTTGGGCGGCTTTCATAGATAACCCCGATCACCCCAAGCGGTGTGCGGACGCGCTGGATATGCAGGCCAGAAGGCTGGTCCCATTCATCCATCACCTGCCCCACGGGATCAGGTTGCTCGGCCACGCTGCGCAGGCCATCGACCATGCCCTGTATGCGCTCTTCGTTCAGCATCAGCCGGTCCATCATCGCGTCCGACAGACCCTTTTCCCGTCCAAAGTCGAGATCCTTGGCATTGGCCTCCAAGATATCACGGCGGTTTTGCCAGACGGCTTCCGCAGCACTGATCAGCGCCGCGTGCTTGCGTTCAGCGGAGGCACTGGCCAATTCTGCAGCGGCCGTTTTTGCGCGCGCGCCAATCTCGGCCATGATCTCGGGGATGTTATCAATATCTTTCATGCGCTTACGCCTGTGTGCTGAAGTGTGTGGCGGCCATCATCGCCTCAAAGTGCCATATCGTCACGGTGAATCAAAGCAGCGCGGCCCGGATAGCCGAGAAGCTCTTCGATCTCGGCGCTTCTGTGCCCCTTGATCTTTTCCGCTTCCTTGGATGCATAGCGGGTGAGGCCGCTGCCAATCGTGCGGCCGCTCGGATCAAGAAGCGCAACACTGTCACCACGCTCGAAGGGCCCTTTGACATCTATGATGCCTGCGGGAAGCAAAGATTTGCCGCGGCTCAGTGCCGCCACTGCCCCGTTATCCAGAGTGACGGAGCCCCTTGGCTTCATCGCCGCAATCCAGCGTTTCCGCGCAGCTTGCGGATCAGTTTGCGCAGTAAACCACGTGGCGTTGGCCCCATCCTGCAAAGCGCGCAACGGGCGGTTCACCGACCCTTCTGTGATCGCCATTGCGCAGCCTGCGGTGGTGGCTGTCTTGGCCGCCATCAGCTTTGTCTTCATGCCACCCTTGCTCAGGCCCGATCCCGCATCCCCTGCCATCGCCTCGATCTCGGGGGTGATCGTGTCGATGGTGTCAAAGCGCTTGGCCGAGGCGTCCTCGACAGGATTGGCGGAATAGAACCCATCGACATCGGACAGAAGGATGAGCTGATCTGCGCCCACCGTAACCGCGATCTGTGCGGCGAGGCGGTCGTTGTCCCCAAACCGGATTTCGTCTGTCGCGACCGTGTCGTTTTCATTGACGATGGGCACCACATCAAGGCTCAGCAGCTGTTCCAGCGTTGCGCGGCTGTTGAGGTACCGTCGGCGGTCCGCGCTGTCTTCGAGCGTGACCAGAACCTGCGCGGTCTTGATGCCGTAGGGCGCGAGCGCCTCTTCATAGGCCCGCGCCAGCCTGATCTGACCGACGGCAGCGGCCGCCTGGGACTGTTCCAGGGCCAAAGAGGTATCAGGCAACCCCAGTACCTTGCGGCCCAAGGCAATGGAGCCTGAAGACACAAGAACAACGTCGCAACCCAAGCCCTTGAGCCAGTGCACATCTTCTGCCAAAGCGCGCAGCCAGTCAGCCCGCAGGTCGCCCGACGTGCGGTCCACCAATAAGGCCGAGCCGATCTTGACGACGACGCGGTTTGCGGACGTCAGGGTTGCCATGGTGCGGCTTCTTCAACGGTTTTGTGGCGCAGCCGGTCTTCATCAATCTGTCCCCGCAAGGCGCGCAGGACCTCCGTCACCCCATCACGGGCGACGCCTGACATCAGCATAACGGCACCGCCGCTGGCCTTTTCCAATTCTTTCTGTGCCTCTGCGCGCTCTTCCTCATCCAGTGCATCAATCTTGTTGAGCACCGTCACGCGCGGCTTTTCAGCCAGATCGCCGCCATAGGCTTCCAGCTCGGTGATGATTGTCTGGTAGTCTTCGGCAATGGTCTCGGACGTGCCATCGACGAGGTGCAGCAGGACCGAGCACCGCTCGACATGGCCCAGGAAAAGATCACCCAGCCCCCGTCCTTCTGAAGCGCCTTCAATGAGGCCGGGAATATCCGCCACGACAAATTCAGTGTTATCAACACCTACCACGCCCAAGTTCGGGTGAAGGGTCGTGAAGGGATAGTCTGCGATCTTGGGGCGTGCGTTGGAGGTTGCGGCCAGAAAAGTGGACTTGCCCGCATTGGGCAGGCCCAGCAGGCCAACGTCTGCGATCAGCTTCAGGCGCAGCCAGAGCGTGCGCTCCACGCCTTCCTGGCCGGGGTTGGCCCGGCGCGGCG
>CAYUSM010000244.1:0-5327 GCA_964447345.1 uncultured Sulfitobacter sp. | reverse complement strand
ACTGCTGCACCTTCTTCAACCGGATCGTGATTGACGAGGACTATGGCGGGCTGGCTTTTGAGGATGAGGGCGACCGCTGTGCCGCCTTGCTGACCGATCCCAAGCAAAAGGTAATGGTCATGGGCTCTCACGGTGTGATGGTGATTGGCGATACGGTCGCGGACACCTTTAACAGGCTCTATTACTTCGAACGCGCGGCAGAGACCTACATCAAGGCGCTTCAGACGGGCATGCCCCTGCGCCGCATCTCGGACGAGATTGCAGAGAAAACCGCGCAGGAGCTGGAGCAATATCCCGAACAGGACGCACGGCATCTGGCAGAGCTGAAGGCCATCCTGGATGAGGAAGGCTCCGACTATGCGGGTTGAGTGTGATGGCGCGGCCTGAAGGGCTCGACCGCTTTATCGAAGCGCAGGAGGGGGTTTATGCTCAGGTCTGTGCGGAGCTCAGCGCGGGGCAGAAGGCGACCCATTGGATGTGGTTCATCTTTCCGCAATTGCGCGGGTTGGGCCGGTCAGAGACAGCGCGCTACTACGGATTGCGCAACCTTTCCGAAGCGCGCGATTATGACAGCCATCCGGTTCTGGGCACGCGCCTTCAGGATTGCGCAAGGCTGCTTCTGACGCATCCCGGCGTGCCAATTGAAAGCATCATGGGGGAGGTTGATGCGCTGAAGCTCCGGTCCTGTGCGACGCTCTTTGCATCTGCCTCTGAGGCACCGACCGTGTTTTTGGCCCTGTTAGAGACGTTTTTTGACGGGCGCCACTGTGACCTCACGGCGCGGGAACTGGAGGCACCGGCATGAGCGATCTCTCTGGCGAGGCGGAACGGTGGCACCATCATCCGGGAAAGGTTCAGAACAACCCTCTGTTTGACTGGCCACCGCGCCCCATGGCGGTGCTGCGCTGGTATGCGGCCTATTGGCTGACAATTTCCACCGTGACGCTGACGGCCGCGTTCTCGGTCTTGGTCTATTTCACGCTTTTGCCTGCGTTAGAGACGATGCAAAGCTTTGCGCCGGGCTGGATGTTCCGCGTCTGGCTTGCCAACCTGATCCCGCAGGTCATCTGTGCGGGCGGGCTGCATATGTGGCTCTATCACTGGCGCGCGCAGGCCAAAGAGACAAAGTATGACGCCCGTGATCTGGCGCGCGACAACGGCACCTATACGTTCCGCAACCAGGTGCGCGACAATATGTTCTGGACACTGGCAAGTGGCGTGACGCTGTGGACGGTTGCGCAGTGGGGCGTGTTCTGGGCGATGGCAAACGGCTATGCGCCTGCGATGCTGTTCCCTGACAGCCCCCTGTGGTTTGTCCTGATGTTTCCATTCCTTGTGATTTGGTCGTCTTTTCATTTCTATTGGGTGCACCGCTTGCTGCATGTGCCGGTGGTCTACAAATACGCTCACGCGTTGCACCACCGGAACGTCAACGTGGGCCCGTGGTCGGGCATCTCGATGCATCCGCTTGAGCATCTGTTGTTCTACACCAATTTCGTGATCCATCTGGTCGTGCCCAGCCACCCCATCCACGTACTGTTCCATGGCTATATTCAATCTGTGCACCCTGTCTTTTCCCATTCGGGGTTCGACCGTCTGATTGTGCGTGAAAAGCAGCGGGCCAAGATCGGGGATTTCTTTCACCAACTCCACCACCGCTACTTCGAGTGTAACTATGGCACCGTCGAGATGCCGTGGGACCGCTGGTTTGGCACGTTCCACGATGGCAGCGCCGAGGCAACGGCGCGCACGCGGGCCTTCAAGAAGCAGATGTATACCAAATGACCGGACCTAAGGCCTGAAATCACCTGCTTGATGTCGTGGTTGCCGCGTCACAGTTGCGCCAACCGCTGGCCTTGGTTAACTGACTGTAAAGGGCAGCGAGCTAGGGTCGCATTGATGAACATTCTCTTTGTGCACCAAAACATGCCCGGCCAGTATCGTGAGTTGGTGCAATGGCTGGCAGGCCAAGACGGGCACAGGATCTACTTCCTTACGCAGAAGAAGGACGCGCCCAAGCTGACGGGGGTTGAGACCTGCATCTACAAGGCGCACCGGACCCCGGCCAAGGACGCCTACGGGCTTTCCAAGGTGTGGGAAGAAGCGACCGGTGCAGGTTTCGGTGCCGCCATGGCCGCCCGCAGACTGGAGCGCGAAGAAGGCTTCAGGCCTGACATTGTGATCGGTCATGTGGGTTGGGGGGAGCTGACCTTTTTCAAGCAGGTCTGGCCGGATGTGCCAATCATCGGATTCTTTGAGTATTTCTACAATATGGAAGGGGGGCTTGTCGGCTTCGATCCCGAAGAACCGGTTTCTGACCACGCGCCGTTTCTGATGCAGGCCCGCAATGCGGTGCCCTTGGCCAACATTGAAGTGGTCGATCAGGGCCATTGTCCCACCCGCTGGCAGCGCGACCGTTTTCCGGCCAGTTTTCATGACCGGATGTATGTCTGCCACGATGGCATCCGCACCGACAAACTGCTTCCCAACCCGGAAGTAGAGCTGAAACTTGGCCGTCTGGATCATCCGTTGACCCGGAATGACGAAGTCCTGACCTATGTTGCCCGCAATCTTGAGCGGGCGCGGGGCTTTCATGTTTTCATGCGCGCATTGCCGCAGATCATGAAGGAACGGCCCAATGCGCGGGTGCTGATCGTCGGCGGCAATGATGTTTCCTATGGCGGCAAGAGCAGCGATCCGCGCGGGCTGCGGGGTGAGATGGAGGCGGAAGTTGGTAAAGAGCTGGATTGGGACCGGGTGCATTTCCTGGGCCGCGTTCCCTATGCCGACTACCAGCGCCTTATCCAGCTCAGCCGCTGTCACGTCTATCTGACCATGCCTTTCGTACTATCGTGGTCCCTGCTTGAGGCGATGTCGATGGGCGCAACCATCGTGGCCTCTGATGTTGCCCCGGTGCGGGAAGCGATGAGCGATGGCGAAACCGGGCTCTTGGTCGATTTCTTTGACCGTGAGGCATTGGCCGCGCGGGTCGTTGATGTGCTCGCTGAACCAGAGAAATACGCGCATATTGGCCCTGCCGCCCGCGACCACGTGATCAAGGAGTATGATTTCTTGACCAAATGCCTTCCCGAGCATGTTGCGCAGATCAACGCTCTGGTGCCGCAAGAAAAGCGGATCGCTTTGCGCTGAAGTGCGCCGCTGATTTCGGCGAAACGCACGATTTTGCCTTGTCGCGCGACGTGCCAAGCGCCACCTATGAGCCATGGAAAAAACACTCTTCTCATTCGGTCACGGGTTTAGTGCACGGGCCTTGGCGGACAGGCTGGTCCCGCAGGGCTGGCGCATCATCGGCACAACCCGCAGCGCAGACAAGATGGACGGGATCAGAGCGACAGGCGTGGAGCCGGTCTTGTGGCCCGGCACCGATGTCACGCCCCTGTTGCGCAAGGCCCCTTACTTGCTGATCTCAGCAGGGCCGGGACCGGATGGCGATCCGGTTTTGGCGGAGTTGCAGGATGTGGTGGCAGGGATTGCACCGACGCTGCGCTGGGCTGGCTACCTGTCGACAACCGGCGTCTACGGTGATCATCAGGGTGGCTGGGTGGACGAAGACACGCCGCTTTCCCCTTCAACAGCGCGCGGCCAAAAGCGGGTAGAGGCAGAAGCCGCTTGGCAAGCCATCCCAGACCTGCCGCTGCACATCTTCAGGCTGGCAGGGATCTACGGCCCGGGCCGGGGGCCCTTTGCCAAGGTTCGCAATGGTACTGCGCGCCGGATCATCAAGAAAGGACAGGTCTTCAGCCGCATCCATGTAGACGACATTGCGCAGGCATTGGAGCTGTCGATGGGCGCGCCCAACCCGGGCGCCATCTACAACCTCTGCGATGATGACCCTGCCCCGCCGCAGGATGTGATCGGGCATGCGGCAGAACTGCTTGGCGTGCCCATGCCCGAAGCGGTTGATTTTGAGGAAGCCGAGATGACGCCGATGGCTCGGAGCTTTTATGCCGAGAGCAAGAAGGTGCGGAACGATCGCATCAAGCATGAGTTAGGGTGGGAGCCGAAGTTCCCAGACTACCGTACCGGTTTGGCGGCGATGCTTGAACTGGATGCCCAAGGCTAAGGCCCCATGTCACCGGATGACGACAAGACTTTGACACATCTGCTGGACAGCGTTGAGCACGCCGCGGCGGGTGAGACGGTGAGCATCGCGGACATCATGCATGAGTTTGGCGACCGGGCGATCACGCCGCTCATTCTGATCATCGCTTTGCTGCTTGTCTCGCCCCTGTCCGGAATCCCGGGGACTCCGACCATCGCTGCCATCCTGATTGTCACGCTGTCGCTGCAGGCGCTGTTCGGGCGACGCCGGTTGTGGCTGCCCCAATGGTTGCTGCGCCGCGAGCTGTCGGCGCTTCGGGTCAGACAGGCCGTGGGCTGGATGCGGCGACCCTGCGCCTGGATTGATCGGCATTCCCAACAGCGGTTGCGCTTCTTGACGGCGGGCCCGATGCGCTGGGTGACATTGCTGGTGTGCGTGCTCATCCCGCTCAGCTGGCCGTTGCTTGAGATACTGCCGTTCTTCACCTCCTTTGGCGCTGGCACCGTGTCCCTTATGTCGTTGGGGCTTTTCACCCGCGACGGGATATATGTGCTGGCAGGCTACGGCATCGTTGGCGCAGGCCTCGCGTTCACATTTGTCTTTCTGTTTTGACGCACCCCGCTTGTACGTGGGCCAGCGGACCAGCATATACACGCAATCTCCCTCCAGCAGGACAAACTGACGTGCAGCACCGACTGAAGTCACTCATTGAAACGGAGCGCTTTGGCAGCTTCATCATGGCCGTGATCGTGGTCAACGCGATCCTTCTGGGCATGGAAACGTCGCAAAGCCTGATGTCTGCGATCGGACCGCTGCTGATCACGCTGGACCGCATCTGCCTTGGCATTTTCGTGGTTGAGCTTTTGGCGAAGATGTTTGTCTATCGCTTACGTTTTTTCCGCGATGGCTGGAACGTCTTCGACTTTGTCATCGTCGGCATTTCGCTGGTGCCTGCCTCCCAGGGTTTTTCTGCCCTGCGGGCGCTGCGCATCTTGCGGGTGCTGCGGCTGGTCTCCGTGGCGCCACAGCTGCGCCGCGTGGTGGAAGGATTTGTAACCGCAATCCCCGGGATGGCTTCCGTGTTCCTGCTGATGGCGCTGATGTTCTACATCGGTGCCGTGATCGCCACCAAACTCTTTGCGGCCACCTTCCCGGACTGGTTCGGCACATTGGGCCTGTCGGCCTATTCGCTGTTCCAGATCATGACGTTGGAAAGCTGGTCGATGGGCATCGTCCGCCCGGTGATGGAGATCTATCCCTACGC
>CAYUSM010000243.1:0-5365 GCA_964447345.1 uncultured Sulfitobacter sp. | reverse complement strand
CAACTGGTCTTTGCCGCGATCATCGGGATCAGCATCTTCGGGGAAACCGTCCGCTGGAACGTGGCCCTTGGCGCGGCGATCATTGTGGCCGCCGGGCTATTCACCTTCTGGCGAGAACGGCTTCAGCGTGTCGCCGACTAGCTCCGCGCTGAAGGGGATGGGCAGTGGGTCCAGCCCCAACCGCGCGCGGTAGACGGGCAGGCTTTCGGTGACACGCATGATGTAGTTCTGCGTTTCGCGAAACGGGACCATTTCGACCCAATCAACGATGTCTATGTCACCCTGTCGCGGATCGCCATAGTCGCGCATCCAGCGCGGCGGGCGCGAGGGACCGGCGTTGTAAGCAGCAGAAACCATCACGACATTGCCGCCAAACCGGCCTGCCATCTGGGACAGGTACGTGGCACCCAAGCGCGCGTTGTACTCGGGGTCAGCGGTCAGGCGATCCGTGGTGTGCAGATCACGGATGCCAAGGTCAGAGGCGATGTCGCGGGCGGTGGCAGGCATGACCTGCATCAGGCCGCGCGCGCCGACGGGGCTTTGTACGACAGGGTCAAATTCGCTTTCGCGGCGGGCGATGGCCAGAGACATCTCTTTTGCCATCGGCAGGTCCCGCTCCGCCAAGGGGTGCAGTGCGTAATAGGGTGCGGCAATGGTCAGCCCCCGCCGCGCGGCGCGCTTGCCGATCATGACCGCGATATGCGGCTGCTCAATGTCGATGGCGGCCTGACCCAACAGTTCCAGGTCTTCCGGCACAAGCTGTTCTGCGAGATGAGTCCAGAACCTCTCCGCGAGGCTCAACTCACCAGAGGCCTGCAGCAGCAGGCCCGCCTCAAACAGCGGATCGCGCGCCAGTGGCGAGATGCGCCAGTCCGCTTCAGGGGAGGACCCTTTCAGCGTTTCATCAAAGGCCACACCAGCGCGCTCCGCTGCCAGAAGGCCGTAGAACGATGTCTGATACTGAGCCCCCGTTTCGTAGGCCTTCTGCGCCTCTTCCTCCTTGCCCAAAGCCTCAAGCGCGCGGCCTTGCCAATACCCTGCGCGGCCTTGCGAAATGGGCGACTGTACCGCGCTGTCATGATTGAGGAAATGCTGGTAAGCCGCTTCGGGGTCATTCAGAAAGCGCAGCGCGATGTAGCCCGACAGCCACTCCAGGTCGGCATAATGCGAGCCGTTCTCCAGAAAATGCTGAGAGGCCATCTGATAGGCGCGCAGCTTATCACCCGACCGCATCTCGCCACGCGCGAGCGCCCGGCGGCGATTGCCCCAGGCCTCGGGCTGTCCCAGCGCCTCGGCGCTGATGGAGCGTTCCAGCAACAACTGCTTGGCGCTGTCGACCAAACCATTGCGGATGCGCCATTCAAAGCGGTCGTGCTGTAACCCTGCATCTGCCGCCTGCTTCGGTGCCAGCCCCTCGATCATGGCATTCACCCCACCCGAACGGCGCTGCAGCGCGATGCGCGTCTCGGCCAGGGCTTTCTCTTCTTCACTGACCAGATCAAACATCTGCCGGGCTTCGTCGTGTTCGCGCTGCCAAAGCATCGCGTCGAGACGGGCGAAGTGATGAGGCTTCAGCAGTTCGTCGTGTTCCGCCAGAAACAGCGCCTGAGAGGTCGCATTCATTGGCATTGTCCGCCAAGCGAGGACGACGTTGGCCTTGGCCTCGCCCACTTCACCCGCGCGCATCAATGCGGCGGCATGTGCAATCACGCCCCGTGGGGTCTGAGGGGATACTTCGCGGAAGAATGACAGTATGTCCTCGTCACTCTGGCCGATTGCTGCATCTTCGGTTTGCTTGCGCAGATAATCCTCACCGGGCCAATCTGGGCGGCGTGTCAAGAATGCCTGCGCGTCGGCCAATGTGCCGCGCCCTGCGCGCAGGCGGTGCCACTCAATCACGTCAGCAGCGACCTGACCATCGCGGGCCGCGATACGGGCCGCTGCGTCCCAATTGCCTGATCGCATCGCATCCAGCGCCCAACCCAAGGGGCGCGGTCTCTGTTCCGCGGAAGCAGTTGCAGCAAACAGAAAAACCAAGGCCAAAACAGCCAGAATCCGTGACATCGCTTGCAATTCCTACGGGCTAGGGGCTAGAGCCTTGCAACATATCGCAAGGGGCGGCGCAGTCCAATCACAACGCTGTCCTTTCACTGTCCCCGCTCGGCATTCCGCCGACCAGCACAATAAAGGAGCGTGCACATGTTCAAAGGCTCTCTGCCTGCCCTCGTCACGCCGTTTCGCAACGGCGAGCTGGATTTGGAGACACTGAAAAAACTTGTCGAATGGCACATTGGTGAAGGTTCGAACGGTCTGGTGCCTGTTGGCACCACGGGCGAATCCCCAACGCTGTCCCATCGCGAGCATGAGATTGTCGTGGAAGAGGTTGTCAAAGCTGCCGCAGGCCGCATCCCGGTGATTGCCGGGGCGGGCTCCAACAACACGGTGGAAGCGATCCGTCTGGCCCGCCATGCAGAATCCGTTGGCGCGGATGCGATCCTCGTGGTCACACCCTATTACAACAAGCCGACGCAGCGCGGGCTGATTGCACATTTCACAGCCATCCATGATGCCTGCGCATTGCCGATCATCATCTACAACATCCCGCCGCGGTCGGTGATCGACATGACGCCCGAGACGATGGGCGAGTTGGCCAAGCTGCCGCGTATTGTGGGCGTCAAGGACGCCACCGGCGATCTGGCGCGCGTATCGATGCAGCGCATGACCTGCGGCAAGGACTTCTGTCAGCTGTCGGGCGAGGATCCCACGGCGCATGGGTTCAACGCACAGGGCGGTGTCGGCTGTATCTCAGTCACTGCCAATGTCGCACCCAAGCCGCTGGCCGAGATGCAGGCGCATTGCGCATCTGGCGACTATGCTGCCGCGCTGGAAATTCAGGATCGGTTGATGCCGCTGCACAAGGCAATCTTTACCGAACCCGGTCTGGTTGGCGTGAAATACGCAATGAGCCGGTTGGACCTTTGTTCGGACGAAGTGCGGTTGCCGCTTTCGGGGCTGTCGGATCAGACCAAAGGGTTGGTCGATGATGCCCTGCGTCACGCGGGTTTGATGAACTGATCCGGTAATACACTTTTAACGGGTTATCCATGGGTAACCCGGTTTCGGAGGGCGTGCCTTGTGCGCGCCCTTTCCCATTCAGATGTCGCGCTCCATGTAAGGCAGGCTGCGACCGGGGATGGCAGTTGAAGGTACCTCTCCGGTCACTCGGAACCCTACAGCCTCGTAGAAAGGGACAGCCGCCGGATCAGCATCCAGATGAAGGTGGCGCAGCTGAGCGTCTTGCGCAGCGTTCAGAATGGTCGCCCACAGTTGGCGCCCCAGACCCTGCCGCTTGGCGCTGGGGTGGATAAAAAAGGCACTCACCTCGCCCGATAGGCCTTCCGCATCCGGCAGCAATGTGACGCAGCCCAGCAAGGCCTCACGCTCGGCCACCCAGATCAGCTTTGATTGGATGTCCTCAGGCGTCACGCGCAGGTCATCTACGCAGAGCGCCATGAAAGCCTCATCGTATCCGTTCGACCGTTTGGAGGCGAGGCAGAGCGCCGTCAGCTCAGCCGCTTCGTCAGGCCGTGCCCGCCGGATGCGAAGCTCAGCTGTCACCGTTTACCGTAGTAGAGACCGACCACATGTTCCGCTTCCGCAAAGAAGAGCCAGCGCGAGGCGAGGACACCCGCCACATGGGCCACGACCGCGATCAAAGCGATGAAGTGGTTGAACGGCAGCAGAAGCAGGATGACCGGCGCCACGATCATCAGACCCAGCGCAATCACCCGCAGCTTTTGTGCATGCTTGCGGCCCACCACGTGCACAAATTCGCGCAGCAGGTAGTTGGTGCCGGTATGGGGCGGTTCAAAGGCGCGGACGGTGCCGATGGTGCCAAGCTGTGTGGCGCTGGCCATATCTGTGCCGGACCCCGCGAAAGCCTTGTCGCCCATGATCCACGTGGCCAGCTGTATGGCACCCGCCATCAGCAGCAGTACAATGGCCCATGTCACCTGCCCGGCCATCAGGGCACCGCCCGCCACGCTGATCGACAGGAAGTAGGCGGGCGTCAGGGGCAGTTGGTTCCAACGCGGTATGGTCTTGAGCTGGCCATAGATCATCGCGGTGGTGAAAACCGTGCCAAGTGAAAAAAGCGCGCCAACGATCCCAAGCAGTGTCCAGCGTTGGCCAAAGAACACCAGGCCCGCCCCGTAGAGCGCCATGATCAGCAGCGCGATCACAGCACACCATCCTTCACGGGAAAGCCAGCTTGAGCGCCATTGCGTAAAAGCTTTGAGCGCGCGTTCAGGATGGCCGAGGTGAAAGGTTGAGGAGATCAGACCACCTACGGCCAGGATATAGGCGATGGCGAAGAAGGCAAAAGCAGTCCAGCCGGTAACTGCCGGAAAGCCGAAGCCGAGCCAGAACAACAGGCCAAAGCCCAAACCGGAAAACGTAGAGAAAAAGATAACGGAAGGAGCGGGATGCATCAGATTTTCTCCAGCGCTTTGTCGAGCCAGCCGAGGAAGCCCTTGGGCTCCGCCTCGGTCACCGGTTCAAGGAAGGGGGCCAGCACGTCAAATTCCGGCAGCGCGTCCTTGGGGCGGGGGGGCAGATATTGGTTCACAGGTTTGGTGCCCTGTTCGGGCATCAGGTCCACGCCGCCGCGTTCTGCGACCAACTGGCTGACGTCGCTGTCGGGATCACCCAGATCGCCGAAATGCCGAGCGCCAGCGGGGCAGGTGCGCACGCAGGCGGGCTGGCGGTCTTCCTCGGGCAGGTTTTCATTGTAGATGCGGTCCACGCAAAGGGTGCATTTCTTCATCACGCCCTCTGCCTGATCCATCTCGCGCGCGCCATAAGGGCAGGCCCATGCGCAGAGGCCACAGCCGATGCAGTCGCTTTCGTTGACCAGCACGATGCCGTCTTCGACACGTTTGTAGCTGGCACCGGTTGGACATACGGTCACGCATGGTGCGTCTTCGCAGTGCAGGCAGGATTTGGGGAAGTGGATCAGCTGCGCTTCGCCCTGGGCAGGCTGAACTTCATAGGAATGCACGCGATTCAGGAAAGTGCCCGACGGATCGGCACCGTAGGGGTCCTGATCGGACAGTGGTGCGCCGTAGTTTTCGGTGTTCCAGCCTTTGCAGGAGATCACGCAGGCATGGCAGCCGACGCAGGTGTCGAGGTCGATGACGAGGCCGAGTTTCTTTTCGGTCGAACCGGGCAAAGTGGTCATGTTTCGCTCCCATTTCGGGGGTCGGTTTCAGGTCGGTGTAACGTCGGTATTACGTCGGTGCGCAGCGCACGGTCGTGCAGGATGTTGACAGGGAAGGTTAATCGGGGGCGCTGCCCCCGCGCGCCG
>CAYUSM010000242.1:0-5377 GCA_964447345.1 uncultured Sulfitobacter sp. | reverse complement strand
TGCAAAGCACGGCGTGATGTCCCTCCAATATCACCCCTCCGCCAGAAGGCGAGACGCCTTTGCTGTCGTCTCTTTGTTTGACGCAGCTCAGAGTAGGGTTCGGCGCATCGCGCTGATGATCTCGAATGAATATTCTCGTCGTCGATGACGATCCGATTGTCCTTGAACTTTTGACGGAGCTTTTGGGCCGTCAGGGGTTCAAGCACGTTGCGACAGCACTCAGCGCAGATGCGGCCATTGCATTGATGGACGCGGCTGGCGAGGCCTTTGACTGTTTCCTGCTGGACGTTGATATGCCCGGAACAAACGGCATCGACCTCTGCGGGAAGATCCGACGCTATGAGGGTTACGAGAAAACGCCGATCCTGATGATTGCCGTGATCCGTCATAAGGACGCGATCTATGATGCGTTCGCTGCTGGGGCATCTGATTTCGTCATGAAACCCTTCGACGTCTCCGAGATCAAAGAGCGTCTGCATTTTGCCAAGATCATCAAGGACCCCGCGCAAGCGCGTCACCTCGCCCTGATGCGGGCAACGCACAAGCTGTCGCCTGATCCGTCCTCCAGCCCCGTGAAACCCGTCACCGCCCTGCACATGCCAGAGCTGGGTGCGGCGAATGCCGACCGGGTCGCGCCGAAAGGCATCGGGAAGCGGAGCGGATGGCGCAGGCTGTTTTCCAACCGCATCAAGAGGAAAGCATGACAGGAGGCCGCCCGGATGACGGAACAAGCGCAAATGGATGACCGCCTGGCACAGCTTCAGGCAGGGCTGGCCAAAATCAAGGAGAAGTTCCTTGAAGAGTTGCCCGCCACTGTCGAGGAATTCGACCGGCTGATGGACTGCCTCTACGAGGACGAAGACCCGCGCAAGATCATCGAAGAGATCAAGTTCCATGCGCACAAGCTGCACGGGCGGGCAGGGTCCTTTGGACTTGATGATGTTGGTCAGCTTGCTGCGAAAGTTGAACATGCCGCGTTGGCAGCACTGGACGGGGCTGACCCCGTTCATACCGAAACTGTAGAAGCCAATCTGGTCATGCTGCTCGACCAGATTGATGCTGACCTTTCCAAGCAATGAGCAGCCCACAGCGTGACCTTCCCAACTGATCATATCCTCTATCGCGCCTGGCAAAAGGTCGTGGTGGCGCTAACCGTTGCGTTGCTCTGCGCCGTCGTAACGCCCGTTCGTGCGCAAGATGCGCCCGCAGTCGTGACCCAGCTGACGTTGGGCGTTCTGGCAAACGAAGGTGCCACACGCGCAATTGAAGCATGGTCGCCCACGCAGGACATGCTGAACGAAGCGGCGGCGGCCCAAGAGCTGCCATACCGTTTCAAGATCGAGCCACACAGTGACGCGTCTCTGCTGGATGGATTGTCAGCCGGGCAGGTCGATCTCTTTATCGGCGATGCCGCCGCTTTTGCCGTTGCGGAAGTCGAAGAAGGCGCGCGCGCGTTGCTGTCTTTGGCGCATATGTGGAATGGCACCACCTACGACAAAACGGGCGCCGTCGTCTTTGTGCGCAGCGACAGTGACATCCTCCGCCTCAGCGATATCCCGGGACGCAACATCATGGGCGTGAATGCGTCGGAGCTGACCGGCTGGCAATTGGCGCTTCAGGAGTTCCGTAAGAACCGGCTGGCGGTGGACCGCATTTCAGACAGCGCGATCTTTTCTGTCGGAAATCAACGTGAAGTTGTATATGCCGTGCAGAACGGCCTTGTCGATGTGGGTGTGATCCGCGCGGGCGTGCTGGAGATGCTGGCAGAGCAAGGCACGATTTCGATGGCAGACTTCCGCCCGATCGCGCCGATGAACCACGTTGGATTTCCCTTCTGGGCCAGCACACCGCTCTACCCTGACTGGGTTATGGCTTCGATGCCATCGGTCCCGGACAACGTGTTGGCCTTGCTGATCGATACGCTGCTGCGCATCGATGAAACCAGCGCGGCCTCCATCGCCGCGAATGGCGTCGTCTGGCAGGCGCCGCAGAACTATCAGGACGTCCACCAGTTGCTGATCTCCCTGCGTGCGCGTCCCTATGAGAACCATCTCGCCCAGGCGGCGCGCCGTATCTATCAAACCTACCAGTGGCCCATTCTTGGCCTTGTGGCCCTGATCCTGGGATCCTTCGGTTTCATGATGTTCGAGATACGTCGTGCGGCGCGTCTGAAGGAGGCGCAGAAGGATGTGCTGCGCTCCGAGGTCCGTTCCAAGCAGTTCTACCGCAACGCCATCGAGGACCATACGGTCTTTTGCATGCTGACCAAGGATGGCGCGATTTCCCATGTGAATGAGCGGTTCCTGAACGTGCTGGACCGTACCCGCAGCAGCGTCGTCAACAGCCAGCTTTCCGACCTGTTGCGCGCCACCAATCAAGAGCTGCTTGAAGGCCAGATCATGGATGCCATGCAGGCCGGTGCACCCTGGCAGGGCGCCCTGCAACTGATCAAGGAAGACGGGAAATCCGCCTGGGTTCAAAGCACCTTCATTCCTGTCACTGGCACGTCAAACAAGCTCAGTGAAATTGCCATCGTTGCCTCTGACGTGACCAAGACCCGCGAGGGTATCTCCGAAACCCGCATGAACGACACGCTGGAGCTGATCCAGGACAAGGTTGTGGTGCTGCGGCCCGGCGATCTGCAGGTGCTGCACATGAACACCTCTGCCCAAGAGGCACTGGTGGGTGAGCGGATGGGTGGAGACTGGAAGGGCAAGTTTGCTTCCGACTTCATCACCGGGGACGACCTCGACACGCTCAAGCTGCGCTGTGAAGCGATTGAGGACGGACCACAGCGCCGCCTGACGTGGGAAGCCGAAGGCAAGGACGATGTCACCTATGAGATCAGCCTTGAGTACGCGCAGCCGGATCAGGATGAGCCGCGCATCATCGCCATCTACCGCGATGTGTCTGAACGCAAGGTGATCGAGAAGGTGAAGAACGAGTTCATCGCGACGGTCAGCCACGAGCTGCGGACGCCGCTGACGTCCATCAAAGGGGCGCTGGGTCTGGCCACGTCGGGTGCGATGGGCGAAGTGCCCGAAAAGATGCACGGCGTGATCACCATGGCCGCGTCCAGCTGTGACCGGCTGGTGATGCTGATCAACGACATCCTCGATCTGGAAAAGATTGAAGCCGGCAAAATGGACTTCAGCATGCAGTTCCTGGATGCCAAGGAACTGCTGGATGCGGCGCTGGAATCCAATGCCTTCTATGCTGAGAAGTTCGGCACAGCCTTTGAGCTGAAGGACATGGACCCTGATGAGACCTTCATGACCTATGGCGACGCCAGCCGTCTGACGCAGGTTCTGGACAACGTCATGTCCAACGCGGCCAAGTTCTCGCATCCGGACTCCAAGATCGTTGTGGCCCTGCGCAAGACACCGGAGTGTCTGCGTCTGACCATCCGAGATTACGGCGACGGTATCCCCGAACACGCGCAGGCCACGATCTTTGACAAGTTCACCCAGGCTGACAGTTCTGACACGCGCTCCAAGGGCGGAACGGGCCTTGGTCTGTCCATCGTGAAGCTGATTGTGGAGCATCACAAAGGGCGCGTGTACTTCGTCAGCAAGGAAGGCGAAGGGACGGAGTTCTTCATCGACCTTCCCGTGGTCGAGGGCGAACAGATCATGCCGATCCCCAATGTCCGGGAAGAGATCGGGCGGCCGACCACGTTTACCGATGCCGTCACTGATGTAGCGTCGCCCGAGGCGCAGACAGCGGGTCACCGGTTTATTGATGTGCTGATCGACATGGTGCGCAAAGACGGGGTCGAGACTGAGTTTGAACTGGGTCGGACCACGGCTGTGACACTGGCCAGCGAAGATCGGCCAGAGGCTGCGTCGACGGCTTGGAACTGGCTGGACAGTGATCAGCGCAGCTTCCTTCGGGATCTGACTGATGGCGCGCATGTGGATGATCGCGAGGTCTGCGTGGTCGAGTTGATCGACCTGCCAGACGCCGCGTCGGCCACAGCGGAGCGGAACACAAACGCCGCCAAACTGTCCCTGAACTGGTTCGAGGCCTGTGCAGGCATGATCGGCGGAAGCGACGCACCGGTGTCGATGGCCGTGGCGCAGGAACGCAAACTGCGGGCCAACCTGCTGGGGCAGGGGATTGTCCCACTGGCCGAAGTGGCACAGGCGATGGCGCATCCGACGCTGCCTGAGACCGATGTGATCATGCACTTCGGTTCAAAAGACAACGCTGCGACGATGATCCTTTATCCGAAAGCGGCCGGGCAGATGCCCGCAGACTGGCCCATCCTGATCCTTGTCTCGCGTGGGGACGCCGCCCAGACCGGGCGCGGGGTGGTATCGAAATTCTCAAGTGGCGGCGGCAGACGCGCGTCCTGACGGGCGCGCCAAGGACAAACAGAAAGGGCAACCCTATGACTGAACTGACACGTATCCTTCACATCGAAGATGATCTCGACATCTCGCAAATCACCGGGATGGCCCTTGAGATGATCGGCGGTTTTACGATCCTGCAGTGTGACCGCGGTCAGAAGGCCATCGACCAGATCGAGGGCTTTGCCCCGCAGCTGATCCTGAGCGATGTGCAGATGCCGGGGCTGACGGGCCCGGAAACGCTGGCTGAAATCCGCAAGATGCCGGGGTATGAGAACATCCCCGCCGTGTTTCTGACCGCGCGGCTGACAGATGGCTGTGCAGGCATCCGCAACCACCCGATGGATCTGGATATCATCGGCAAGCCCTTTGATCCGACAACCCTTGCCGAACAGGTCCGTGCCATCTGGAATGAAAACCTTGACGCCGCGGCCTAGCGGCCCTTCTTGGCCGCCTTGCGCGCGGCAAGAAACATCGTTCGACCCGCCTCGTCCAGCGCTGCCGCTTCTGCCCTGTCTGCGTCCTGTTTGATCTCTTGCTCCGCACGCCCCAGCACAATCTCGACGGTCTTTGAGGCCTCGAAGGATTTGAGCAGGGATGCTTCGTGCTCTGCCGCCACCTGATCCAGCCTGTCCTGTTCTTCTGCCCATTGCCGCTGCTGGCTGTCTACGGACGTCAGATAGCCCGGCAGGTAGGGTCGGGTCTCAACCGTGGTATCCGAGGCCTCCTGGGCCGCTGTGGCGGCCAGAGCGGTCCTTTGTGTTTCCAGTGCTGCCTGCTCTGACCGTAGGGCAGCCAGTTTCGCCCCGGTGACCTCGACCTCATGCCGCCGCAACCGCTCCAGAAGCTTGAGTGCGGCAACACGATTCTTGCCCGGCATGATCAGGCGGCCTCAGGCAGGGATTGGCGGGCCTCTTCCATCTCGTAAAAGCTGGGCTGCAGGGACGTCGGGATGTTGCCGCGCC
The DNA here is from genome assembly GCA_964447345.1 of uncultured Sulfitobacter sp. GTDB lineage: Bacteria > Pseudomonadota > Alphaproteobacteria > Rhodobacterales > Rhodobacteraceae > Sulfitobacter. The sequence goes on along the minus strand of CAYUSM010000242.1, from coordinate 60 downwards.
CAATTTCTGTGCAGATCGCCGGGGAATGATTGTGCAGGATGGCGATGAAGATGTCGCGAA
>CAYUSM010000241.1:0-5388 GCA_964447345.1 uncultured Sulfitobacter sp. | reverse complement strand
TGGGACAAGACCGAACACGGGGTCACGCCGGAAACGGATGATGCGGCTATCCTTCCTGCTCCAGCCGCGCCGCCTCTTGCTTCAACCGAGTAACGAAGGCCACCGAGATATGTGCGCGCAGGGCGGCATCCGCCCCCTCCTCATCCCGCGCTTCGATCATGGAAACGATCTTGTCATGTTCGGCCTGCGCAATCTCTCCGCGACCTTCAGCTGCCAGTGACGTGGTCGCCATCAGCGCCATAGAGCGGTAGACAAGGTCCAGCTGCTGAACAAGGTAGCGGTTGTGTGAGGCCAGATGGATTTGCTTGTGGAACCGCCGGTTGCTGCGTGACAGTGCGGTTGGATCGTCGATCAGCGCATTGTCCGCCTCGACCATCTCGCGCAGGACACGCACTTCTTCTTCCGTGGCGTGACGGGCCGCGAGCCTTGCCGCCAAGCCTTCCAACTCCCCCCGAACCACATACAGTTCTGCCGTCTGGTTGTGGTCAAGCGAGGCCACGATCAGACTGCGCCCCTCACGTGCAAGCAAGGATTGAGTCTCAAGCCGCTGCAGCGCTTCACGGATGGGTGTGCGGGATACGTTGAACCGCTCTGCCAATTCGCTTTCCACCAGTCTGTCACCGGGGCGATAGACACCTGTGTCGATGGCATCAAGGATCATGGAATAGGCATCTGTTGAGCCAGGTTTCACTGGGGGCATGGGCAATTTCCTTTACGTCAGATCACATTACTGCCCGGTGCGCTTTGCGCAAGCGTGGCCTTGTCGCAGGTTGTCACGCAGGCTACTTCGTCGGTATGCCACGTGATGCCTTTTCTCATGTCGACACCTGGGTCTTTGACCTCGACAACACGCTGTACCCGCCGCAGGCGCGACTCTTTGATCTGATTGAGGTCCGCATGACTGCCTGGGTGATGGATGCCCTCGGCGTTGACCAGAAAGAGGCAGATCACCTGCGGCTGCACTACTGGAGAACCCATGGCACAACCCTTGCCGGTTTGATGCGCGAACACGATGTAGACCCGCTGCCCTACCTCGAAGACGTGCATGACATCTCAATGGACCGTTTGGAGCCTGACCCGGAACTTGCCGAGCGCATCCGCGCCCTGCCCGGCCGCCGGATTGTCTATACAAATGGCTGCGCCCCCTATGCGGAACGTGTGATTGCGGCGCGCGGGTTGTCGGGGCTTTTCGATGCGGTCTATGGGGTTGAGCATGCGGGGTTTCAGCCAAAGCCGGACCGTGAAGCCTTTGACAAGGTGTTCTGCACAGATGGAGTTGTTGCCGAGCGCGCGGCGATGTTCGAAGACGAGCCCCGCAATCTGGCCGTGCCCCATGACCTTGGCATGCGGACGGTGCATGTTGCCCCCACCGCAGAAGACGCAGACCACATCCACTTTCATACGGACGATTTGTCCAATTTCCTCGGGCTGCTGAGGGACTAGATTACAGTCATGACATTTGATTGCGACATCCTCATCTCAGGCGGCGGGATCGCCGGTCTGACGGCAGCAGCTGCTTTTGGCAGCGCAGGCTTTGACGTCATCTGCGTGGACCCAGCCCCGCCCATCACCGAACGCGATGCAGAAGGCGCCGACATGCGCTCCACGGCGATGTTGCAGCCCGCGCGCGAAGTTCTGGAAAACGCAGGCGTTTGGGAAGCGCTCGCCCCGCATGCAGCTGATCTGCAGGTCATGCGCGTTATCGATGCGGGTGGCGAAAAAGCAGAACCACGGGTCACGCGCGAGTTTAACGCGGATGAGATCTCCCAGATGCCCTTTGGTTGGAACTTCCCCAATTGGCTGCTTCGGCGAGAGCTGGTTGAACGGCTCGATGCGCTTGCAAATGTCGATTTTCGCCCCGGCACCGGCACGACATCGCTTTTTACCCGCACTGCCAGCGCCAAAGTCGGCCTGACAGATGGCAGCAGGATCACTACCCGGCTGCTCGTCGCGGCGGACGGGCGCGACAGTCCGATGCGGCAGGCTGCAGGCATTGGCATCTCTACACGCCGCTACGGACAAAAGGCGCTGGCCTTCGCGGTCACCCACCCGATCCCCCATGGCAATGTGTCAACTGAAATCCACCGGACAGGAGGCCCTTTCACGCTTGTTCCCCTCCCTGATCAGGACGGCCTGCCCAGTTCTGCAATCGTCTGGATGGATGACGGGGCAGAAAGCATGCGCCGAGCTGAGTTGGACGTGGCAGCATTCGAGACAGAGATGTCCGAGCGTTCCTGCTACCTCTTTGGCCCCCTGACCCTGGTCAGCCCCCGGAATGTCTGGCCGATCATCAGCCAGCACGCAGAGCGCCTGTCATCCGAGCGCGTGGCGCTGATTGCCGAAGCAGCGCATGTGATGCCCCCAATTGGTGCACAGGGCCTGAACATGTCGCTGAAGGATGTGGCAACACTGCTGAAGCTTGCCGAGAAAGGCCGTGACACTTTGGGCAGTGCCCAGATGCTGGAAGCCTATCACCGCGCGCGCTACGCCGATGTGCAGTTGCGGATCAATGGGATCGACCTGCTCAACCGGGTGTCACAGGCAAGTCACCCGCTGGCACGCGATGCACGTGCCAAGGGGCTGGATGCGCTGTATGCCATGGCTCCGGTTCGCAAGATGCTGATGCAGATGGGGCTTGGCGTGCGTTAAAGCACCTCGTCCACAACCGGTTTCAGTCGGCCCAGCGTGCCCTCCACGTCGTAAAGCTTGTCAAGACCGAAGAGGCCCAGCCGAAAGGTGCTGAACCCGTCGGGCTCGCCGACCTGCAGCGGTACACCTGCCGCGATCTGCATACCTTGGGCGGCGAATTTCTTGCCGTTCTGTATGTCTGGATCACCTGTGTAGCTGACCACAACCCCCGGTGCGCCATAGCCTTCGGCAGCCACAGATTGGACGCCTTTCTCCGCCAGCATCTTTCGCACCCCGTCGCCCAGCTTCCATTGTGCTTCTTTCAGACGCTCAAACCCGTGGTCTTTGGTTTCCAACATCGTGTCGCGAAACTTTACCAGTGCATCGGTCGGCATTGTTGCGTGATAGGCGTGACCGCCATCTTCATAGGCTTTCATGATCGCGCGCCATTTTCCCAGATCAATGGCGAAACTGTCTGACGTTGTTTCCGCCAGCCGCGCTTCCGCCCGCTCTGACAGCATGACCAGACCCGCCGCAGGAGACGCTGACCAGCCCTTCTGCGGGGCGGAGATCAGCACATCCACCCCCAGCGCTTTCATATCCACCCAAGCACAACCCGACGCGATGCAATCAAGGATCATCAGCGCGCCAACCTCATGCGCCGCAGCGGCCATATCCTTGATATAGGCATCCGGTAGGATCACCCCCGCGCTGGTTTCCACATGGGGCGCAAAGACGACCTGTGGCTTTTCTTCATGGATGGCGGCAACCACATCCTCAATCGCGGCAGGTGCAAAGGGCGAAGTAGCAGAATTGCCCTGCTGGCGGGCCTTTAACACGGTTGCCTTGTTGGTCAGCCCACCGGTCTCAATGATCTGGGACCAACGGTATGAGAACCATCCATTCCGAACAACCAGCGCATCGACACCGCGTGCAAATTGGCGCGCAACGGCTTCCATGGCAAAGGTGCCGCCGCCTGGAATGATCGCAACGGCGTCAGCGTTGTATACCTCTTTCAGCATAGACGAGATATCCCGCATCACCTGCTGAAAGCTCGCGCTCATGGAGTTGAGCGAGCGGTCGGTGAAGACCACCGAGAATTCTTCAAGCCCGTTTGGATCGACCGTATCAAGCAGTGCCATGGGATGTTCCTCCATTCGTTTGCGTCTCAATATGGACCCGGAGGCGGAGAGGCAAAGTTTATCTGGGTATACAATTGGCCTGCGATCCCACATCTCGTTTCCGATCCGCGGCATCGGTCTCTCAAAGCGGTCCGGGCAACCGCTCTTCGCTCAACAACACGTTGGCCTCCACTTCGCCCGCGCCGGGCAAGGTCATGATGCGCCGCCGCAGGACCCTTTCAAAATCCGGCAGATCGCGGGCAACCACCCGTAACCGGTAGTCATAAAGACCAAGGACATGCTCCACTGTCTGTACCTCGGGTATGGCCGACACCGCCCGCTCAAAGTCTTCAAGCGAGACGCGCCCTTTGGTGGCAAGCTTGATGCCCAGAAAGACGGTCACACCAAACCCAAGTTTCTCTGCATCAAGGCGCAGGCGTTTCTCACTGATGATCCCAGCCTCCTCCAGCCGCTTGATCCGCCGCCAGGTGGCAGGCTGAGACAGGCCAAAGCGCTTGCCCAATGCGGCGGCCGACTGGCGTGCATCTCGCACCAGCGAAAGGACCAAGTGCCGGTCGATGTCATCCAGTTCCATCACAGCGGCAGCGTCTCTTCTGTCTTGATCCGCGCCACATGCATCAACGCCTCGATGTCGGCGATGTGCGGCAAGGTCAGGATACGCGCGCGGTAGATTTCCTGATAATGGGCCATGTCACGTGCAATGATAGACAGCCGCGCATCGACGCGGCCCAGAAAGGTTTGTACTTCGATGACCTCGGGCACCTTGCGGGCCTCGGCCAGAAATTCGTCAAAGGCATTGCCTTGCGTCTTGTCGAGCGTGACGCGCAAAGACACCTCAACGGCATAGCCCAGGGCCCCCCAGTTCACGACCGCGCTAACCCCCTGCACCAGACCCGCGTCTTCCATCCGCGCGATACGCCGTGCAGCCTTGCCTGTGGTCATCCCGCTGCGGTCAGCCAACTCCCCGGGGCTCAGACTTGGGTCGGCCTGCCAATAGCGCAGTAGTCGTCGATCAAGATCATCAAGCATGATTTTTCCATTTTCCAGACAACTTGCGCATTATCACCTCCATATTTCCAAATAAACTCACAAAACGGCAATAGCCTCTCGTATGCCACTGACTATTGTGCCTCTCAGACAGACACCCAACCAAAGGACAAGCAAATGCGCGTTTACTACGACCGTGACTGCGACGTGAACCTGATCAAGGACAAGAAAGTCGCTATCCTCGGCTATGGCTCCCAAGGCCATGCCCACGCCCTCAACCTGCGCGACTCAGGGGCAAAGAACCTCGTGGTGGCCCTGCGTGAAGGCTCCGCCTCTGCCGCAAAGGCTGAAGGCGAAGGCCTTAAAGTCATGGGCATTGCCGAAGCGGCGGCTTGGGCCGACGTAATCATGTTTACCATGCCAGACGAACTTCAGGCCGAGACCTACAAAAAATACGTGCATGACAACATCCGCGAGGGTGCAGCCATCGCATTTGCGCACGGCCTGAACGTGCACTTTGGTCTGATCGAGCCCAAGGAAGGCATTGATGTGATCATGATGGCGCCCAAGGGCCCTGGCCACACCGTGCGCGGCGAATACACCAAAGGCGGCGGCGTGCCCTGCCTCGTGG
>CAYUSM010000240.1:0-5434 GCA_964447345.1 uncultured Sulfitobacter sp. | reverse complement strand
CCCATTCTAACGTTATCCCTTGGGAATCGTAAACCTTTTTTCGCACCTCTTCGCCAAGCCCTTCGAGGTCCGCAGCCGTCGCGTTGCCGGTGTTGATCAGGAAGTTCGAGTGCTTGGGCGACATCTGCGCCCCACCGCGCTGCGCGCCGCGCATGCCTGCGTTGTCAATCACCTTCCAGGCCTTGAGATCATGAACATCATCCGCCTTCCCGGTCGAGGAATACCCCGCCGGATTGCGGAAGGTGCTTCCCGCACTGCGGTCTTTGGTAGGCTGCGTTTCATCGCGTTTCGCAAGCTGGGACGCCATGCGGGCGTGGAGTTCTTCAGCGTCTCCCTGCGGAGGGGTAAATGTTGCGGAAACGATGACAGCTTCGTCCGGCAAGTCACTCTGACGATAGCGAAAATTGAGATCATCGCCCGTGAGGGTCACATGCGATCCATCGCGCAGAACCACCTCCGCGCTCACAAAATGATCCGCTGTATAGCTGCCATAGCATCCCGCGTTCATGCGCACCGCGCCACCGATGCTGCCAGGAATTGTACGCAGGAACGTCAGATCAAGTCCTGCATCTGCCGCCTTGCGCGCCACATGCGCATCGAGTGCCGCAGCCCCTGCAGTCACCTGACCGTCTGCAATCTCGATCCCGTTGAACCCGCGGCCCAGTCGGATCACCACAGCCTTCAAGCCGCCGTCCCGAACAATCAGATTGCTGCCCACGCCCATGGGAAACACCGCCACATCCCGGGGCAGGTCTCGCAGGAAAGCGCGCAGATCGTCGGTATCGGCAGGTTGAAACAGTACATCGGCAGGCCCGCCCACGCGCAACCACGTCAGATCGTTGAGAGGTCGGTTTGGCGTCAGCTTGCCGCGCACGTTCGGAAGGGTCATATCGTCCATGAACGCCGCCTACTGCGAAAGACGTCAGCCGTCAAATCCGCATTATTCAGCGCGGCTCTCGCGCCACGCCCGCCGTATGCGGCCCGCAAACCATCCCACGCCAAAGGCGCAAAACGCGTAGAGCACCGCTGCAGTTTGGGCCATCAGTGCATTTGCCTCAAAAGGCTGCGCGTTGAGCAAGAACGCCATCCCAAGCGCATTCAGCGCAAGCCCGCCCAGCAGGACGGCAAGAAAGCCAACGTAGCGCCGCTGATACCCGCACCAGGCGCAGGCGATCATCCAGAGGCATAAGACCCCGATGACCGGCGCCAGATATGAAATCATTCTGCAGGCCCCTTAAACTGACCTGCGCTTTTGCGCAGCCAGCGGCCCAGATAAATGACCGGCCAACGCAGGATCGAACACCCTGCCGCCAGTACCAGCAGGCCGATCCATGGGCCGTGCTGGACCGTCACAAACCCAACCAGCGGAATGCCAACAGCGATCAACATGTACGCATTGCGCCAGTGGTGGTCCTTGCTGGGGGTCATGGCGATCACATTGGCAATCACGGCCCAGAGGCACACAAGGATCAGAGAAAGCGTCATTTGGGCAACTCCGGGTTCTGACCACGCAGCTTGGCGTAGATAAAGCGCAGTGGGTTACGGAACATCGACACAAAGGCGGCCAGCGCCAGCAGCGCATAGATCCAGCCCACTTGCTGCCCGATGAAATAGATCAGTACCGGTGCGGCCAGCAAAAGAGCGATGCCGGGGACGTACTGATGCCGGATCGGCAGCATCGCCACGGCAACAGAGGCAAAGACCCACAGAACGCAGAGCCACAGAAGGGTCACGCCGCCGCTCCTTTCAGCGCCTGCAGTTTCTCTGGCAGGCTGTTGGCCCAGGTGCTGATCGTACCGGCCCCAAGACAGACCACCATATCGCCGGGCACCGCCTGTTCGCGCACGAGCCGCGCCAGATCGTCGTCATTGGTCACCGCACGCGCATGGCGATGTCCATGACGGATGAGCCCGGCCACCAGATCATCGCGGGACGCTCCTTCAATCGGGTCCTCGCCTGCCGCGAAAACCTCGGCGATGCCAACGACATCGGCATCGTTGAAACAGGCGCAAAATTCATCGAAGTGATGGCTGAGCCGCGTGTAGCGGTGCGGCTGGTGAACGGCGATCACGCGGCCTTCGGTCGCTTGCCGTGCGGCTTTGAGCACGGCGGCAATCTCCACCGGGTGATGGCCGTAATCGTCAATGATGGTCACGCCATCAACTTCGCCCACCTTCGTGAATCTGCGGTTCACGCCACCGAATGCCGCGAGTGCATCGCGGATTTCGTCCAGTTTCATACCCAGGTGCCGCGCCACCGCCACAGCAGACAAGGCGTTCGAGACATTGTGGTCGCCCGGCATCGGCAGGGCGCAATCCTTGATCACCTTGCCCTCGGCCTGCAGCGCCACGTCGAAATGCGCCACGCCGTTTTTATAGTGCAAGTTGACCGCGCGCACATCAGCCTGCGCATTGAAGCCGTAGGTCAGGACGCGGCGATCCGTGATCTTGCCCACAAGCGCCTGCACCTCGGGATGATCGGTGCAGCAGACGGCCAGACCGTAGAAAGGGATGTTGGAGACGAAGTCGAGGAACCCCTTGCGCAGCGTGTCAAAGTCGCCCCAGTGCTCCATATGCTCGGGGTCGATGTTGGTCACGATGGCGATGGTCGCGGGCAGGCGGTTGAAGGTGCCGTCGCTCTCGTCGGCCTCGACCACCATCCACTCGCCCTGCCCCATCCGCGCGTTCGAGCCATAGGCGTGGATGATGCCGCCATTCACCACGGTGGGGTCCACACCTCCGGCCACCAGCAGTTCGGCGACCATCGTCGTGGTCGTGGTCTTGCCATGGGTACCTGCCACGGCGATGTTCGACTTCAGCCGCATCAGTTCAGCCAGCATCTCCGCCCGTCGGACGATGGGCAGGCCCGCAATGCGGGCCGCGTCCAGTTCCGGGTTGCCCGGCTTAATGGCGGACGATATCACGACAACTTCCGCGTTCTCGATGTTCTGCGCCTTTTGCCCTTCAAAGATCGTGGCGCCCAACTCTGCCAACCTATCGGTGATTTTCGAGGCCTTCAGATCAGACCCTTGCACTGTGTAGCCATGGTTGAGCAACACTTCGGCGATCCCGGACATGCCGATGCCTCCGATCCCGACAAAGTGGATGGGCCCGACATCTGTGGGCAGTTTGGTTGCTGCTGCGTTCATCTGTCTTTTCCTTGTTGCGCCAATTCTTCTACTAGGCTGGCGAGGTGTTCTGCGGCATCCGGTTTGCCAACCGACATCGCGGCGAGGGCCATCTGCAATGCGCCGTCGGGGTTGTCCAGAACCATTTTGATCTGCTCGGTCATTGTTTCGGTGCTCGCCGCGGATTCCGGGACCATGATCGCCGCACCTGCATCAACGAGTCCGCGGGCATTCGCGGTCTGTTCATCCCGAATGGCCGAGCCCAGAGGGATCAGTATCGAGGGGCGGCCGATCACCGAGATATCCGCCACGCTTGAGGCGCCCGCACGACTGATGACAAGCTGCGCCTCGGACATGCGGCGGGGCACATCATCAAAGAAGGGCTGCACGTCCGCTTCGATGCCCTGTTCCTGATAATAGCCCGCCACACGGTCATGGTCCTCGCGCCGCGCCTGATGACTTACGCGGATGTTGCGCAGCATTTCCATCGGCAAACCGGCGATAGCAGGAGGGATAATATCGCTGAGGATGCGTGCGCCTTGAGAGCCGCCCATCACCAACAGTTCCATGGGATAGTCACCCGGTACGATGTACCCTGCCGCCTCTTTTTCCAGCACGGCCGCGCGCACCGGGTTGCCGGTGTATATGCCCTCAACCCCGTCGGGCAATGATGTGGGCCATGTCCCGCAGGCCACCTTGTTCACCCTCTTGGCAAACAGTTCGTTGACCCGGCCCAGTACACCGTTTTGCTCATGGATCATGCGCGGCAACCGCAACAGCGTTGCAGCGCCCAAAGCCGGGATTGACGGATAGCCGCCAAAACCGACCACGGCAGATGGCTTGTCGCGGAACATGCGCAGAGCTGTGCCCAACACGCCAGCTCCGATCCGGAACGGCACTACGGCTTTGGCCGCCAAACCGCCGCGCGCGAAGGTGGCCGAATTGACGCGAACAATCTCGACCGCGTCCGGAAATCCGCCAGTGTATCGCGCCCCGCGCGCGTCAGTGCTGAGCCGGACGCGCCATCCCCGCGCCAGCATCACCTCAGCCAGCGCCTGAGCGGGGAACATGTGCCCACCGGTGCCGCCCGCCGCAATGATCAGCAAGGGGGACGTCACCTTGTGCGCCCCCGTCCCAGAATGTCGGAAATCTGCCCCTGGGGCCGCGTGCGCGTAAAGGCCAGCAGCATGCCCACGGCAATGCCTGAGGCAATGACCGAAGACCCGCCGTAACTGACAAAGGGCAGCGTCATCCCCTTGGCAGGCAGAAGCCGCACCGCCACGCCCATGTTGATCATGGCCTGAACGCCGAACATGCAGGCCAGTCCGGTACCTGCAAGACGGATAAACGGATCGCGCTCGCGCACCAGACGCAGTAGCGAACGTACCACCACGCCGGTATAAAGCGCGATGATGCAAAGGACGAGCACGAGACCGTATTCCTCTGCCGCCACCGCGATGATGAAATCGGTATGCGCGTCAGGCAGTGACCATTTCACCTCGCCCTCACCGACGCCAACACCAAACAGTCCTCCTTCGCGGATCGCATTGGTCGCGTAGCCAAGTTGCGTGGTCGGGTCGACCTCAGGGCTCAGAAACCCGTCAATCCGCCGCGCGAAGTGTTCCGAGTTTGCGTAGGCAACAGTCCCCGCTATCACGACCAACGCAGCCATACCCACCAACAGCACCATTGGTGCACCGGCGACAAAATAGATCACCCCCCAGCCAAAAAGGACAAGGCAGGCCTGCCCGAAGTCTGGTTGCAATGCCAACATGAGCACGATGGATATGCAGAGCACAAAGGACCAGGTTTTGCCCGGTGGGCCGTTAATCTCTTGACTGGCCGCCATCATCCAGGCTGTGACCACAACAAATCCGGGTTTGAGGAATTCCGAAGGCTGCAGTGACGCAAAGCCCAACGAATACCACCGCGTGGCCCCTTTGCCAAAGTCAGTTCCAAAGAACGGCAGTAACGCCAGTCCGACAAAGGCTACGATAAATCCAAGGACGGCCAGGCGGCGCACGACAACAGGCGACATCATGGAAATCAGCACCATCACGATGATCGCAATCCCCCCAAAGAAGGCTTGCCGCTGAACATAGTGAAAGGGTTCAAAGCCATTCCGTTCTGCCAATGGCACAGAGGCCGCGAGCCCGAGAAGCAAGCCCACGCCAAACAGCATCAGCACGCAGGACAACGCCCACAAATCAACCGTTCGCCACCATTTTGGGAGTATTGGTTCACCGTCCTGTACGTGAACGGTGCCATGCGCCATCGCCGTCATGACTGTCTGCCTTACACTGCCTC
>CAYUSM010000239.1:0-5453 GCA_964447345.1 uncultured Sulfitobacter sp. | reverse complement strand
GGGATAGACACCCGCCCCTTTGCATCGACCTTGTGGTGGCTTTCGCCTCTGAACCTGCGGCTCACTGTCCCGTCCTGCCCTGCGCCCTCGCGCTGTTATCCTGTCGCGCCCCCGCGAAAATCCGCCCCTGGAAAGCGAACGGCGGATTGATCTGCTGCCACTGATCAACCCGCCGCCTCATCCCGCATTTGCGGGGAAGTCCGACTGCGCGCGCCACCTGGGGGGATGTCTGCTCGCCCGCGCGCCGGATCTCTTGGTCTGATGAAATCGAGGTGCCTGTATGAAACCTGCTAGGTTTTGTTTTTGTGTGGGGTCGTTTGCTGCCCCGGTCCCGCTCTCATCTGATGCATAAGGGATGCCATGGGAATTCATGGGCGTCTACAATTTTTTTCAAAAATCTTGGAAAATCTCTCCACATATAGGACGATCTATAAAAGAATTAGGTCGCAAATTTGTGTGATTTATCTACAAATTCCAAAATCTACAAAAATCAACACAATATGTAGTGGGAAATGTCTCAATCAGAATACTTCCCACAATTTCCCAAAGATTTTCACCAACAGACTTACCCATAGGATATGTTCTCATCTTGTTCTAAGGTCAATAGAAAGAAATTGGCCATTTCCCACAGAATTCTCCAAAAGTGATTCGGAGTTCAAGGCCTCCAAGCCCCCTCCCTCCCATCAATTCCCATAAGTCCCATCCATTCCCATGACCCCGCCCATGTTTTCCCTTCTCCCACGCTATTCTCTGCCCACCCGCCGGTTGACCTTGCGTCCCGCACAGCCAAGCGCCACAAAGCGGCAGGACAAAATAAAGAGGTCCGGATGAATACGGCATTGGCACTTCTGGCCCACGCGCTGCGCATGCTGATTTTTGAGGTTGGCACAACCATGCGTGTGCTGAGCCCGGCGATCCTGCTGGTGGTGGGATGCAGTCTTGCCGTTGGTTTCCTGGCACCAGACGCTATTGAGCTGTTCAACGCTGTGCCGGGTGAGTCCATCGCTCTTGCCCCCTCCAGCGCTCTGACATTTGTTCTTTTTGGCGTCGTCGGGCTTTTTGGCTATGCCCTGATGGCAATTCTCTGGCACCGACATGTGCTGTTGAATGGGGAAGACGGTGGCCTTCGCCCCGGTGCCAGCCTTGTGTTGAGCTATCTATGGCGGGCCATCGTTGTCGGATGTGTTCAACTGCTGGCGGCCATTCCTGTCACGCTGGTCATTGGTGTTCTGGGAGCCGCCTTCATGCAAACCGGCGCAGGCGGTGCCGTGACAAGCCTTCTGACACTCGGCGGGAGTGTGATCTTCATCTGGATCGCCCTGCGTCTGAGTGTTGTACTGCCTGCGGCCGCCCTGGGCTACCGGATGGCCGTCCGGGAGAGCTGGAATGTAACACAGTCGCTGTCAGCGCCGCTTTGGGGGCTCGCAGTCCTTCTTACAGGCCTCAATATGCTCGTCTCGCTGCTTGCGCTGGGTCTGGTTCCTACTCAGGGCGTGATTGCATTGATGCTGGGCACGGTCATCTTCATCGTGGAAGGGCTGATCTTTGTCTCGGTTCTGACCACACTCTACGGTCATCTGGTCGAAGGGCGGTCTCTGGGGCAGTAGTCCGTCAAGCCAGACCGCGCTCAATCAACCCGTTCGCAATCGTGGCATAAGCGTCCGCCATCGGTCCATCACCTGCGGCCACGGGCGTTCCCCCGTCCCCGGCAAGGCGCGTTTCAAGATCAATCGGCAGCGCCCCCAAAAGCGGCACGCCCAGTTTCTCGGCCTCCGTCGCAACACCGCCCTGTCCGAAGATCTGATGCTGTGCACCGCAGTCCGGACAGACAAACATCGACATGTTTTCAATCAGCCCCAACACCGGCGTCTTGAGCGTGCCAAACATGTCCAGCGCCTTGCGCGCATCGATCAAGGCGACATCCTGCGGTGTGCTGACAACGATGGCCCCGGTCAGCTCTGTCTTTGTGCAAAGCGTCAGCTGCACATCCCCCGTCCCGGGTGGCAAATCGACAAGGAGCACATCAAGTTCGCCCCACTCCACCTGCCCCAGCATCTGCTGCAGCGCGCCCATGAGCATCGGGCCACGCCAGACCACGGCCTTGCCTTCCTCCATCATGAAGCCGATGGACATGAGGGTGACCCCGTGGGCATGCAAAGGGATGATGGTCTTCCCATCCGGCGAAGCTGGCCGCTTGTTCACACCCATCATCCGCGGCTGGCTGGGGCCATAGATGTCTGCATCAAGCAGACCCACTTTGCGCCCAGCCCGCGCCAACGCCACGGCCAGATTGGAGCTCACGGTGGATTTCCCCACCCCGCCCTTACCGGACCCGATGGCCAGGATACGTTTCACACCGCTGGGCTTGCTTGGCCCTTCCTGCGGCTTGGGATGACCGCCGACTTTTAGGCTGGGTGGAGCTTGTGGCTTGGCTGCTGGCCCATGGGCCGTCAGGGCAACAGTTGCTTGTGTGACGCCCGGCAGGTCAGCGACGATCTTTTCAGCCGCATCCCTCAGCGGGCCCATCTGCTGGGCAACCTGCGCATTTGGCGCTTCAATCACGAACCGCACAACAGAACCTTCGATTGTCAGCGCACGCACCAGATCATGCGCCAGCAGGGATCGCCCATCTGGCAGATTGACTCGTTCAAGTGCAGCCTCAACGTCGGCTTTGGTGATTGCCATATCCCACTCCCTTTTCGTGCCCTCCACATGGCAGGTTTCTGCGCCGGCACAAGGGGGCGCGGTGAAATGCCCGTTTCTTGGGCGGTATGCCTAGTAATAGACCGAGTCCACCATGTTTTTGCTGCATGGCAGCATTGCAAATAAAACTATTGTGCAAGCGCAGCAATTACCTAAATATGAGGGCATTGAAGGGCAGTGCTCTTCACCTGAACGACCAGGCCGGTTCAACCTCCTCCCGAAACGGTCTGTTATTGGCGGCGACATCTTCCTCCTCCCTGATGTCGCCGCCCTTTTTATTCAGCCCTCCCTTTGCATCATCCGTCCGACCCTTGACGTTGGGTCAGCGTTTCCCGATTTGAAACAATGCGTTGCGCCGATCCGACACTTGCAAAAACTGCATATCGGAGTTGTGTCAACGTGCGTTGAACGCAGGATTTAAAGGCGTACATGTCCGGCATCCGAAACGACGCAAGAAAAGAAATCGAGGCCATCATGGCATATCTGACAACGCAAACGACGACACAGAATTCCTTTACCGCACGCCTGTCCGCAGCTTTCGACGCTGTTGCGACACACTTCAAGCAGCGCCGTCTCTACCGCGAGACCTTTGACGGTCTGAACGCTCTGACGAACCGCGAGTTGGCCGATCTGGGCCTGACCCGGTCCGAGCTGCGCAATGTCGCGCTGGAATCATCGCGCAACGCCGTGCGCTAAGAAATCGGGCGCGCCGCTCCTCCCTGCGGCACGTCTGAGACACGCGCGAGAACCGGCATCTTCCTCCTCCCTGACGCCGGGGCGCGCGTGACAAAGACCCGAAGCTGACCCTCCCTTCATGCTTCGGGCCGACAAAAGAACAGCCGCAGCTTCCTCCCAAGCTGCGGCTGTTTCTTTATGAGCGTCCCCCTCGTCCGCGGCTTGACGCATTGGTCCCCGTGATGCCCTCCGGGCTGGAGCCGCCGTCGCTTGAGCACGTCAGGACAGAAGGGCAGCCGGTTGCCAAGCAGAATTGCCGAGGGACCCGGCTTTGCCGGGAGACGGCCATTCTGCTTGGGAAGCGGATGACCTTTTGTCATGAAAGGGATCAATCGATGGCGGGTGCAGCCCCTCCGGGATGGTGAGCCTGAAGCCCAGCAGCATCTGCCCAACGCGCCACGCGAAATACAAGGCCCATAAGCGAAGAGGCGTCAGCCGATGCGCAACGCCCTAAAAAGGCACATCATCACACCCCGTCAGGAACCGAGAGACCACCTTCTTCACGCCTGCCTTCTCGAAATCGATCTCAAGCTTGTCCCCTTCGATCCCGATCACCGCGCCATACCCGAACTTCTGGTGAAACACCCGCTCGCCCATGGTGAAACTGCTGACGGCATTCATATCAATCGTCACGTTACGGGCTTCCGACGGCTGTGAAATGCCCCGCTGGCCGCTGCGCGCCTGCAACCGCCGCCAGCCGGGCGAGTTATAGACATTGGCCTCTGCCGCCTTCTCATGCAGGTCTGACCTCATCATCTCCTGCATCTTCGGAGAGGCCCCGGCCGCCATCCCTGCAGCGCCATATCCGCCCCCGTAAAGGCCCGGAGGGGTCAGCACCTCTACATGTTCGGCGGGCAACTCATCGATGAACCGCGAGGGCATAGAACTTTGCCACTGCCCAAAGACCCGACGATTGGCAGCAAACGAGATCGTGCACAGCTCTTCGGCCCGCGTGATCCCCACATAGGCAAGCCTGCGCTCTTCCTCCAACCCTTTGATCCCGCTTTCATCCATCGACCGCTGTGACGGAAAAAGCCCATCCTCCCAGCCCGGCAGAAACACGCAGGGAAACTCCAGCCCCTTGGCCGCGTGCAGCGTCATGATCGAGACCTTTGCCCCGCCATCATCGCTCTCGTTGTCCATGATCAGGCTTACGTGCTCCAGGAACCCCTGCAGGTTCTCGAACTGCTCCAGCGCCTTGATGAGTTCCTTAAGATTCTCCAGACGCCCCGGTGCCTCGGGCGTCTTGTCGTTCTGCCACATGCCGGTATAGCCGCTTTCATCAAGGATGATTTCGGCCAGTTCCATATGGCTCACCTCGGGCGGTCCATACTCCACCCGCGCCGGACCGCTCTCGTCGTCCAATACCTCATTATCAAGGTCAACAGGCATCGCTGGTCCGCGCAACATACCGTTCCAGCGGTCGATTCCGTCGATCAGAAGACGCAGTTGCCCTGCCCCTTTGCCGGACAGGCCCCCTTCTGCCAGAAGGATGCGCGCCCCCTCGACAAGGTTCACACCATGTTGCCGTGCCGTCACCTGTATCTTCTGCTGCGCCTTGTCACCGAGCCCCCGCTTTGGTGTGTTCACGATCCGCTCAAATGCCAGATCATCGTCCGGTGACGTCACCACCCGGAAATAGGCCATCGCATCGCGGATCTCCATCCGCTCGTAAAAGCGCGGCCCGCCAATCACACGGTACGGCAGACCAATCGTCAAAAACCGATCTTCAAAGGCCCGCATCTGGTGGCTGGCCCGCACGAGGATCGCCATTCGATCAAGGTCCATCGGGGCCATGCCCCGCGTTCCGCCCTGCATGGCTTCAATTTCATCTCCGATCCAGCGTGCCTCTTCCTCCCCGTCCCAGTGACCGATCAGGCGAACCTTCTCGCCTTCCTCAGCCTCGGTCCAAAGCGTTTTGCCCAGCCGGCCCTCGTTACCCGCAATCACACCGGAAGCGGCGGCCAGAATATGCGGTGTTGAACGGTAGTTCTGCTCCAGCCGCACCACATGCG
>CAYUSM010000238.1:0-5481 GCA_964447345.1 uncultured Sulfitobacter sp. | reverse complement strand
GATATCGTCAACCGTAATGACCGCATCCGTTGACAAATAGATCCCTGCGGTGGTGTCTGCTGCAGTTCCGTCACCGCTGTTTGTGATGTCGTAGCTGACCGTGATTGTTTCGCCGGAAGAAACAGTAGTGTCAGAGACAGCCACGTTGCTTGCGATCAGATCCGGACTTCCGCTTTGTGCGGCGCCGTAGATCGCTTGTGCACCGGCTATGTCATCTGCTTGAAGTCCGCTCAAGCTCGTGTTGATCGAAGGGTTCATGATCGCAACGGCGTTCGATGTGCTCTCATGTCCAAGGCCAATGGCGTGGCCGATTTCGTGCAAGGCCGTCAGAAAGAAGTAGTGTTCATTCGAATAGAAATTGGTGTTTCCACTGTCGAAAACGATGTCTCCACCAGCGACGTGGGGGGTGGGGTAGAAGGCCCGAGCGAGCACGTTAGGGCCGTCTTGCCCGTCGATGTATCCACCAACCACGCGAATGGTCGGATTCCCACCAGCTCCGATGTTGCCGCCACCGTCAGCGACCTGGACAAAGTTGATGTCGGCATATGCCGACCATTCATCGAATGCACGTTGCAGTGTCGCTGCAAAGTCATAAGAGATGAAGGTTGAGAGAGCGACGCTCTCGCCGGTGAAAAAATTCTGGCCCGTTACGTTCTGAAGACCTGCGCCCGCGAGGCTCCAGCTGATGGTCCCACCAGATCCACCCAGAACTGAAGTATACCCACCGCCGTCAGTCCACCTGCCGTTAGAAGTTACAAACTCCTCGGCAGTACGCAGTTGAGGCAATCCGTAAGTTGGATCAAAGGTGTCATGAGCATGCAAGTCGCCATCTTGATGATTATGCTGTTCACCGCACTGACAGGCGGCACAGCTACATTCGTCATGATGTTCGGCTGGTCTATAATTATGCATGCGTAACGTATCCAGTTATCTCATCGTGGTCACAGCTGCCTCCTAAGCGTAGAGATGCAAAATGACAGAGGCCCAGCTGCGATAGGGAGGAAATCAGCCGAAATTATGTTCATCATATGCAATCTTTGGCTCAATAATTGGTGTCAAATAGACAGAAGGCCGCAAGATAGCGACACGAGACCTTCAGATGATCTTGGATTTCCCCTTTGCCTAACGGGGGTCACAACAGTTGAAGTCTTAGGGATTTCTGGCTTTTGGTGCCAACTGATGACTGTGAGTCAAAGGTGCCGTTGCACGGCAGAAATCCTGCTAGGTCCAGGCAAGAAGAGACATTTGCGCCTGCCATCAACGCGGTGAAAGCAATTCGTCGCCTGCTGCCAGAACTCAGAGCTTGTCGTCTGCGGAATCGACAAGCTAACTCTCTGGATAAGCCTTTGTGTCGAACGTCAGCTCGACCTCGATGGCGCTGGCCGGGTCATCGTCGACCTCCAGTCCGCGCGCACTGACCGGTCTGACGGTTCCTGTCACGGTGCCGCTGATCGTGGTCAAGTCCGGCTCTTCGACAAAGGTGTCGAAGGTGATCTGAACGGCGCCTTCTGCGCTTTCGAAGAACTCGGACATGGTGCCTTTGTGCAGGTAGAGGACATTTGGCTCTGTGATCGTACCGTTCTCCATCCGGGTGAAGGTGATGGCGACGGCGCGATCAAGAGCGGGTGTTTTGCCGATGTGCCCTTGAATTGTGTAGCCGGTGAAGCCTGGCATGAAGCTGCTGTAGTTTGCGGTTGACCCCATGCCGTCCAGTTGAAGTGTTGACCATTCGCCGGGCACGCCATCAATGGTGCCAGTGATGGTTCCAGAGACCTCGATGTCCTGCGCTGCTGCGACGGAGAGCGACGCAAGAAAGCCGCCAAGGCAGCAGATCAACAGACGGGCGAAGGCGGGAAGGGGAGGGCGCATACTGGATTTCCATGCAGACAGATCTGTGATGAGCGTACAAAAGCTGCATTTTTGGGCAACATATGGAAATCACTAGGTCTTTGAGGCATGCGGACTATAGTCCTTGATTACCAAGCGAAACCCAAAGGCCGGACGCCCGAATGAACAATGACGTAGCTGATTTTGTGACGGAGGTTTTTGCCGCCACGTCCAGCGACGCGATCTGGGAGGCGACGGCCGGTTTCTGCGAAAACCTGGGGTTTGGCAATGTGGTGTACGGGGTTCGTCACCCAAAGTCGGGTTCAACACCGTTGGACTTGCGCATGACACCGCCGCTATTGCCGTGGCGGGAGGTCTATCTGGCGCATGGTGATGACCGGCGTGATCCGCTCTTCAGCTATGCGGCAAAGATGCCGCCAAGCTTTTACACCGGGCCTGAGTTCCTGCCAGACCACACGTATCTGCAGCCTGAGGATAAAGCGGTGATCGAACGGGGCGCGGCCTTTGGCTTCATCAGTGGCTTGGCCTTTGTGATGCCCTCTCAGGACGAAAATGTGGTCGCAGGATGGAACATTCTCACCGGGCTCAAGCGCGACGACGCCATTGTGCAGTTCTCGCAGTTTGGCGGCGTGCTGCAGATGGCCACAACACTGGCGTATCGGGAAATGGTGCACCGGGAAGATATCCAGAGGAAGCAATCAAAGCGGCTGTCGCCCCGTCAAAAGGAATGTCTGCAGTGGCTGGCCTCCGGTCTTCGGAATGAGCAGATCGCCGAGAAGATGAGCATTCGGCCCGTGACCGTTGACCTGCACCTGCGGGAGGCGCGCACGCAGCTTGGGGCGCAGACGCGGGAACAGGCATTGGCCATTGCCATCTCGGAAGGGCTGATTGCGCTCTGACGTCTCCCTATGGGAATGCATAGCTTGTCCGCAGCCCGGCTGATCGCCAGGTTTTTATCAGAGGTTTGGACTTTGGATTTCTGATGAGAATGTTTTTGACATCCCTGCTTGGCGGCATGCTCGTTTCCACAGCAGCTGCCATGGCGGAAGACACCTTTTCGATCACGGCATCAAACGGCATTTACTTTGATCAGGATACTGCACGTGCGCGGGTCAAGTGGGCGGAACCGGAGTCCTGGTCGTTCACATCTGGGAAGTTAACCATGCGGGTTCAGGGATTTCGCCTGGGCGATGCGCCTGTTGCTGAAACCGATGAGCTGATCAGCAATAATACCGGCTTTTCCTTCACGGCGGAGGTGGATGGCAAGCCCAGGGCACTCAGTTGCAAACTTGGGGCTGACGAAGTCGGCACTGTGAAGCGGACTGAACTCACGGAAACGCGTGTGGCGGGCAGTTTTCGTGTCGAGTTGGAACGTTGCCTTGACGCCTACACCGCTGAACCGATTGACTACCCCGATCTGCCGATTGTTGTGGAAGGTGTCTTCTCGGTCGACCGAAAGAGTTGGCCGTAGGGGTAGGGTCCGATCAGGGGCCGCTTATTCTCGACGCAATCCCGTCTCGTAAATGCCACTGGCCAACACCAAATCTCTTACCTATGATTGAGATTAAGCCCTCGGAACACGCATAGGTCTAGGGCTGTGTAAATAGCATTATGCGCCATCGAGTTTTGTACAGGTTTGCTGAAACGTTCGGAAGTTTTCCTTGCTATCATCTGCTTGCTGGTTGTGGGCATGCTCGTGCTCGTCTCCATACAAAGCAACGAGCGAACCACTGAGCGTGAATTCAGGGTTCTTGCCTCCGAAGCCTCCAACTCGCTGGATGTGCGGATTCAGACCTACCTGCAAAGCCTGCAAGCAACGCTGGCCTATCTCGACAATGACGAAGAAGTCACACCTGAAGAGTTTGAGCAATTTGTCGAAAACCTTCAGATCGCTGAGTATCTGCCTGGCATAAACGGGATCGGATTCATCACGCCTGTGGCCAGAGAGGACAGTGCTGCATTCGAAGAGCGCCAACAGGCCAAGGGATATCAGGACTTCCAGATCAAGCCGGACACCAATTCAGAGGTCCGATTTGTTATCCAGCATATTTTTCCTGTCGCACCGAACATTCAGGCGCGCGGTCTTGATATCACCTTTGAGGAAGGCCGACGTACCGCGGCGACAACAGCTCGCGACAGCGGCGAGGCCCGGCTGACACCTCGGATCACGCTGGTGCAGGACGCCATGCAAAAAGCGGGCTTCTTGCTGCTGTTGCCCTTCTTTGATCAGCCCGCTGGATCGCTAACAAATACGCAGGACAGAAGCCAGTTTCGTGGATGGGTCTATGCACCTTTTGTCGGAGACAACCTTTTACATGACCTGACTTCGGCCCTTGGGCAGGATTTCCACCTGCAAGTCTATGACGGCACAGACCCGTCGCCCGAAACCGCCATTTACGACAGCGGCCTGACACCTGCGGAGTTTGGTGCGCACAGCGCAGAGTTCCTGTCAGAAAAGTTCGGGCGCACCTGGACCTTGCGGTTCACAAGTACGCCCGCCTTTGATCGGTCATTTTCAACCTATGCGCCCTGGGCCATCATCGCTGTTGGACTGTTTGTGACGCTGATCCTTGTCACACTGGTGCGTAACGTGCGTCTGCGCGGTGAAGCCTCGCGCGAACTGGCCGCCTTGCGGGAAAAACAGATCAATGCGCAGGAGGAAGAAAACCGGTCGATTGCAGACAACACGGTGACGCCTGTTTTCATCCTCGATTCCGAGAACCGTGTGGTCTTTGCAAACCGGGCGGCGAGCATGTGCTTTGAGTTCTCTGAAGAGGAGCTGAAAAGACGGCCGTTCTCTGGACTAGTCAGGCAGACAGCAGTGTCATCACGTTCAGGGAGGCAAAACGCGGAAGGGCTTACCAAGAGCGGACGCAAGCTGGCGCTGGATGTGGACAGCAATGCCTGGCGCACGGCAGATGACAAGGACCGCGTCACCGTCCTGGTCCGCGACATCACTGCAGAGGTGGCGGCAATTGAACAGATCCAACGGACCAAGGCGCTTTATGACAGGGCGTTGCAGGGCTCGCGCATCGGCATCTTTGAGGTGGATCTGCAGACCGGGAAGTCCGAGGTTTCCAGTACATGGGCTGACATCATGGAGGTAAGCGACAAGGGCCCCGGTTTCGACTCTCAGAAGATCTTCCTGTCGCGCATCCACCCCGATGATCTGCCCATTCTTCAGGCTGAGGACGCCAAGTGCATCATCGGGGAAACGGATCGTTCTGTTGCGGAGTACCGGATGCGGTTTGGTGCGCATTCCTGGCGCTGGATGCGGTCCGACGCCATCGTCTCTGACCGCGCGGCTGACGGGACGGCTTTGCGCCTCATTGGCACACAAACCGATGTGACCGACCTTCGCCATGCGCGCTTTGCGTTGGAATCCAGTGAAAAGCAGCTCCGGCAGGTCGTGACCGCCGCGCCCATCGGCATGATCGTGTTGGACGAAAACGGCAAGTTCCTGCGGGTCAACGATGCCTTCTGCAAGCTGTGCGGGGCGAGCGAAGAGCAGCTTCTGAACACAAACATGCTTACCGACTTCATGAACATCGAAGATGTCAAAACGATCCGCCGCAAGATCAGCGAGATGGTCGAAGAGGGAACAGGCGACATCTATGTCAACGACCACCGTGT
>CAYUSM010000237.1:0-5494 GCA_964447345.1 uncultured Sulfitobacter sp. | reverse complement strand
GAGATACATCACTTGGCGGGCGCGCCAAGACCAAGTCGGGCTGAACCTGACAACTATTTGGGGGAAGAGGGGACCTGAGGAGAAGTCGCGCGAGGGTTGCCGCAGTTACTTTCGTGAAATCGGAGCGGAGTATTTTGGAACCCCCGACTGCGGGATTGCCGACGACAAGTCAGGACATTTCGACAATTTTCGAAATAGTGATTGCCAGCGCCAATTCATTTCGATACTTCTCGAAATATGAAAACAGATTCGCACGTCACCCCGCCCCTTACCCTTGCCGCCACCAGTTTTGCCGCACTCGGGTCGGAACAACGGCTCTCGGTCCTGCGCACACTTGTCCGCGCGGGGCCAGACGGCCTGAGCATCGGGGAGCTGGGCGCACGAACGGGCGTGACCGGTTCCACCCTGACACATCACCTCAAGCTTCTGGCAGCCACCGGGCTGGTCAAACAGGAACGTCAGGGGCGCAGCATCATTTGCGCGGCTGTCGCCTATCAGGAAGTTGAGGCACTGGCACATTTTCTTTTGACTGAGTGCTGCGCGGATGCCGCCGCACCACACAAGGACCACGATCATGGCTGAGACCACTCAATCCGCTGCCGTTACAAACAGACGCTGGACCCCCGGCGCTTGGGGCGTGATCGCCGGTATCCTTGTGATCATCGCGCTTCTGGCCCCGGATACGTTGTGGGAGACCATTACCTTCACCGTGCAAGCCCTTGGGCATACAGCACCTTTCATCGCATTTGCCGTTCTGGCGGTGGCCTACCTCAAAGCCACCGGGGCAGAGAGCCTGCTGGCCAAAGCCTTCGAGGGCAATCCGGCCCGGATGATCGTCATGGCAGCGCTTTTGGGCGGGCTGTCGCCCTTCTGTTCCTGCGAAGTCATCCCCTTTATTGCCGCCTTGCTGGCGGTCGGGGCGCCTCTGGGTGCGGTGATGGCCTTTTGGTTGGCCTCGCCACTGATGGATCCGGCGATGTTTGCGATCACCTCAGGTACCCTGGGGTTTGACTTTGCCCTCGCCAAGACAATTGCCGCCGTCTGCATTGGGATGATGGGCGGCTTTGCGGTGATGTTTGCCGCCAACACGCCGGTCTTTGTGAATCCATTGCGTGAGGATCCGGCCGTAGGCGGTTGTTGTTCATCGAAAAAGCCGTTCTCGGGCACACCTGTCTGGAAATTCTGGACTGTCACAGAACGCCGCCAGACCTTCAACAGCACCGCCTTGGATAATGCGCTTTTCCTGACAAAATGGCTGACGCTGGCCTACCTGATCGAGGCGCTGATGCTGCGGTACGTGCCTGCCGAGATGATTGCCAAAGTGCTGGGTGGCGACGGGATCGGTCCTGTCCTTCTGGGGGCGATTGTCGGCGCGCCTGCCTACCTGAACGGCTATGCTGCTGTCCCACTGGTCGATGCGCTGCTGACCCAGGGGATGAGCCAAGGTGCCGCGATGTCCTTTGTCATCGCGGGCGGGGTCAGCTGCATTCCGGCGGCCATTGCCGTCTGGGCGCTGGTCAAGCCGCGTGTCTTTGTCGCCTACCTGGCATTCGCCCTCGTCGGTGCGATCGCTGCTGGCCTCACCTGGCAGGCAATCGCCTGAACAGCTGCCCGGCTTAAAACCCAATGCAGCGTTGTACTTATGCAAAGAAATAGGACATAATATGGCCAAAGTCGGGGTGTAGGCCCGCCTTGAACCTCTGGGACAAGAGGATGAGGCAGAACACACCAATGCAGCAACCGGAGCAGGCATGCTGGAATTTGAGAATGTATCCAAGTCCTTTTGGACGGGGTCACAGCATAAGGTGATCCTGGATAAAGTCTCGTTTCAGGTGCCATTGGGCCGTTCGCTGGGTATTCTGGCCCCGAACGGCACCGGCAAGACCACCCTGATCAACATGATGGCGGGTCTGGAAAAACCCGATGAGGGTGAAATCCGGCGCAGCTGCAACATCTCTTTCCCTCTGGGCTTCATGGGTGGCGTGGTCACGAAGGTGTCCGCCATGGAAAACGCCCGCTACATCGCGCGGCTCTATGGGCTTGATCCCGACTATGTGGAAAGCTTTTGCCGCTGGCTGTGTGATCTGGGCGAATACTTTGACCAGCCTCTGGGCACCTATTCGGCAGGCATGCGGTCGCGGTTTTCCTTTGCGCTGATGCTGGCGCTGGATTTCGACATGTACCTGATTGATGAGGGCATGCCCGGCACCACAGATGTGGAGTTCAACCGCAAGGCAGGAGAAATTCTGCAGGAACGGCTGCGGACCACCACGATCATCATCGTCTCGCATCAGGCCGAGACACTGGAGAAATTTGCACGCTCCGCAGCCGTCCTGTTGGACGGCAGGTTGCACATGTTCAATACCTTGGAAGAAGCGAAACAGCTCTATGACTACGAAACCCAAGGCTAGGAAATTCCGCATCAAGCGGAACACACCTTCTTCCACGACCGCCGGGTCCGCTGGTGCGGTAAGTGCAGCCGCGCGCAAGCAAGAGATCGAAGAACCCCCTGCCGAGGCGCCCGAACGCCCCGTCCCCCGAAGCGTCACGCCGGAACCGCCAGAACCGGTGCGTGAGGGTGACGTCGCCTCCCCTGCCGAGGTCAAAGGCGAAAATGACATCGACACCATCCGCCGCGAGGGCCTGACCGGGCGACAATTGCGTATGGCACGGCGTGTCGCACAAAAGCACGGGCTTGCACCCACATCCGATTTTGACGCGGTGCGTCTGCTGCGGGAAAAGGGCATCGATCCATTCCAGCGGTCGAACATGCTGGAACTGGTCGTGCCTCAGGCCGATGGCGAAGGTGTCCCAGCGCAGACCGCCCCGGGGCAAGCCCCGATTGGCCGTGTGCAATTGCCTCAGACGGTTCCTTCGGCAGGCATGAATCTGCCGTCCACAGAGGTGAGCCCGGCAGAGCGTCGTCAGCGCGAAATCTCTCAGATCCAGCAGGACATCACCCGTCGCCGTCGCCGCAAGCTTGGCCTGCTGCTGGTACGGTTGGCGTTTTTCGTGATGCTGCCAACCTTTGCGGCGGGATACTACTTCTACAACGTGGCCACGCCCATGTACGCCACCAACAGCCAGTTTCTGATCATCCAGAGCGAGGGCGGCGGCAGTGCCAGCCCCTTTGGGGGCATTCTGCCCACACAGTTTGCCAATTCCGCCGACAGCATCGCCACGCAGGCCTATCTGCAATCCAAGGACGCCATGCTGCGCCTTGATCAGGACAACGGGTTTAAAGAGCATTACTCGAACCCC
Source organism: uncultured Sulfitobacter sp. (assembly GCA_964447345.1). Classification (GTDB taxonomy): domain Bacteria; phylum Pseudomonadota; class Alphaproteobacteria; order Rhodobacterales; family Rhodobacteraceae; genus Sulfitobacter. The sequence goes on along the minus strand of CAYUSM010000237.1, from coordinate 2,233 downwards.
GATATCGACCCCATCCAGCGCCTGACCGACGATGCGACCAACGAAGAGGCCTACAAGACCTACAAGAAAAACGTCAAAATCGGTTACGACCCGACCGAAGGTGTCATTCGACTTGAGGTGATTGCGGCTGATCCCAACGTGTCGGCCACATTTTCGGAAAGCCTGATCGAATACGCAGAAGAGCGCGTCAACGAGCTGAGCCAGCAAAAGCGCCAGGACGGCATGAGAGACGCGCTGGAAGGCTATGAAAAAGCGCAACAAAATCGGCGTGATGCGCAGGAGGCGCTGATCCGTCTGCAGGTTGAAAACGGTGTCGATCCTGAAGGAGAGATCGCCTCGATCCGCGCCCAGATCAGCCAGTACGAGACGCTGTTGATCGAAAAAGAGCTGGAACTGGCGGCGCTTCTGGACAATGCCCGGCCCAACCGGGCGCGTCTTGACGGTGTGCGCGGCGACGTCCGCCGCCTTGAGGAACAGATCACCCGGCTGAACCAGCGGATGAACAGCGCGACGGTGGGCGACAATTCGCTTGCCAAAAGGGCGGTCACCATGCAGCTGGCCCAGGCCGATCTGGCCAATGCTGACATGGTGTTGCAGGCCGCCCAAACCTCTATGGAACAAGCCCGAACGGAGGCCAATCGCCAGGTCCGTTACCTGACCGTCGCGGTACAGCCGGTCGCCCCGGACGAGCCCACCTACCCGCGCAAGTTCGAAAACACGATATTGGCTTTCCTGATCTTTGCAGGCATTTACCTGATGTTGTCGCTGACATCGTCGATCCTCAGAGAACAGGTAACTTCATGACCCAGGTCACAGTTGGTGACGTCATCATCGGAAACGATCGCCCCCTGACGGTGATCGCCGGCCCCTGCCAGTTGGAAAGCGAAGACCACGCACAGATGATCGCGGGCCGGATGAAAGAAGCCTCCGCCGCCGCGGGTGCGCAATACGTCTTCAAGGCGAGCTATGACAAGGCCAACCGCACCTCGCTGAAAGGCAAGCGCGGTCTTGGCATTGATGCCGGGCTGAAAGTGCTGCAATCGGTGGCCAAGGCCAATGATGTGCCGGTGCTGACGGATGTGCATACCGAAGCGCAATGCGCCATCGCCGCTGAAGCCGTCGACATTTTACAGATCCCCGCGTTCCTCTGCCGTCAGACCGACATGCTTTTGGCCGCCGGAGAGACCGGCAAGGTGGTGAACGTCAAAAAGGGTCAGTGGCTTGCCCCCTGGGAGATGGGCAATATCGTCGACAAGATTGAATCCACCGGCAACAAGCGCATCCTGCTGACCGAGCGCGGGACCGCCTTTGGCTACAACACGCTGGTGGCTGACATGCGCGCGCTGCCCCAGATGGCGCAGACCGGTTACCCGGTGGTCATGGACGCCACGCATTCGGTCGCCCAGCCCGGCGGGCAAGGCAGCTCCTCGGGCGGTCAGCGCGAATTTGCGCCTGTCATGGCCCGCGCGGCCACGGCGGTGGGTGTCGCGGCCCTCTTCATGGAGACCCACGAGGACCCGGACAATGCACCCAGTGATGGGCCCAACATGATCTACCTCGACCAGATGCCCGACCTCATCGCTGTTTTGATGAAGCTCGATGCGCTGGCCAAAGAACACCCCCTGACATTCTGACAAAGCGAGGCGTCACCTGTGACAAAACCCGCCCCTCAAGTGACCCAGAACACCTGGGAATTCCTGCGTGACGCGATGATCACGCCCACCGGTTTCCGCGAGTATGACGCGCGTTGGAAGTACCCTGACGACATCAACCTGCCAGGAATCACGGCGCTTGGCCTTGGCCTTGGCACACAGATGCACCGGCGCGGGATTGAGCCGGTGATTGCCGTTGGCAACGACTACCGGGATTATTCCCTTTCGATCAAGAACGCGCTGATGCTGGGACTGATGCAGGCGGGCATCCATGTCAAAGACATCGGCCCGGCCCTGTCGCCGATGGCCTATTTCTCTCAATTTCATCTGGACGCGCCTGCGGTGGCCATGGTCACGGCAAGCCACAATCCCAACGGCTGGACCGGTGTGAAAATGGGGTTCGAGCGGCCCCTAACCCACGGCCCGGACGAGATGGCTGAACTGCGCGACATTGTGCTGAACGGGGACGGCGAACCGCGCCCGGGCGGTGGTTATGAGTTTGTCGATGGTGTGCGCGAGGCCTACCTCGACGATCTGGCCGGCGATTTCAAAATGACCCGCAAGCTCAAGGTCGTCTGCGC
>CAYUSM010000236.1:0-5499 GCA_964447345.1 uncultured Sulfitobacter sp. | reverse complement strand
CAGGGGGCTGAAGGCAAAGCCCATCGCGGTGAAGAAGGTCATGAACTGACCGATGGTCTTGTCGCCCGAGATGATCTCGGACCCGCCGTAGAGGATCACGGCCATGAACCCCAGACCTGACAGGATATCCACCATGCCCGGGATCGCCGAATTGCCAAAGGCCGCGCGAACCTCGGTGTCGATGAACTTGCCCGTCAGGTCGCGGTATTGACGGGTCTGATAGGCTTCCAAAGCGTTCAGTTTGACCTGAACGATGCCATGAAATACCTCGTCCAGCCGTGTGGCCAAATCCGCACCCAAATCCCGTGCTTCCCGCGCGCGCTTGCGGACGAAGCGTTGAGCAGCGGCAGCAGGCAAGACCATGATCGGGATGCCCACGCAGGCCAGCAGCGCCCAGACCGGGTCGATGGAAATCGCCACCCCCAGCAACACCAGCAAGCCAATGAAATCGCGCCCTGCACCGGTGATCACTGCGCGCCAGACGTCTTGTACTGCGTTCACATCCGACTGCACCCGCTGGATCAGGAAGCCCGGCGGATGGCTTTGGTGAAAGGCCCCATCCTGCTTCATCATGCGCTCCAGCAGCCCGACGCGCATGTCTGCAGCCGTGCGCTGCGCGACGATGGTCAGCAGTACTTTTTGACTGACCCCTGCCACAGCCCGCATGACAAAGATGCCAATCACGGCCAGACCGACCCAAATCAGCGCATCGCGGTCTCCGGCAACAAATACCTTGTCAAACATCGGCTCCATAAGCCGTGCCAGCGCGCCAAGGCTGGCACCTTCGATGATCATAAAGACCACGGCGAGGCCCATCAGGCCAACATGCCCCCGCAGGTAGTCGCGCCAGAGCCATTTCAGCAATTCCTTGGACGTATAGGTCTGATCATTCATCGGTGGTGGCGGTCCCATGGCGCGAGGCTTGGCCTCCGGTCTACGCAGACCCGTGCGATTGGGCAAGCAGGCCAGAGGTTGGTTGACCTCGGTGAGGGTGGTTCTAATGTCCGCGCAACGACAGCGTGAAAGGCGGCCTGATGACCACTCCTCCCAATCTCTCTCATGGCCGCACCTATCTTGCCATACCTGGCCCGTCGGTCATGCCGGATGCCGTGCTGCAGGCCATGCATCGCGCCGCTCCGAATATCTATGCAGGCGAATTGGTCGAGATGATGCCTGGCATCGTTGCTGATCTGAAGCGCGTGGCCCGCACCAAGCATCACGTTGCCATGTACACCGGCAACGGCCATGCGGCCTGGGAAGCATCCCTCGTCAACGTGATTGAGCCGGGCGACAAGGTGCTGGTGCCTGCCACGGGCCGCTTCGGGATTGGCTGGGGCGAGGTGGCCAAAGGTATCGGTGCGGAGGTGGACCTGATCGACTTTGGCAAACATGACCCGATGGACATGGGCCGCATCGCCGAGGCGCTGAAGGCAGACGAAGCTCATGAAATCAAAGCGGTGCTGGCGGTCCACGTCGATACCTCTACATCGTTCAAGAACGACATCGCCGCTCTGCGCCGGGTGATGGATGAGGTTAGCCACCCAGCGCTGCTGATGGCCGATTGCATCGCTTCGCTTGCCTGTGACCCATTCGAGATGGACACATGGGGTGCCGACATCATGGTCACCGGTTGCCAAAAGGGCCTCATGGTCCCGCCCGGCATGTCCTTCGTTTTCTTCAATGACAAAGCGGATGCCATTCGCCGCCAAATGCCCCGCGTCAGTTGGTACTGGGACTGGTCCCCGCGCGCCCATGCTGAGGAGTTCTTTCAATACCACGGCGGCACCGCGCCGACGCACCACCTTTATGGCTTGCGCGCCGCTTTGGATATGATTCACGCCGAAGGGATCGAAAACGTTTGGGCCCGCCACGCGGTGCTCGCCCGCGCGGTCTGGGCAGCCTGCGAGGCTTGGTCCGAGGCGGGGAGCTTTGCGATGAACGTCAAAGATCGGGACTTCCGCAGCAACGCCGTGACCTCCCTCCGCCTGCAATCACCGCAAGCGACAGAACTGCGCGACTGGGTCGAAGGCCAAATCGGCCTGACGCTTGGCATCGGGCTTGGCATGGCACCGCCGGGAGACGACGCATGGCATGGTTTTTTTCGTCTGGGCCACATGGGCCACGTCAACGGTCACATGATCATGGGGATGCTCGGCGGCATTGAGGCTGGCATGCGGGCGCTTGGCATTGCCCATGGCGCAGGTGCGCTTGACGCGGCTGCAGAGGTGATTGGCAACGGTTGACGTTGTGGGCGGCTCAGTTCCGCGCCATGTCGATCCTTGAGATGAGCTTGTTCACAACCCACCCCAACACCGCGACAGCCACCAATCCCCAGATCGCCCAGATCACCATCATGATCCAGGTCAGGTTCACGCCGAACATCACAACGCAGGCTTGGGTGAAATCAGGAGCGGCAGGTCGGTCGTTAGGATCGCGCATCACGGCCTCATTTGCGGGTATGCCACAAGTATAGCGCACCGCCCGCAGCCGTCAGCCCCTTTTTGCAGCCGAAAGCGCGTCCGGCAGGGCGGCAGCAAAAGCGTCCAGATCTTCTGTGGTGCCACAGCTCACCCGGATACAGCGGTTCTGCGGTGCCGCAAAAGGCATCCGCACAAAAATGCCCCGGCTGACCAGGCCATCCAGCACCGCCTTGGCAAAGGTCCCATCCGCCCCGCAATCAATCGCGACAAAGTTCGCGGCGGAGGGCAGGGGCGTCAGCCCGTTTTCCTGTGCGATTTCGGCAATTCGGTTCCTGGCGACGGTGACTTCTTTCAGCACATGGCCCAGCCAGTCCTGATCCTTCAGGGCCGCCAAAGCACCGGCCTGCGCGGCGCGGTTCATTCCAAAGTGGTTGCGCACCTTGTGGAAAGACGTGATCAGCTCAGGGGCCGCAATGGCATAGCCAACGCGCGCGCCCGCCATCCCGTAAGCCTTTGAAAATGTGCGCATCCGGATCACTCGTGGATCATCCGGGGGCAAGGGCAGTGCTGTACCTTCCGGTGCCGTCTCCACATAGGCCTCATCCAACACCAGCAGAGCCCCCTCTGGCAGATTTTCTATCGCTGCCACGATATCCGCACCGCTGTGCCAGGACCCCATGGGATTGTCCGGGTTCGCCAGATAGACCAGCTTTGCCCCAACGTCCGCGGCCTTGGCAAACAACGCCTGCAGGTCTTCGTGATCGTCCCGGTACGGCACCTTGTGCAGCACACCGCCAAACCCGGCCACATGATAGTTGAAGGTGGGATAAGCCCCATCCGACGTCACCACCGCATCGCCTTCACCAACAAAGAGCCGCACCAGATAGCCCAACAGCCCATCAATTCCTTCACCCACGATGATGTGATCCATCGTGGTGCCGTGATGCGCCGCCAGTGCACTGCGCAGATCATGGCTCTCGGGGTCGCCGTACATCCAGATGTCCGTCCCTGCCATTGCCGCTCTGGCGGCTGGCGAGGGGCCAAAGACGTTCTCATTCGCGCCCAGGCGCGCCGTGAAGCCCTGCGCCATCGCACGCTCCTGCGTTTCGGGGCCGACAAACGGGACGGTTGCGGGCAGGGATTGGGCAAGCGGGGTCAGGCGATATCTGGTCATGCGTGCCGTGATAGGCTCAGCTGCCAGACACGACAAGGGTTGGAAACAGCACTTGCACCTCTTACATGAGAACCGTTCGCAACTAAGGGGGCCGTCACCCATGGCCAATCTCACCCGCCGCAGCTTCATCGCGGCCACCGTCGCCGCAAGCGCCGTGCGCATTGCTCCGACCATCGCCAGCAAGCCACCCGCGCGCCGCATTCTGACACTGGTCTATGACAAGAGCCTTGGCATGATGCGCGCGATTGACCGTCTGGTGCCCTGATCTGCCGTCACGTTCCACTGGTCTGAAGGGACCGTTTGCGCTCAAGTGATCCCACCCAAACCGGAGGATCCCATGGCCCGCGTCACCGTTACTTACCAAAACCACATTGCCTTTGTCCGTCTCACCCGTGCGGACAAGATGAACGCGGTCGATCAGGAGATGATTGATGGCATCATCGCCGCAGGTCAGGAAGTTGCAGCCTCTGATGCGCGCGTGGCCGTGATCTCGGGCGAGGGGAGGGCGTTTTGCGCGGGCATCGACATCACCGGCCTGTCGGGCATGATGGGCAAAGACCCAAAGGACGCGCTGATGCCGCGCACCCACGGCCATGGCACGACAAACCAGTGGCAGGAGGTCGCGATGATCTGGCACCGGATGGATATTCCGGTCATTGCCGCGATCCATGGCGTCTGTTTTGGTGCGGGCATTCAGCTGGCGCTGGGCTGTGACATCCGGATTGCCGCGCCGGAAACACGCTTTGCTGTGATGGAAATGAAATGGGGCATCGTGCCGGATATGGGTGGCATGGTACTGCTGCCGAAACTCGTTCGCTCCGACGTGCTGCGCCGCATGACCTACACCGCAGAGCCGGTAGACACGGATCAGGCAGCTGCCTGGGGTCTGATCACAGAAGTTGCGGACGATCCGCTGGCCGCGGCAACGGCACTGGCCGAAACCATTGCGGGCAAAAGCCCCTCTGCCATCCGTGCCGCCAAGAAACTGATCGCCATTGCCGAAAGCAAGCCGGACATAGATGTGCTGGAAGCGGAATCCGAGATTCAATCCAGACTCATCGGCAAACCGGATCAGATGGAAGTCATCGCTGCAGAGATGCAAAAGCGCCCAGCGCAGTTCAAGTAACCAACCGCGATTCGACACGGGGTCAAGGATGCGCAGCACCGCGCTTTGCGCGGCGTGTCCTTGACGGCGTGTCGAATCGTAAGAACCCTTGAAAAAGGTCGTTCAGGACGCACCGCGCCCTGAACACCGTCTCAGCAAAAAAAGCGCCTTTTCAACCAGCGCGGCACCCGACGATCCGGGCTCACATCTCCATACGCAACAATAACGGTAATCGCGCAAAGCGCGGCCTTCGGATCACTCCATCTCTGCCAGGCGGTCCAAGGCGGCCTGAAGCTGATCCGCTTCCTCCTGACGCGCATCGAGATTTGCCTGAGCTTCGGCAACAACGTCTTCGGGTGCGGAGGCCACGAACTTTGGGTTGTTGAGCCGTCCCTTCAGCCCCCCGATTTCCTTGCCCAGCTTATCAAGCGATTTCTGCAACCGGGCCTTTTCCTCGCCAATGTCGATCAGCCCGGCCAGCGGCAGACCAAAGGAGGCACCGGGGGCCGCGATGGAGACGGTGCCCTTTGGGAAACTCTCCGCCCTTTCAAGGCTCTCCACACGGGCCAGACGTTTGATCATGGTCTCATTGCGGTCCCATGCGCCTTGGGCAGCCGCGTCCATCTCGGTCACAATCATCGGCACTTTCAGCCCTGCGGGCACATGCATCTGCTGCCGCGCTGACCGAATGCTCTCAATCAACCCGATGACCCAGTTCAGCTCGCGGTCGGCTGCGGCATCGAGCAGGTCGTCTGTCGAGTAGGCAGGCCAGTCTGCGTGAACGAGCATCTTGTCGCGTG
>CAYUSM010000235.1:0-5503 GCA_964447345.1 uncultured Sulfitobacter sp. | reverse complement strand
CCGATACGGCTGCATCCTGCAGATGGGCGGCTCGGACCAATGGGGCAATATCGTCAATGGCATTGATCTGACCCGCCGGGTGATCGAAGGCGAAGTCTTTGGCCTGACCTCGCCGCTCCTGACGACCTCTGACGGCAAGAAGATGGGCAAGTCCCAGGCCGGAGCCATCTGGCTCAACCCCGATATGCTCAGCCCCTATGAATTCTGGCAGTTCTGGCGCAACACGATGGACGCGGACGTGGGCCGTTTCCTCAAGCTCTACACCGAACTCCCGGTCGAGGAGTGCGAGCGCCTCGGCGCGCTCGAAGGCTCAGAAATCAACGAGGCCAAGATCAGGCTTGCAAACGAGGTCACAACCCTCCTTCACGGCGCTGATGCCGCAGCGGCTGCCGAAGCCACCGCGCGCGAGGTCTTTGAGAAAGGCGGCGTCGGCGACGACCTTCCGACGCTGACTCTGTCCGCCGAGGACATCGGCGATGGCATCTCGATCGTCCAGCTCATCGTGAAATCCGGCCTTGCAGGCTCTGGCAAAGAGGCCAAGCGCCTGATCGCCGAAAACGGGGCTAAAATGGACGACGCACCGCTCACCGATGCGGGGCTGATGCTCGACCGGGCCGCCTTGTCGAGCCCCGTCAAACTCAGCGCGGGCAAGAAACGCCACGCGCTGGTGCAATTGGGCTAAGCCAACACAGGAGCCTGCCGCCATGACCTCCGAACGGACCAAGATGGCGGCAGGAGACTGGTACACCTGCCTTGATGATGAACTAGAGGCCTTGCGCATGCAGGCCCGCCGCGCGGTACATGCCCACAACCACCTGCCGCCCGAGGACCGCCAGACCCTCAGCGCACCGCTCAGCGCCCTCTTCGCCGCGCATGGCCCCGATTGCCTGATCGAAGCGCCGTTCCACTGCTCTTACGGGACGCACATCCACCTCGGCGCACGCATCTACCTCAACGCAGGCTGCACGATCCTCGACAGTGCCGCTGTGCACATCGGCGATGACACGATGATCGGCCCCGGGGTGCAAATCCTCTGCGCCGAGCACCATAAGGACCCCGTCAAACGCGCGGCCGGTCTGGAGATCGCCCTGCCCGTCACCATCGGCTGCAATGTCTGGATCGGCGCAGGCGCCATCATCATGCCGGGTGTGTCGCTGGGCGATCAGGTGATCGTCGCGGCTGGCGCGGTGGTCACCAAGGATGTCAGCAAGGGCAAAACTGTCAAAGGCGTGCCAGCGCGTTGATCGCGAGCATTCCTTGCAGTCACCCCTCCGCCTTCTCCTCCAGCAGCAGCCATTCCTCCTCCGCCGCTGCCAGCTTTTCCTGACGTTCCACAAGCGCTTGCGTCGCTTTGTTAAACTTGACCGGCTCGCGCGTGAAAAGCTCAGGATCGGCCAGCAAGGCCTCCAGCTTGCCAATCTCTGCCTCCAGCCGCTCCAGCTCCGCTGGCAGCGCGTCAAGCCGGTGTTTCTCGGTAAAGCTCAGCCCCGTCTTGGCGGCCTTCTTCGGCTCGGACCGCGCCACCGCCGCCTTCTTGGTCTCGACCACACTCTCGGCAAAGTCATCCTGCCCCCGCTGGGACAGGTAGTCGCTCCACCCCCCGGCATAGACGGTCGCCTTGCCGTCCCCTTCCATGGCAATCGTTGTCGCCGCCACCCGGTCCAGGAAGTCCCGGTCGTGGCTGACAAGGATCACGGTGCCGTCGTATTGCCCCAGCAGTTCCTGCAGCAGATCGAGCGTTTCCACGTCCAGATCATTTGTCGGTTCATCAAGCACAAGCAGATTACTCTCCCGCGCCATGATCTTGGCCAGCAGCAGGCGCGCCTTCTCTCCCCCTGACAGCGACCGCACAGGCGCACGTGCCTGCGCCTCGTCAAAAAGGAACTCCTTGAGATACCCCACCACATGCTTTGGCGCACCGCGCACCAGCACCTGGTCCGCCTTGCCCGAGACACGCATGTCCGGATCACCCGCCAGCGATTCCCACAGCGACATATCGCCATCAAGCTGCGCACGCGCCTGATCAAACAGCGCCAGCTGCAGATTGGTCCCCAAAGCGACGCTGCCCGCATCCGGTTCTTCCTGCCCGATCAACATGTTCAGCAGCGTTGTTTTCCCAACGCCATTGGGCCCCACCAACGCGATCCGGTCCCCCCGCTGCACGGTCAGCGAGAATGGCTTCAGGATCACCTTGTCCCCAAACGCCTTCGAAATGCCCCTGGCCTCAATCACCTTGCGTCCAGACTTCGGCCCCGCTTCCAGCGCCATGGCCGCCGCCCCCTGCCGCTTGATCTGGCTGGCCCGCTCGGCGCGCAAGTCCTGCAAGGCGCGCACCCGCCCCTGATTGCGCTTGCGCCGGGCCGAGATACCTTCCACCGCCCAGCGTGCCTCCGCCTTGATCTTGCGATTAAGTTTGTGGCGCTGGGTGTCTTCCTCTTCCCAGACGGTGTCGCGCCACTCTTCAAAAGCGGCAAAACCTTTCTCCTGCCGCCGCACCATGCCGCGGTCAATCCAGAGGGTTGCCCGCGTCAGTTCACGTAGGAACGCGCGGTCATGGCTGATGATCACGAAAGCCGTGCGCGTCTGCTTCAGCTCGTTCTCCAGCCAGCGGATCGCCTCGATGTCCAGATGGTTCGTCGGCTCATCCAGCAGCATCAACGCCGGCTCTTCCGCCATCAGCCGCGCCAGCGCCGCGCGCCGCCGCTCCCCGCCACTGGCCGTCGCCACCGGCCTGTCGGGATCAAATTTCAGCCCCTCGCCCGCACGCTCCACCTTATAAAGCTCGCCCGGATCCAGCGCGGCCGCGGCAAACTCCCCCAACGTCTCGAACCCAGACAAATCCGGGTCCTGCTCCATGTAGCCCACCGACACCCCCGGCCCCGCCACCACGTCCCCGCGGTCCGGCTCCACCAACCCGGCCATGACCTTCATAAGCGTCGACTTGCCCGACCCGTTGCGCCCCACCAGCGCCACCCGGTCGCCCGGCTGCACCACCAGCGACAGGTCTTCAAAGACAGGATCCCCGCCAAAGGTCAGGGAGATTTCATTCAGCTGTAAAAGAGGTGCACGTGCCATACCCGGCAGCTACAAGCGCGCCTTGCGAAGGTCAATCCGACCCCTCGCTTCATCTTTCCAATACAATTCAAACCAACGCCCGCAACAGGCGCTTGCGCCCTTCCGGAATCGCCGCGATCTCCAAGCCGGTAAAGACGTGCAACGTGTTCATCTGGTGATCGACCACCGCATGGTCACTCACCCAGCCGCCCATCAAAAGATATGTCCGCAACAAGGGCGGCATCCGCACCATCGCCTTTTTCACATCCGGCTTGCGCCGCAGCCGTGCTGCAAATCTGAACACATCCGGGGCCTTCACACGCGGCAGCCAGCGCTTGGGCCCCACATGCCGGGCGCGCAGCATCGCGAAGGCATCCAGATAGGCCTCCGTCTCAATTCCCGCAAAGGACGAACACCCAAAGAGCATCTGCACCCCTTCGCGGTCGACGTAGTCCGTCATCGCCGCCCAGGCCACACGCAGGATGTCCGGGTCACGGTGCTCAGGCGACACGCAGAACCGGCCCAGCTCCAGCATCAAACCTTCGTAGCTCTCCAAAGCGCTCAGCTCATAATACTGCGCCGCATAACAGGTTTTGAGGCTGGCCCCATCCAGGGTCAGCAGCCGGTAGCAGCACACCAATCGGCCGCTCTCCACCTCTTCGACAAGGATATGCGTGCTCTGCGCATCGAAGTCGTCACTGTCATAAGCGACATCGAGGTCGAAACACCTTGCCCGCAAACGTTGCGCAGCGCGCAGATCATCTGCGTGCGCCGCTTCGCGCGCCCTGTATCTGCCTTTGGTCAACTCAATCATGCCACCTGCCCCGGTCCTTTCACGACACCCTCATGGCACCGAAAAGGATACAGGCTCATGACATCAGCCGCCAAGACCGGCGGGGTTGAACCGACCGATGTTGCCCAGCAACTGCCGCAGGAAGGAATTATCTGTGACGGCGGAATCTGTGATGCGACGCTCCAGCGGCACAACCTTGCCGCGCTCCAGACCAAAGCGTTCGACGTTCTGCACCACACCATTGGACGAAAAGCTGATCGCCACCACCTGCCGGTCGATTTCCTGCGGGGCCAGCGGACCAATCGCCCGGGTGCGCATGCGCACGTAATAATAGCCGGAATCGTTCAGCACGCCTGATGATACCGGCACGCCCACCTTCTCGGCCACGCTCTCGCGTGTGTCGCTGCCCACCTCGATCAACGCAAGGTCTTCGGGCGGCGGGATGTATCCGTGGTTGCTGAACTGTGGTGCACAGCCCGCAATGCCAAGTGCAAAAGACAGGACGGCGGCCTGAAAGACCCGAAGGCCGGTTCGGCTGGTGGTGCGCATCGTGTCTGCCCTCTTGCCCTTGGAACGTCTGGCTTTTATTCCGCATACACCATGCAGCCCCTTCACTTCAAGAAACTGTATTCAAGAAAGCAAAGGTGACCAGATATGGCCCGCACTGCCCCCAGCGATACCGCCCTGCGCGTGGCCGACCTGTCCCAGACGTCGGAAAACAGCTTTGCCCTCCGCCCCGAAAAGGACGAACTGGCCCGTATTGCGGCGGAACTTGACCTCACAACCCTGCGCAAGCTCAGCTTTGAGGGACGCATCAAGCCACTGGGTGCCAGCGACTGGGTGGTGGAAGGGCGTCTGGGGGCCACCGTGGTGCAGCCCTGCGTCGTCACCCTTGATCCGGTGACAACCCGCATCGATACCGATGTCAGACGCCAGTTTGTGGCAGACTACGAAGAACCCGACGACCCCGAAGCCGAAATGCCCGAAGACGACAGCGTTGAAGCATTGGGCACCTGGATCGACCCCGGTCAGATCATGCAGGAAGCGCTTGCCTTGGCCGTTCCGGACTATCCGCGCAAGGATGACGCGGAACTTGGCCAGATGGTCTATACCAAACCCGGCGCGGCCCCCATGACCGATGACGATGCGCGGCCCTTTGCCGGTCTGGCAGACCTCAAGGCCAAGCTGGAGAACGGAGACAACTGAACACCCCTTTGGCGCAGAAAAATCGACTTGCACATGTGTTTTTTCGCAGTATTTTGCCGCCTTCACTCCATTTAAGGTTGGACATCACAAGCCGCTTTGCCTAAAGCGGCGGAACACCCGACCGGGGACCATCGAAACACGGGGTTTTCGCGGCCTTTCCGGCCCAGCCCCCCCAGACCACAAAGGCACCAGACATGGCTGTCCAGCAGAACAAAGTTTCCAAGTCGCGCCGCAACAACCGCCGTGCGCACGATTCGCTGACCGCGGCGAACCCGAACGAATGCACCAACTGCGGTGAGCTGAAGCGCCCGCACCACATTTGCGCGGCCTGCGGTCACTACGACGACAATGAAGTCGTTGCTCTGACAGAAGAGATCGACCTGGAAGACGACGCGGCCTAAGGTTAGGCATTCGTTACGCACCAGATCATAAGAGGCATTCGCACCCATG
>CAYUSM010000234.1:1451-5518 GCA_964447345.1 uncultured Sulfitobacter sp. | reverse complement strand
TTGCGGTCTTCGCGCAGCTTCGCCTTCACGCGCCGGCTTGGTGCCTTGTTCCTGAGCTGCATGCCCAACTCCTTGTAAATGCGATAAGTCTTCTTCGCATTGATCTCCCAACCCTCGCGCTTCAGCAGCACGTGCACGCGCCGGTATTCGAACGGCAGGAATGAGCCGAAGGCAGAGCCCACCATAGAAAAATATCTGCAATATATTGAACTACTGGCCAAAATTTTGCGGCCAGGACCCAAAGGATGACCCGGTTCAAGACACGCGATCGGTCCGGCCATTGGGCATCAAGCGTGACGGTTATTCATCGTCTTGATCGGGCGCGAAACCAAATTGGGCACCCAAGATACACGCGGTCACCGAACACGCCAAGCCAAGTGCGCCTGGATTGCTGTAAAACATGAGATAGCCGAATGTGGCGCCAAGTGTCGTGCCGATCACCACCCCACGCGCGAACTTCTGTTTCATCAAGCGCACACCCGACATCCGCTGCGCTCTTGCGCGTGCAAGGCTTCATGCTTGGAGACTGAACTATGACGGGGCACAGGTTCCCGGAACCGATCCAGGTGAAACCTGGATCGGTGGATGTCGTTCCGATTTAGGGAACGGCCATGCTGCTCTTCGCTGCGAGGCACTTGTTGGAACCGCGCGGTCATGCTCCTCAAAAACCTGCCGCTGTTGTTGCAAGCGTCTGGTTTCGCGCGTCGACCCTCTGCTGAACCGCGGCGCAGGCTTGTATGTTGCCTTGCAGACATGCGTGGTCCAATCGCTGGCTTGCCGCAATCTCAGCTGGTGAATCGCATGCACTCAGCGCGAGGGCGGCGAGTATCAGGTATCGCTTCATGGTCGTTCCTTTTTCGATCTTCTGTTGTGAGCGACGACTCAAGTCAGGGCAGCCAAAAGAGGTGATGAACGCAACAAAGTCGCGCACATCACTCCTGTTACGGCTAGGCGGTTGCTAGTTCGTGGTCTGGATTCGGCGTCCCTGATCCGTCGTCGGTGGGTCAGATGTCGTTCCGTTAGGCACCGATGTCGTCCAACCCGGCAGGCTCGGACATGTTTTTTCGGAAATAGGACGGGGTTTGGCCGGTTATCCGCTTGAACGCATTATAAAATGAGGACCGCGCATTGAAGCCCACTTCGTAGGTAATCGCCAAGATGGATTGGTTAGTCGTAGTGAGCAGTTTCTTAGCCTCAGCCACGCGGTAGCCGTTCACGAAATCGAAAAAACTCTCTCCAATCTCTTCGTTCAGGGTTTGCGAAACATAGTTTGGCGACGCACCGATATGCCGGGCCAGGGCCCAAAGGGACAGGTTCGGATCCCTGTGGAGTTGGTCAACTTCCATCGCAGCACGAAGTTTGCGGCCAAGGCGATGTGAAGCTTCAGCGCTTAGTGCTGACTTTTCATATTTGCCAGCGGCCTGATTTTTGGGTGGCTCAGGCGGGCTCGGATCGTCGCCGTCAGGGTCCAATGGCGGACGTTGCCGCAACCCCCAAAGCACGATTGCAGCGACGACCACCAATCCCGCAAGGTTTGCCGTGGTTATGAAGCCACGCGGAACTGTACCGTCCGCCGCAATGATTGCCACGACTAGCAGAACAGTTTGCGCAAGCCAAAACAGCCCGGCAAATCCGCAGATCACAATGATCCAACGCAGTTCGTGCTGTTCGGTGCTGGCATAGACGTCGCGCAGTTTCAGGCGAAAGCTCATCAACCGCCGCCAAATCAGAAAAATGTAAATGGCGATCTGGGGAAAGACGGCGAACTGGAGCAGGCCGAAGCCAAGTACAACGGCCATCTTCCAGGCCGTATCTGTCTTTGGCTCGTCTGCACCCAGTATGTTTCGGATCTCCGGCGGCAGCAGCATCACCAAAGCCGCCCAGACAACTGCAAGACCGGGCAGCAGGAAATGGCGGCCATGGCGCTGCGGTTGTTGGTCGGGTGCGGATGTCAGCCTGAAGACATACACCCAAAAGAGGGGGGCCAGAAAGAAGGAGCTTGGCCAAGTCATCACATCTACTGCCACTGCAAACGATCCCGGCACAGCCCCGATCAACCGCCCGAAGGCATCTGGAGCGTTGTTGATGGCAACAATCGCGAGGAAGGCGGCAAAAGCGCGCGTCACTGCGGAAGTTTTCGACTGCATCAGGCAAAACACGGCACCAAAAACCGCAATCGCAAACGTGCCGGTGGCGGCGAGTTCCGTGATGATGGATTCCATGCTGTAAACTCTCCCAATCACCGCCAGAATTCCAGACCGCAAAGGGTACCGGGGCAGCGTGGAGAATGGACTGGAAGATCAATCTGCCAAAAGTTGCCGCGCATAGCCCGCAATCGCACCATTTCGGTTTATCACGACTGCGCGGACACGTCCGGTGCTGAGTGCGGCTGCCACAATGAAATCGAAACCAAGGTTGTGCCCCTCATACGAATTCGTCTGATCGGAAGAAACAAAAATGCCGATGCCTGATCCCTGGCTGACCGGTGTTACCACGCGGTCTGCCAGCGCCGCTGAAATAATGGCATGACGAGCACCCGCCAGCGCTTGCAGAATTGCGCAAAAGAGGTTTGCCAGGTTGGAGGCTGTCGCCCAAAGGCCAGCCGCAGCACTTTCAGGGTGTCTCATGAAACCACCTTCGAGCGGCTGACCTTTCTCATAATATCCATGCGCAAAGGGACGGGTCGTTGCAATTCTAAATGTCGCCTGAAAAGCCCCGACGGGTCTGAGCGCCTCATTGGCAGTGTAGATTGCGAAATCCTTGCCTGTTACCTCTTCGATCAAGGATTTTAGGACCATCATGTCCCTCCGCTGGATCTAAAGCGCCCGAATATGCGGCGGTGCACCCGGATCGGGTCGGAGTTTGCAGGGATGTGTCCTGCTAGAATGTCATTCAATTGCGGGAGGTCATCATCCGGACCATACCCAGAGAACTTTAACGGCTCCATGGATCAGCATCGTTTGTAAACACCTGCTACCCTTATTGCTGATGGCTACCAAACACGCCTTTCCGCCGCATGATCGTTGCTTTGCAAGCTGGCCAAGCCCGGCGGCAAACCGACGACCGTTATCGAAGCATGAGCGATCGCCAATACCGGACGGTCCCAAATTGATTCAGACAGCAAGGTTTTCAACGCGTCCAACTGAGGTTATTGTTTGCATAATTTGATTTTGATCCATTTATGCGGAGCTGAGAATGCCATTCGCCATTCTTTCGTTCATTATTGTTTTGATTTCCGTCACGCCGGAAATGATCTATGCCAAACCGTCGCATGTTGCTTTGGTCATTGGGAACTCAGAGTATGAGCAATCCATTTCACGGCTCGACAACCCTGTAAATGACGCTCGGGATGTTGCGGCCAGTTTTGGAAACCAGGGGTATGACGTTACCCTGGCGCTGGATATGGGCCAACGCGATCTGCAGGCCCAGTTGATTGCCTTCAGGGAGAAAGCCGACGCATCGGAGATTGCGGTGGTTTACTATGCAGGCCACGGGATCGAGATCGGAGGACGGAACTTTATTGTGCCCGTGGACGCGCGGCTCAATGACGAGCGCAGTGCCACGCTGGAACTGATCGAGATGGAGACCATCCTGATGCAGATTTCAGGTGCGTCGAAACTGCAGATGCTGGTCTTGGATGCTTGTAGAGACAATCCGTTCGTGTCGCGCATGAAGCGATTGGACGCGGGCCGGAGTGTAGGTCGCGGCTTGGCGCGGGTGACAAACACGGGAAGTGAAACGCTTGTCGCATTTGCTGCGGCTGCAGGTGAAGTGACACCTGACGGTGAACCGGGCAGCAACTCTCCTTTTACGGCAGCCTTTTTGAGCGCGATGCAGGGTCCGGCGGTCGACGTCAGATTGCTGTTGGGCAAGGTGCGCGACAAACTGCAGTCCAATGTGTTTGGTGCTCAGCCCGCCATCTATGGCTCACTTGGAGGTGGGCAGATCGTGATCAATCCAAAAGGGGAGGGGGCTGCGGCGCAGACACCTCAGCAACCTGATCTGAACACGTTGCTGATGGCTGACTATCTTGAGGCGGATCGGGCGAACACGATTGAAGCATTTGA
>CAYUSM010000234.1:0-1351 GCA_964447345.1 uncultured Sulfitobacter sp. | reverse complement strand
TCCGCGGCCGAGGCTGCTTTGGCGGAACTGCAACAGCAAGCTCTGGAGGCGCAGCGGCGCTTGCAAGAAGCACAGGACGCCGAGAACCGCTTTGCTCAGCAACAGGGCGGCACTCAGATTGCGCCTGGCGTATCGGACGAAGTAGAAGGGGAGGCGGGTGACGGCGTCAAGACGAACGAGACTGTCGCTATCGCGTCAGCAGCTGTTCAGCCTTTAGAGATACCTCAACCGAAACTGACCGTAGAACAACTGGCTGCGCTCAGGGATACATCACTTCGCGATTTGCAAACGCTTTTGCGGGATCGCAACTGTTACTTCAGTGGGATCGATGGCGTTTACGGTCCTGGGACCAGTCGGGGTGTCGAGACAATCGCAAAGCTTGTCGGGGTCGGACAGCCTTTGGACAAAGATTCTGAGACCGCTGATATTCTTCAATTCATTGAAGAAGTACGGTCAGTGCCGAGCGCGGTCTGTCCGGCGGCTAAGGTCCGAAAATCCAAACAGCGCCGGGCTTCAACGAGCGCAAGGTCACAAACATCTTCAACGAAAACGCGTTCGCAGGGCCAGGACTACAGAAACAACCAAGGTGATTTCTGCGACTGGTTCCTGCGTGGCAATGTCTGCGACTCTCCGGGTTGAGTTAGTCGTCGCCACCCGAGTTGTTAAGGGCTGCGCTAAAAGCCAATTGGGCTCAGGACCCATTGATTTCCGAGTTTTGGCGAGCTTCACGGCTGGGAAGACGAGCGGTGAACTTGTCTGATATTTTCTGGCAGGCATATCCGCCGATGGCGCGTTTTGAGGCTTTTTTCCGAGGTCCCACGGCAAACCTCGCGTTGATAACCGGGTAGTGTTGAGTGGTATTATCTTAACCAATCGAAACGGCTTGCGTTGGCGTGATGCACCGAGTGCCTACGGTCCATACAAGACGTTGTACAACCGCTGGAAGCGCTGGAGCGAAAACGGCATCTTCACGCAGATGTTGGTCGGTCTGGCTGCAGAGTATGACGAGACAAAGACTGTCATTGTCGACACCACCTGTCACAAAGCGTATCGCACGGCATCCAGCCTCGTTGTGAGAAAGGGGACGTGGACGCCCGAAAGGTGGCATGAACACAAAACTGCACGCCATTTGCGACAGCAAAGGCCGCCCTGTGAACCTATTTGTGACCGCCGGTCAGGTTAGAGATTACATCGGCGCGCGGGCATTTACCGAGCAGCCTGCCGAATGCTGCGATCTGCCTTAACGTCAACTTTGCAATAAATCATCATGATGCTTTGTACCGCTTGGCAAAACATTACATCGGCTTACCTCTGCGAAGGTCGATGAGTTTTCGAGGTGTCGCATGGCAAG
>CAYUSM010000233.1:0-5587 GCA_964447345.1 uncultured Sulfitobacter sp. | reverse complement strand
GCCACCATGGCGATCAGTACATCAAGGTGACGCACAAGGCTGTAGCTGGCGTCGCCCCCTGTGCGCTGGTCCTCCATTCCGGCCTCAATCTCCATCAACTTCATCAAAGCTGCGCCGTGACGGGGCAGCGCACCATACCCCAGCAGTCGGGGTAAATGGGCGGCGCGCCGGTAATCCTGCGCACCGATTCGAGCCGCGCGCATCATGAGGCGTGGGCGTTGAAGTGCGTTGAGCATGGTCAGAATATCCTGCATCGGACATCTCCTTAGAGGTGTGGATAAAAAGGGCAGGCAGCGCCCTGAAGTTCTCAACAATGACACAACTTAAAAGGGTGTTGCGTGCTTGGAATTTCAGGCGCACGCCGGTTTCACAACTGTTTATGATTTAGAAACAATGATTAAGAAACGGCCGGATTTTAACGAACAGGTAATAAATGCATCCTTAGGTTGTGTGGGTAATTCTGTGGACAAAATCCGCTAAATTGAACTTTGGAAGGGGAGTGGCGATGGAAACACTGACGGAAACAATGGAGCTAACAGGCGCTGGAACAATTCCATCCTGGGTTCCGCGTGGAGCGCTTCACTATATTGCACATACCGAGATGGGACAGCCGATCCGCGCGCTTGCACGTCAGGCCGGATGTCACGCATCCACTGTCATGCGGCAAATCCGTAAGGTTGAGATGCGGCGAGACGATCCGCTGGTGGATGCAGCACTGCGCAAGTTGGGGGCGGTGACCGGGAAGAGGTCAAAGTCTGAAGAAGACGCAACCATCGAGACGCAAAGCGTTCCGTCCCCGGAGCCACTGGCGAACATGCCAGACGAAGACACCTTGGCCCGGGAAGCCATGCGTGTTCTGCGCCGCCTATGCGAGACAGGTGCCGTTCTGGCAGTTGCCGCTGACATGGACAAGGCTGTCGTGGTGCGGGATGTGCCCGGGGGCGCTTCGACACGTACGGCCGTGGTGGAGGCATCGGTAGCGCAGGCGATGGCCCTGAAGGATTGGATTGCACCCGGAAACGCGGGCCGCATCATCCGGTATCACATCACAAACACCGGGCGGGCTGCGCTGGAAGGCTTCATGGAGCGTTTCGGCATGCCGCGGGACCTGTCTGAAGAAGAGGACGAAGACGCATCATTTCTGGGCAGCGGCACGACGGGTGCGCGCGGGCGCTATGGTCTTGGCGAAAGTCCCTTGAGCGCGCTCGCGCGGCGCCGCAACCGCGATGGCTCGCGATTTCTGGACAAGGGATTGGTCCATGCGGGCGAACGTCTGCGTGAAGACTTTGAACTGGCGCAAATGGACGGCACGGTGACCCAGAACTGGGACCACTTCCTGACCCCACGCGCCTCTGGTGACGCTGGCGCTGACGTGAGTGGCGCGCCCGCTGAGGCCAGAGCGCGCGTTCAAGCGGCGCTTCTGCAACTGGGACCAGGGCTTTCTGACGTTGTCCTGCGCTGCTGCTGCTATCTGGAGGGTTTGGAGACAACCGAGAAGCGTTTGGGCTGGTCCGCAAGGTCAGGCAAGGTTGTTCTGCGCATCGCACTGATGCGGCTCAAGCGGCACTACGATGAAACGGTCGGGCCGGGTGGACCGATGATCGGCTGACAATTGTAGGGCATGCCTGTTTCTTGAGATTTCTCACAATGCAAAGAGTTGAGCCATTAGGATGACATCATGGCTCAACTCCGTTTGCGGAGTTGAGATTTCTCAGGCGGTGCGACGATGCTGAATCATCAACGGTCATTTGTGGTTGGCGGTGCGATACGTGCCCCTCTGGCCTTGTCACTTATCACTGCGCTGGCTGTCATGGTGCGCGCTGTTCCCTCCACTGCCGAACCCAGCTCGCGCACCTATGTCGACGTATTTACCGGAATCATGACAGAGAACCGGTATCATGATGTCTTTCTTCCCTCCCGACTCGACCTTGCAGACTCAGCGCTGCTGGGACTCGGCATTGGCTGGGAACGTCAGATCGCATCAAGCCGGTTTCATTTCGGGGCACAACTTCATGCTGTGGCCCATGCCGGGCGCCAAGATCATTTTGAATTCAATCTGCCCCTGATCATTCGCTATGTGCCGCGCAACCCTGTGCCAGCGTGGTTGAAAAGCACGTCTTTTGGCCTCGGCCTTTCCCATGCCACCAAGGTTCCGCAGGTCGAGCTTGACCGCACCGGCGAATCCCAACGCAACTTTGTCTATTGGCTGGCAGAAATTGAGGTCAGCACACCCAATCCCAGTGCCGACATCTTCTTTCGTTTGCATCACCGTTCTGACGGATATGGCTTCTTCGAGGCGGACGGCGGCTCAACCGCGCTGAGTTTCGGCTGGCGGATGCCGTTTTGAGCAGATGCCATCGCCCCTGCATAGCGGCAATGCGCCACTCGCTCTTTTGTCGTCCGTTGAATGTGTTACATAGAGGGTAGCCAAGCGGAGACCTTTGATGCGCGATCTGAAAATCCCCGAACAGCGCCACCCGGAAAAAGCGCGCAAGCCGGACAATGCGCAGCCCAAGAAACCTGACTGGATCAGGGTGAAGGCACCTGGCGGCAAGGGATACGCCGAAACGGCCAAGATCATGCGCGAGAACCGGCTGGTCACGGTGTGTGAAGAAGCAGGCTGTCCAAACGTGGGCGAATGCTGGTCACAAGGGCATGCCACAATGATGATCATGGGCGAGGTCTGCACCCGGGCCTGCACTTTCTGCAACATCGCCACCGGCAAACCGCCTGAGGCGCTGGACGTCTTTGAACCGGGCCGTGTGGCTGATGCTGTGGCCAAGCTGGGTCTCAACCACGTGGTTATCACCTCCGTGGACCGCGACGACATCGAAGACGGCGGGGCAGAGCATTTTGCCCAGACAATCCGCGCGGTGCGGCACCGCTCTCCGGGCACCACAATCGAAATCCTGACGCCAGACTTCATCCGCTGTGGACCCGAAGCGCTTGAGATGGTGGTCGAGGCGCGCCCGGACGTATTCAACCACAACCTTGAAACGGTGCCGGGCCTCTATCCGGAGGTACGTCCCGGCGCGCGATACTTCCACTCTCTGCGTCTGTTGCAGCGGGTGAAGGAACTTGATCCTTCGATGTTCACCAAATCCGGTATCATGGTGGGCCTGGGTGAAGACCGGCAGGCGGTCATTCAGGTGATGGAAGACATGCGTGCTGCGGACATCGATTTTCTGACCATCGGCCAATACCTGCAGCCCACGCCAAAGCACCATGCTGTGGACCGCTTTGTGCATCCCGAAGAGTTCGCATCCTATGAAAAGGCAGCCTATGGCAAGGGCTTCCTGATGGTCTCGGCCACACCGCTCACGCGGTCCTCCTATCACGCGGGGGACGACTTTGCGCGGTTGCGCGAGGCGCGGAACCGTAAGCTGGGTCTGGGTTAGTCGACGGGCGGCACTGCCTTGAGATATGCGGCAATCGCCGCACGATCACTTTCCGGCAATTGCGCGAGGTTTGACACCACCGACGCCATGGATCCGCCGACACTGTCGTAGTCCGGTGTGAAGCCGGTTTCGAAGTAATAGACCAGATCACTTTCAGACCAGTCGAGTTTGCCCGGCGTGATGTTGGGAATCTGTCCTTTGCCGGAAGGATTTGGCGCGCCGCCCAGCCACGCCGCGCGGTTCAGTCCACCCAATGAGTTCCGGGGCGTGTGACATTCCGCACAATGGCCCAAGGCTTCCACCAGATAGCGACCGCGTTCCACTTCGGGCGACAGATCGCTTTCAGTGAGCACGAAGTCGTCGGAGACATAGAGTTGCTTCCACAGACCCAAGCCGCGCCTGATGTTGAAGGGGAAACCCACATCATGGGCCTTGCTGGGGGTGTCTGACACCGGCAGCGACTGCATGTAGGCGTAAAGGTCGCTGACATCCGCATCTGTCATGTGCAGATAGGCAGCATAAGGAAAGGCCGGATAGTAGTGCTGACCCTCTGGCGAAACACCTTTTGTGACAGCCCGTGCGAAGCTGGACAGATCCCATCCTCCGATCCCTTCAGGTCCAGGTGAGATATTGGGAGCGTAAAAGGTGCCGAAGTCGCTGGCAAAGGGCTCACCGCCTGCAAGAACCAGCTTTGCATCCCCTTCCGCCTCCGGCGCGGCATGACAAGAAGCGCAGCCTGCTGCGGCAAAGATCATCGCGCCGCTATCGGGATCAGCGGTGTGCTCTGCCGCAAAGTCCGGATCAAGCGGGGCAGGGCGGGTCAAGACCCATCCGACCCCTGCGCCAACCAAGGCGCAGAAGATCAAAAGGCGCAGTAGCGTCTTCAAGGCTTACTCGTTCTTCGGTCCACGGTACTTTTCGTGGCACGCCTTGCAGGTCCCGCCCAAATCACCCATGCCCGCGCGCACCGCATCCAGGTCAGCGGCATCAATCAGAGCGGCAGAGGCATCGGCCATCGCCTGGAAACGCTCGGCAAATCCGTCCGGGTCACTCCAAATTTCGGCTTTGGCACGCGAACCTTCGGCTGTCCCTTGCTCGGTCCCTTCGATCCAGAGCGTGGCGCGGTCCATCGACGCAAGCGCATTCAGGTTCTTCGCTGCTGAGCTGACCATTGCCGCGTCAAACTCCATCTCACCCTTTGCGACGGCGCCAAGGATGCCGATGTTGTACCCGACCATCTGCATTTGGTGATGACGCGCTGCGACAGCAGGCTCCATCCCCTCTTTGGCATGGCTGTCGGCCATGCCTGCAGTGGCAACGATGGCAGCACTCAGGACAAGTGCCGTTGTCGATTTGATAAAGTGGTTCATAAGGTTCTCCAGGTGTCTGCGATCAGGGTCACCGCTGGCTACCCCTCCAGCCTACACCAGTCAGAGCACATCACACTCACATTTTTGTGACTGCGCGGCACTCGGCTTAGAATTTGCGCGGCATACGCTCTGCCTTGGCCCAGTCGGGCCACCAGCCCATCCATTCGATCCCGACAATGATGGCGGCCAGTGCGATGATGCCAAAGACCAGCATGACCCGTTTGGCTGAGGGCGGATTGCGCGCCCACTTGGACATGCGCAACAGCCAGATCGGGTTCATGTGAAGCGCACCGTGCCGATGTAGGGCAGGTTGCGATTACGCTGCGCGTAGTCGATGCCGTAGCCCACGACGAACTCATCCGGGATGTCAAAGCCGGTCCAGTCTGCCTTCATGTCAACCTCGCGCCGCGAAGGTTTGTCCAAAAGCGCGATGGTGCGCAGCTTGGCCGGATCGCGCGACAACAACAGATTGGTGACGTGGTGCAGCGTGTGGCCCGTATCGACGATATCTTCGACAACCAATACGTCCCGGCCTTCAATAGCGCCCCGCAAGTCCTTGAGAATGCGGACCTCCCGACTGCTTTCCATGCCGTCGCCATAGCTGGAGGCTTCCAGAAAATCGACCTCAATGGGCATGTCCAGCTCACGTACCAGATCGGCAATGAAAACGAACGAACCTCGCAAAAGCCCCACCACAACCAGCTTGTCGGTGCCTTTGAACTCTGACCGTATCTCGCGACACAGCTCTTCGATGCGCGCAGCAATCGACTTGGCCGAGATCATTTCATCAATCACGTAGCGACGATCTGTCATGAAACG
>CAYUSM010000232.1:0-5601 GCA_964447345.1 uncultured Sulfitobacter sp. | reverse complement strand
ACATGGGTGTCGCCACACTGGAAGACGGCATCTATGTGCTGGAAGAGAACCTTGAGGACCCTGTGTTTGTCGACAAGATGACCCGTTTCGTCCGCGCTTCCATGAAGGGCTGGAAGTACGCTGAAGCGAATCCTGAGGAAGCAGCGGGTATCGTGCTCGACAATGATGAGACCGGTGCCCAGACCGAAGCGCATCAGGTGCGCATGATGGGTGAGATTGCCAAGCTGACCGCGGGCTCCGACGGCACGCTGGTCGAGGCGGATTTCCAGCGCACGGTGGACACACTGCTGGCTGGTGGCTCTGATCCGGTGATCACCAAGCAGCCTGAGGGCGCCTGGACGCATGACATCACGGATGCGGCGCTGAACTAAGGCAGTTTATCACTGAAAGAGGGCAAGGGCTGGCGGCAACGCCAGCCCTTTTTCTTTGGTCGAGCTCTGGGACTACGCGCGCCCGGATACTATGGATTTCCATACTTGAAAATGAACTCGATCTTTGCTCAAACCTTTATGACTATTTGAAAATTCACTGACCAACAGATACTCGAGGGGAACATTATGAGCCTTGATCCATTTGACGACAGCCTTGCCAACCCGCAGCAGATTGGTGGGGAAACTGGGACAGTAACGGGGGCCACAGGTGTCCCCGATGATCCGGTTGATTACTTCCAGGTCTCGACCGACGGGAGTGGCGGCACGATTTCACTATCATTCAATATGACAACTGATCTGAGGAATCTGACCAACTTTTTCCAGTACATCACCTTCGTCCCGGTTTCGGGTTTTGAAGACGAAAACACGATCAGCTTTTTTGTCGGCGGCGGGGATTTTGAACTATCGCAGGTGGGCGGCGATTTCGAAGAGGGTTTCGGGACACCGGCACCCGTTTCGCTTGACCTCACGCCAGGCGAAGATGTGATCTTTACGCTCTCTGCCTCGGGGCTCGACTATGACAACGGCGTGGATCTGAATATTGTCGACCTCCCAAATCTGCCAAACATCCCAAACCTGCCAGACAATGTGGACCAGCCCGTTTTTGTGCCGATCAACTATTCTGTCTCGGTCACAGGTGACACCGGTTCTGGTGGCGGCGGCTCGGGAGGTAGCGGCGGTGGGGGCGGCGGCGGTGGCGGCACCCCGACGATTGGTAGCTCTATATTCGACCTTGTGGATGCCTTTACGGCAACCGCGCTGGCCAACCTTGTTGATTTTGACGGCAATACGCTTGGCGCTGTTGAGCAATGGCTTGAAATCGGGCGTATCGATGTCGAAGGCGATGGTGACCTTGAAGTCATCATGATCAATGAGCTGATCGGACGGTGGGCCACGCTGGGGATCACCGCAGACGGCAAGATCGACTTCTCGGCCAATGGCGAAGGTGGCGACACCCGTGTGGTTGGCATCTACATCGACCCGCTTGTTGCCGATGGCACCAACGTGCTGGGCGGTCCTTTCGACAGCCAGACGCGCTTTGCCAATGACATCCAGACAGGCAACCTCGGGTCGATCCTTGGCGCAGGCGACTATGACGGGGACGGCTTTCAGGAGGTCTACTTTGGACTGAAAGACGGCTCGGCTGTCCTGCATGCCTACATGCACGCAGATGGCAACATCCGCTACGCCAACTACCAGTCCGAGGCTGACTTGCAGGCCTTCATGCAGGCCAACGGCATCGCGGCCAGCGTCTACGACGACTGGTTCTGACCGCCCTTTCGTGACCCATCTTGCGGCCGCCTTCCGGGGCGGCCGATACTTTTCCGCAACCGTCATCCGGTGTGAGAGCGCTTGCCGCCTGGAATTGCTGACAAAAGATGTCAGTGCGTCCCATTTTGCCAGCCTTTGGCCTTGTGGCCCGACGCGTTCCGGTGTCGGTTGCTCGCATGAAGCTGACAGGCCCCTTTCTCTTTATCCTTGCGACGCTGATGATTGATGCCATCGGCATCGGGATCGTCTTTCCCATCATGCCTGACCTGATGGATCGCGTCGGCGCGGACAGCACCGCCGAAGGCGCGTTCTGGGGCGGCATCATGATGTCCGCCTATGCAGCGGCGATGTTTCTATGCGGTCCGATCATCGGGAGCCTGTCGGACGCCTATGGCCGCAGGCCGATCCTGATTTTCGCGCTGGTCACTCTGACACTGGATTATGTGATCATGGCCATGGCGCAGACCTATTGGGTCTTGCTGGTGGGCCGGGTGATCGCCGGAATGGCCGGGGCCACCTACATCACCGCAACCGCCTATATCTCTGACATCGCCAAGCCAGAGGAACGCGGCGCGGCCTTTGGCATGATTGGTGCGGCCTTCGGCATCGGTTTTGTCTTTGGTCCGGCCCTGGGCGGTTTGGCCTCTGGCTGGCACATCACGGCACCTTTCTGGATCGCTGCAGCCCTGTCGGCGGTCAACGTGGTCTTCGGCATCTTCATTTTGCCGGAGTCCCTGAAGCAAGAGAACCGCCGACCGTTCGGAAGGCGAGACCTGAACCCCTTCGGCACCATTGCCCGGGCCTTTGTGATCCCCGGTCTCGCCATCCCTTTGATTTGCATCTTCGTTTTCGAGTTTGCCAATATGGTCTATGCGACCCTCTGGGCCTTCTGGGGGCGGGAAGTGTTTGGCTGGGATGGCTTTACCATCGGGTTAACTCTGTCCGCTTATGGCATCCTCATTGCAGGGGTGCAGGCCGGGGTTCTGCCACTGATGACGAAACGGCTTGGGGATTATCGCACGCTGCTGGTTGCAATGGCCGCAGGGGTGATCGGGCTGATCGGTTTCGGACTGGTCCAGACCGCCTGGCTGGTTTTCGTGATCCTGCTTGTCGCGTCTCTGGCGGATATGGCACCGCCGCTGATGACGGCCTTTGCTGCCAATCGCGTGGGCGAAGACCAGCAAGGACTTGTGCAAGGGGTCATTGCCTCCCTGTCCTCTGTTGCCGCCATCACCGCCCCATTGTTTTTGACGGCTGTATTTGAACGGTCGGTGAACGAAGATGGGCTCTACCTGCCGGGGGCGCCCTTCCTCGTCGGTGCGCTCTTGACGGTTGCGATCATCCCGCTGGTGCTGCGCCTTAAGCCCAAAGAGCCCTGACGCAAAAGGCCGCCCCGAGGGCGGCCTTTGATCCATCTGCCTGCATCAGGCTTAAAGAACGGTGACCGTCGTCCCGATTGGTACGCGTTCATAAAGGTCGATCACATGTTCATTGATCATGCGGATGCAGCCGTTTGAAACGGAGCGTCCGATGGTGTTGGGGGCGGTTGTGCCGTGGATGCGGAAATAGGTGTCCACACCGTTCTGGAACAGATAGAGCGCCCGTGCACCCAGCGGATTACCCGGGCCACCCGGCTGTGCGTCGGTGTTGCCGATGAAGCGCTTGTATTCCTGCGGATCACGTTCGATCATCTCATCCGTAGGACGCCATGTCGGCCATTCCTTCTTGACTGCGATGGTTGCGGTGCCGGTGAACTCAAGTCCGGCCTTGCCCACACCCACACCATAGCGCATGGCGCGTCCGGGGGCTGTCACGAAGTAAAGGTAGTGGCTGCGCGGCAGGACCAGCAATTGGCCCGGCTGATACTGACGCTTGATCGAAACCTCCTGCGGCGTAGGGTCGAACGCGGCGGTGGATGCGGACAATACGCCTGGCAATGTGGCGGTGGCCAGGGCGCTGGCCATAAAGGTACGGCGGTGCATTGCATGCTCCATAATTCGGGTTGCAGAGGCTTCATTTTCTCAATGCTGACCTCATTATCAACCCTGTCATGCCCGAATTTGCCCCATTGTTGCCGAGCCGCCCCTCACTTTGTCGTGTGGATGACACGATGCCGAATGGTGAAGAGAAACGGGTTGGAAGGATCAAGACAGAATAACGGCATGTCAGGGGATAAGAGAATCGCCTGACAACCCTCAATGCGGGTATTCCGACTCGCTTTAGTGACTCCATAATACCCATCAAATTGAAATCGTTCGAAAATTTGCACGACTGCGGCGAGAATTCGGACGGTCGGCGGTTTCAACGTTCCGGACGGCACATTGCTGACAAAGTCGGGCCGAAAAAATCTCCTGATCTCAAAATTGTCCTTTCTTGAACACAATCCTGCCCGCAATCGTGGCGCTGCATGAGGTCAATAAAGCTGCGGGGGGGTTGGGCTTGGGCCCGGTTCTTGAGAGGAAGTAAAAATGCGTATTCTGGCTGTTGATGATGATCCTGTAGTTCTTGAGATGCTGCAGGCCGCCCTGACCGGAGAAGACATGAATTGCGATCTGGTGTGCTGCGAAGATGCCGAACAGGCGATGGAGGTGCTGGACACCAACATCAAGCCTTTTGACTGTTTCTTGCTGGACATCATGCTGCCCGGCATCGACGGGATCGAACTGTGCGGAAACATCCGCGAAAAATCTGAGTACAAGTCAACGCCGGTCATCATGATCACGGGATGCACCGATCCCAGCCTGATGGGCCGTGCGTTCGGGGCGGGGGCCACCGACTTTGTCACCAAACCGCTGAGCGGCCTTGATCTGGGGGCGCGGATCAACACGGCCTCCATGCTGAACGACAGCATCATTCGGGAACGCGAAGCCAAGGTAACGCTGGCGGAAATGACAGCCAAGATGCGTCTGAGTTTTGAAGAGGTCCTCGTGCTGGAAGCCAAGGGCGTCACGGATGTCTCTGCCATGGAAAACGATCTGCTGCGTCTGCCCGAGGGCTGCTATGCGATGCATCTCTTCAGCATCGAGATACAGGACCTGCGCGAGCGTCATGAGCGCATCTCTGCCCCGGCCTTCCGCCAACACGTCGAACAGGCGGCACGCAGCGTCACCGAGGCGCTTGAGGGTCAGACCTACAAGCTTGCCTATACAGGCAGCGGTCGTTTTGTCGGCATTCTCATGCAGCGCCGCCGCATCGACCCCGCAGCGATCCTGACCAGTGCCCATGCGGCCTTGGCCCGGAACTGGGATGCCAAGCGCTGCGAGATGGATCAGTTCCCCTCCCTCCACATGACCGCGCTTTCGGATCAGCGGCTCTGGTCCGGCCGGTCTGCGGGAGACCAACTGCACCGCTCACTGAACGCGTTTATGGATGTCGATGCGATGGAGGATATGCACGCCAGCTACGCGATCGCCGCGGAGTAGCTTGACGCTTGGGACGGGCGGATGAGAGCCGTCTGTCCCAAGGGACTGGGTGGGTTCAGGGAAACGTCTTGGTGACGTTTCCCTGACGTTCTTTTTGGCAATCAAATAATCTGAAAGGCCCGACCCAATGATCCGGGCATTTCCGATTGACCGTTAGGCCAGCGCGATGTTCGTGGCGCTTTCGCGGCCATCACGGCCTGCTTCGATGTCGAACGTGACTTTCTGGTTGTCCGCCAGACCGGTCAGGCCCGCCCGCTCAACAGCGGAGATGTGGACGAATACGTCCTTGCTGCCGCCATCGGGTGCGATAAAGCCGAAGCCTTTCGTTGTGTTGAACCATTTGACTGTGCCTGTGGCCATAGTCGTGTCTCCTTGAAGTGTGCCATCCGCGTTGTGCGATGACCCGGCGTGGTCGGTCTAGTCGATCGTGGCGCCGGATTAGGGAGACAGGGGTCGAGGTAGAAAAACGTTTGCGA
>CAYUSM010000231.1:0-5658 GCA_964447345.1 uncultured Sulfitobacter sp. | reverse complement strand
GTTGACACAAAACAGGAACATCCCTAGAACAAAAGAAAACCATTTTGCGGAGGTGCGGCAGTGCTGACCAAGAAACAACTGGATCTTTTGGCGTTTATTCACAAGCGTGTGCAACGCGACGGGGTGCCACCAAGCTTTGATGAGATGAAGCTGGCGCTGGATTTGCGCTCCAAATCGGGCATTCACCGGCTGATCACGGCACTGGAGGAACGCGGGTTCATCCGCCGGTTGGCCCACCGTGCCCGCGCGATTGAAGTGGTGAAACTGCCCGAGAGCCTTGGCGGCGCGCCCAATCCGGGCTTTACCCCGCGTGTGGTTGAGGGCGGCAAGCCCTCGGCCCCGCCGCCCCGCGCGGCGATGGAGGTGAGCAGCGCACAGGCGTTGGACGTGCCGGTGATGGGCCAGATTGCCGCCGGTGTGCCGATCGAGGCAATCAACCACGTGACGCATTCGGTGACCGTGCCCAGCGGGATGATTTCGGGTTCGGGTGATCACTATGCGCTTGAAGTCAAAGGCGATTCGATGATCGAGGCCGGGATCAACGACGGCGATGTGGTGGTCATTCGCGAGACGAATGTGGCCGACGATGGCGATATCGTCGTTGCGCTGGTCGAGGACGCGGAAGCAACGCTGAAAACCTTCCGGCGCAAGGGCGCGTCCATCGCGCTGGAAGCGGCAAACCCGGCCTATGAGACCCGCGTGTTGCCGTCGGATCAGGTGAAAGTTCAGGGCCGGTTGGTCGGGTTGATCCGGACGTATTGATCCCGCGTTTTTCGCGCCTTTGGCCACGCGGTCCAAAGGCGCTCTCCGGCCAGATCGCGGGCAGTTGTCATCTGCCATCCATTGGCGGTTTCATTCAGTGCGATGGCACCGGTGTGGCGCAGGCGTTCCGGGTCAAAGACGGTGCAGTTGTCTTCTGAGAGGTCCGGCGCAGGCACCGAAACAACCACGATCTGTGCTTTGGCGCAGCCTGTGAACGCTGCCAGTGCGCGTTTGCCTGAGACATGTATGACTTGGTCAGCGTGCCACAGATCAGCCGCCGCGCGCTGTCCTTTGCCGTCCCCATCATTCTCCAGCCAGTTGCGCGCGACAAAACCGGCACCCTTGGCCTTGCTGAGCGCACGACCGTGCGAAGTCATCACGCCTGCCAGACTGCCATTGTCCGCGATCAGGACATCCGGGCGCTCTGCCTGCTGCCAGAGACCGAAACTGAGCGCCATGACGGCAACCCCACCCCATCGCAGCCGACCCTGCCACAAGACCAGTGTCAGAAAGCCAAGTGCCAGCAAGGGCAGTACCCAGGCCCCCGGTGCGATCACATAGCCGCGCGCGCCATCAAAGGCGGCGATCCAATGCGCCACACCGAGGATCCAATCAAGGCCAAGGCCCATGGCCCAAAGTGCAATCCAGTCGAGACCCAAAGGGGTCAACACCAGCGCCAGCACGGCAGCCGGGATCACAAGCACACCCATCAATGGCACCGAGAGCAGGTTCGCGACCAGGCCATAATGCGCGATTGTGTTGAAATGCGCAGCCGCAATGGGCGCGGTCGCAAGGCCTGCGACGAGTGACGAGATGAAGACGCCAAATGCCGGTTTGGCCCATCGCGGGATGAGGTCGTGTTCGACATTGCGGAGCCAGCCAAAGACAGCGACCAGAGCAGTTGTGGCCGCGAAAGACATCTGAAAGCCGGGACCAAGCAAGGCCTCGGGGCGGAAGACCAGCACGATGGTTGCCGCGACAGCGACCGCCCTGAGAGAGATTGCCCGCCTGCCGATGATGAGCGCCGCAAGGGCGACGGCGACCATGATGAACGCGCGCTGGGTCGCGACATTGCCGCCGGAAAGCGCGAGATACCCGCTTGCCGCGATCAGCGCGCCAACGGCGGCGATGCCCTTGGTCGGCCAGTTCAGTGCGATGCGCGGATGCGCGACGAGAAGAAGGCGCAATGCGCCAAAGACGACCGCGGTCAGGAGGCCCATGTGCAGACCGGATATGGCCAGCAGGTGCGCCAGGTTGCTGGCGCGCAAGGCGTCGAGCGCATCGCGGCTGATCGCACTACGATCACCGGTGGTGATCGCGGCAGCAAAGCCACCGGTGTCGCCGGTCAGGCGCTGCTGGATATGTGCCGAGGCCGCCATGCGGACCCGAAACACCATAAGCCCCGCATGCCCCTCCCTGGCCGGTGCCGCACCCACGAGGGGGACCCGTGTATATCCCACTGCCCCCAACCGGGCAAACCAGGCATGGCGCTGGAAGTCAAAACCGCCAGGCTCTACCGGGCCAGAGGGTGGTGAGAGATGCGCCGTCGTCATGACCCGCAATCCAGGCTCTGGCACGATGCCTGCCGTGCCGTCGCCGTGCAGCGAAATGCGCACGCGTGTTGGTGTGCGCCCGGGCGGAACACGCTCCAAGACGACCTGATCGAGGGTCAGGCGCAGCGCGTCTGACTGGCTGCGGTCCATGGCGATTATGCGCCCTTCGACCGGGCCGTAGTACCGCCAGCCGAGCACGGGGCCGCCGACGCTGTGTGCGCGCAGGCCTGCGAGGATGAAACCAATCAGACAGAGGGAAAGGGCGACGGCAAAGGGCGAGATCGCCTCAGGCAATCTGCGGGCAATCAGCAGGCAGATCCCGGCAACGAGGCTCAGCGACAGGAAGACAGGCACCCCCGGCTCAACCTTGATCCCGAAATAGGTGCCAATGCCCACCGCAAGACAAACCGGCACCCAGCCCAGCAGATGTCCGCGCTGTGCCATCAGGACGCCGTGAAACGGGCCGGGGATGCTGATCAAAAGACGGCGCGCGCGGCCCATGCTTGCCCCCGTTCACCGTGGTAGATAGACAGGCGCAAATCCTACCGGGGTGATGGTTAGCAATTGGTAAATGCGGACCGCCTCGGGCATCACTCAGTTAAGGAAGAACCCGACCATGTCCGCCCCCGTCGTCACCCGTTTTGCCCCCTCGCCCACCGGTTTTCTGCACATCGGGGGCGCGCGTACGGCGCTGTTCAACTGGCTCTATGCGCGGGGACGTGGCGGCCAGTTTCTGCTGCGCATCGAGGATACGGATCGTGCCCGCTCCACACCAGAGGCAACGGAAGCGATCCTGCAGGGGATGGCATGGCTGGGCCTGGATCATGACGGCGAGATTGTGAGCCAGTTCGAGAACGCCCCCCGCCATGCGGAAGTGGCGCGGGAGCTGCTGGTGGCAGGCAAGGCCTATAAGTGTTTTGCCACGCAAGAGGAAATCACGGCGTTTCGCGAGGCGGCGCGCGCGGAGGGCAGGAGTACGCTTTATCGCTCGCCCTGGCGTGATGCCGATCCGGCAACGCACCCCGATGCGCCCTATGCCATTCGCATCAAAGCACCGCAGGAAGGTGAGACCATCATTCGCGACGCGGTGCAGGGAGATGTGACCATCCGCAATGATCAGTTGGATGACATGATCCTGTTACGATCGGATGGCACGCCAGTCTACATGCTGGCGGTTGTTGTGGATGACCATGACATGGGTGTGACCCATGTGATCCGGGGGGATGACCACCTGAACAATGCCGCACGTCAGATGATGATCTACACCGCGATGGGCTGGGACGTGCCGGTCTGGGCGCATATCCCGCTGATCCATGGTTCCGATGGCAAGAAACTGTCCAAGCGCCACGGGGCGTTGGGGGCGCAGGAATATCAGGGCATGGGTTATCCTGCGGCGGGCATGCGGAACTATCTGGCGCGTCTGGGGTGGAGCCACGGGGACGACGAATTCTTTACCGACGAACAGGCCAGAGAGTGGTTTGATCTGGACGGCATCCGCAAGAGCCCTGCTCAATTCGATCTGAAAAAGCTGGAAAACATCTGCGGGCAGCATATTGCCGTCGCGGATGATGCTGCATTGCGGCAGGAATGCGAGGCCTATCTGGCCGCCGCCGGACTGACAGCGCTAACGCCCGCACAAAGTGATGGGCTGGAGCGCGCGATGTACTGCCTGAAAGAGCGGGCCAAGACTTTGCCGGAACTCCTTGAAAAAGCGCACTTTGTTTTGACGTCCCGCCCAATTGACGTGGAAGAGAAAGCGGCCAAGAACCTTGATACGGTATCCCGTGGTATACTGGAGGAATTGACGCCGCACCTGCAGAATGCTAGCTGGGACCGTGAAACGCTGGAGGAGGTTCTGAACGGCTTTGCGGCTGCAAAAGACACCAAGTTCGGCAAACTCGCGGGGCCCCTTCGGGCGGCACTTGCAGGGCGCGCGGTGACCCCATCTGTTTTTGACATGATGCTTGTGTTGGGACGTGATGAAACCCTCGCCCGCCTGACGGATGCAGCGGCCTGAGTTAAGGTTAACACCTTCTCAACGTCCCCTGCTATAACACCACGGAACGGTCCTTTGAGGGCCGCGCCCAAGACGGTTCCGGCACCCGCCGGGCCGCCAAACGGACGAAAGGGACCGCATGACAGAGAGTACGAAATCCGCAAAGCTGACCATTGATGGCAATGAGTTTGACCTGCCGATCTTTTCCCCAACCGCAGGACCGGATGTAATCGATATCCGCAAGCTTTATGGTCAGGCGGGGGTCTTCACCTATGATCCCGGATTCACCTCTACTGCCTCCTGCGACAGCACCATCACATATATCGACGGCGGCGAAGGTGTTTTGCTGCACCGCGGATACCCCATCGATCAATTGGCGGCCAAATCACACTATCTCGAAGTCTGCTATCTGCTTCTGTATGGTGAACTGCCCTCCCCCGCAGAGTTGGAGGATTTCGAGTCCCGTGTGACCAATCACACGATGCTGCATGAGCAGATGATGAACTTCTTCCGCGGCTTCCGCCGTGACGCGCATCCGATGGCGGTCATGGTTGGTGTTGTGGGTGCAATGTCGGCCTTCTACCACGATTCCACGGACATCAATGACCCATGGCAGCGCGAGGTTGCCTCCATCCGGCTGATTGCGAAGATGCCGACCATTGCCGCGATGGCGTATAAGTACACCATCGGTCAGCCATTCGTGTATCCGCGCAACGACCTGGATTATGCGTCGAACTTCCTGCGCTTGTGCTTTGCCGTCCCGGCCGAAGACTAGGTGGTCGACCCGATCCTCAGCCGCGCGATGGATCGCATCTTTACACTACATGCTGATCACGAGCAGAACGCGTCAACCTCAACAGTGCGTCTGGCTTCCTCTTCCGGTGCGAACCCCTTTGCCTGTATTGCCGCTGGCATCGCCTGCCTGTGGGGTCCGGCGCATGGGGGGGCGAACCAGGCCTGTCTGGAGATGCTGAAGGAAATCGGCACGCCGGACCGCATTCCGGAGTTTATTGCGCGGGCCAAGGACAAGGATGACCCCTTCCGCCTGATGGGCTTCGGCCACCGTGTCTACAAGAACTTCGATCCGCGTGCGACGGTCATGAAGGAAAGCGCAGACGAGGTTCTGGAGCTTCTGGGTGTCGACAACAACCCCATCCTGCAGGTCGCCAAGGAGCTTGAGAAGCAAGCGCTGGAAGATCCTTACTTTGCAGAGAAGAAGCTGTTCCCGAACGTTGACTTCTATTCCGGCATCATTCTGGAAGCGATGGGGTTCCCCACCTCGATGTTCACGCCGATCTTTGCACTGAGCCGGACCGTGGGCTGGATTTCCCAGTGGAAGGAAATGAT
>CAYUSM010000230.1:0-5677 GCA_964447345.1 uncultured Sulfitobacter sp. | reverse complement strand
TCCAGTGCAGAACCGGGCGTGACATAGGCTGCGACATCCGCAATCGCGACCCAAAGGATATGACCGCCTTCATTCTTGGGGTCCTCATCCGCATGGGCGTAACAGGCATCATCGTGGTCTCGTGCGTCCGACGGGTCAATTGTGATCAATGGCAGGTCGCGCAGGTCCTCTCTGCCCTTCAGCCCCATGGGCTTTTGTGCGTCCGCCTCGGCGATCACGTCGTCTGGAAACTGATCGGGAATACCATGCTGGTGGATTGCAATCAGCGAGACCGCCTTGGGTGCTGACGGATCGCCCAACCGCTCGACAATCCGCGCTTTCGGCAGACCCATGCGCCCTTTCGGTCCCGCCTGCTCCGCCTCAACCAGTTCGCCGTCCTTGGCACCGTGTGTTGCGCCCTCGGCCACGACCCATTCGCGATCCATCCCCTTGTCGATGGGCACAATCCGTCCGCCTTCGGATTTCTTGCGGAAGATGCCCAGCACCTTCTTTGGGTTCGTCCCGATCCGGCGGATCAGCCGCGCCTCGTAGTGGTGATCCTCGTTCTTGACCAGTGTCAGTCGCGCCAGAATGCGGTCGCCTTCGCCCAGCGCCGGGTCAGAAGCGCGCGGCAGAACCAGCACGACAGGCTCCTTGCCCTCACCATGCCATTCCATAGGCTTGGCAAAGAGATCGCCCTGCCTGTCCGGTCCCGTCACCAGCAACACAGAGACCGGTGGCAGGCGGTCGGGGTCCTGATAACTCCGCTTGCGCTTCTCAAGATGACCTTCTTCCTCAAGCTCTTTCAGCACGCGCTTGAGGTCGATGCGCGCGGCACCCTTGATCCCGAATGCCTTTGCGATGTCGCGCTTGGCGGTCAGGGTCGGGTTCTGCTCAATCCATTCGAGGATTTCAGCCTTGGTGGGGATTTTGCTCATGTACCGGAGGTAGCACGCGACCCCGGGCGCGTCATGGGCAAATCGTCTGCCGTATCGACATCGCAGAGCGTGGCGACCTCGGCAATGCGATGGTCAGGCAAGGTGGCTTTGCTGTCTGCCAGCGCGTGTTTGGTCGACCAGCGGACGCCGCCGAAAAACCCCGGAGGTTGCCGACCCGGATGCTTGAGACCAATCAGCCAATATCCTCCGTCCGGTGCCGGGCCAAAGACCGCGTCATGATCCCCCAGCGCCGCGAAAGCCTCAGCGATGCGCCGCCTGTCAACATCTGGAATGTCCGCCCCAATCACGCATGCCGCACCGTTCCCCACGCTGCGCAGCATCCGTGCCATGCGTGCGCCCAGATCTCCGGAGCCTTGCGGCAGACGCAGTAAATGTGCGGGCCAAAATCGGCTTTTCAGCCCCGCCACATCCGGCGAAACGGCCAGAACAATCTGCCACTGCGGGTCCTCAACCCGGCGCAGCAGCGCCCGTACCTGATGCCGAAACCACCACGCGGCAGGCACCAACCCAATATCACGACCCAAACGAGTCTTGACCCGCCCCGGTCGTGGTTCCTTGACCATCACGATCAAGGTGCGCTTCACAGGTCGCGCACCATATCCTGATGCGGGATACCTGCATCATCATAGACCGCGCCAACAGCCTCAAACCCCAACCGTTCATAGAACGCCAGCGCATATGTCTGTGCCCCAAGCTTGGCCTGCGTGGCCTTGCCCTTTGAGACCTCAAGCGCTTTGCGGATCAGGTCCGCCCCCAAACCCGTACCGCGATACGAAGATAAAACGCAGACCCGACCAATCTTGACCGTTGATCCCTCTAGATAAATCCGGGCTGTCCCCGCGGGGACATCATCCACAAAGGCCAGAAGCTGAAGACACTCCGGGTCCAGCCCGTCAATTTCATCCGCCTCTGAAACCCCCTGTTCATCCATGAACACAATGCGCCGCAGGCGCAGGCAAGTGTCCAAATCATCGGTAAGTTCGACGCGAACGCTCATGCGAAGAAATCCCGCAGGATGCGCCCGTAGATCGCTTTGAGCTGATGGATGTGCTCCACCGCAACATGCTCGTCCACCTGATGCATGGATTGTCCGACCAAGCCGAACTCCACGACCGGGCAATGCGATTTGATGAACCGCGCGTCCGAAGTGCCACCGGTGGTCGACAACTCTGGGACAACGCCTGTCTCTTCCTCCACCGCCTTTGCCACCAGCGCTGAAAGATCACCCGGCGGTGTGATAAAGCTTTCCCCTGAAATCTTGATCCTTATGTCGATCTGCACACCAAACGCGTCGCGGATGCTCGCCACTTCCTCTTCCAGCCAGGCCGACAGGCCTGCCCCGGAATGTGTATCGTTGAAGCGAATGTTCACAGCCGCCGTGCAACTGGCCGGGATCACATTTGTGGCGGGGTTGCCGGTGTCCACTGTCACCACGGCCAGGGTGGAAGGATCAAAGTGTTCGGTCCCCTGGTCCAACTCATGAGAGGCAAGCTGATCCATCAACCGCACCATGGCGGGGAGCGGGTTTTTGGCGCGATGCGGATAAGCCGCGTGACCCTGTTTGCCTGTTACCGTGAACCACGCACTCATCGACCCGCGCCGCCCGATCTTGATCATCTCGCCCATGGTCTCGGGACAGGTGGGTTCTCCGACCAGACAGACATCCATCCGCTCGCCGTTCTGCTCCATATGCTCCAGCAAGGCGGTGGTCCCGTCCACGGCATCCCCCTCCTCATCCCCCGTGATGGCCAGGATCACCGATCCGTCGGGCGGTGTATCACGCACGAAATCGATGGCCGCCGCAGCAAAGGCAGCCACGCCAGACTTCATGTCTGTCGTTCCACGCCCATACATCACCCCGTCTTTGATCTCCGCCCCGAAGGGCGGCATGGACCAATCGGCCTCATTCCCAACCGGCACCACGTCCGTATGCCCGTTGAACCCGAATGCCTTCGTGTTCCCCTTGTGGCCCCAGCGCGCAAAAAGGTTGCGGATGCCGCCTCGATCCGCCCAGGCACAGTCAAACCCGGCGTCCGACAATACCTTCTCAAGTATCTCCAAGGCCCCTTCGTTGGCCGGTGTGACAGAAGCGCATTGCACCAGCCGCGCAGTCAGGGCGACGGGATCGATGGGGTCTTGGGCAGCGGGCATGCGGGCTCCTTTTCGGGCATTGCCGGGTAACCCTCTTCTTTTGTGGCCAAAAAGGCGCGATGCCAAGAGGCGTGGCGCAGGAAACGCTTAACACCACCCCCTTCGCCTGCTACCTTGACCTCAATAATTGACCCGAGGCAGGGCAACCGCAGACCGCAGTCAGACAGAGCACCTGAAAACAGGGCCAACATGATCTGCACCACTACAGGACATTCAGAGGTGCGAAAGCACGGCTGACCTGATCCCTGCCATTCGGTCTTTGGGCTTGGAGCAGGACCTTGGCAGTGGTTCAACCAACAGCACGCAAGTGGCATCGGGAGATCGTCCGATGACTTGGCTTGCCCTGTGCGATCATGACGAGCGCCGCCTGTCTCTCCGTGGCTTGGGGGCGGACAAGCGTCCAGCGCCGGTACTCGATGACCACCCTCAAACACGCCTCACCCGCGGCACCCTCCTGTTCGAGACACGCCTTTCAGCCGATGGCCGACCCCAAGTCCTGTTCGCCTACAAGGATACCTTCCCCCGCCTGCGCAGCCTGACCTTTCAGGCCATTCCCGGCGGTGGCATCGCCATGGTCCAGGTCCAGGGCGATAACATCACGCATGCTGCGATCAGCTACACGAAACCGGGACGAACGGACGTGGTCCGGATCACCTACTCATGGGACAGCACCCGCAACTGGGCCCGGATGTGCCTTGAAAAACCGGAAGAGACCGATGTGGCCAGCGTATCGGTCGACAATCCGCGCCCGCTGTCGCTGGAAGACATCCGTGGCCTGATGCTGGGCCGCAGCGACCAGACATTCGCTTCGGACATGGTCTTTGCAGCCCTGTCGGACGAGATTGAGCCGGTCGGGCCGATGGCCACGCTCCTGCCAAACACACCGATTGCGACAAACTTTGGCTACAGAGCCATATCGGACCTCAAGCGCGGCGATGCCGTTCTAACCCGTGATGAAGGTGTCGTACCCGTCCTGCACAAGGTCCACCGAACCGTCCCTGCCCGCGGCAGCTTTCATCCCATTCGCCTGCGCGCGCCGTACTTTGGTTTGGTAGAGGACACCATCGTCGCCCCGGATCAACGGCTGCTGATCGACGGGCCGGAAGTCGAATATCTGTTTGGACAGGAGGCCGTTCTTGTGCCCGCACGCCATCTGGTCAATGGTTTTGCCGCGCTCAAGGAGCCTTGCGGGCCGACAATCACCTACAGCCAGGTTCTTTTGCCACAGCATGAAATGCTGACCGCTGCAGGCACCTCGGTTGAAAGCCTCTACATCGGACGGATCAGACGGGACAAACGACAGCTTTCGGGCAGCTTGCTGCGAGACTTCGACAGATCGCTTCTGCCCGAACACACACGACCCGCCCATCATGTTTTGCGCTGGTACGATGCGATCCATCTGGCACGTCGGCGGGCGGGTTAGGCCTTACTCGTCACCCTCGAAGAACGGCGTCATCTGCGCGACAATCACCGCATTCTCTTCCAGGGCCCGCTGCATCAGCGCACGTTCCTCGCCGTCGATCTGCTGACCGTCTGCTTCGCGCTCTGCCAAGGTGCCGTAGCCTGTCACATCCAAAGGGTTGGTGTCTGCCTGCTTGAGGATCGCAACCGTTTCGCGCACCGCCTCAGCCTCGTCCACACCGGAGGCAAAGCACATGAGCGCCGCACCGGTGGCCTTGTCGGGCAAGCCATCACCTTCTTTGCGCCCGATCTGAACCAGCAGCGTGTAAACCTGCTGGCGGGACTTTTTCTTGGGCTTTTTGGGTTCGGACATGACAAGGGCTGCCTTTCTCGTGGAAAGGCAGCCCTAGCGTGTTGTTCAAAATTTGGAAAGCCTCAGGCGCGCTTGCGGAAGGCCGTCACGGCAGCAATCAGGATGCAGGCACCGACAAAGCCGACAAACAGCTGGCCAATCCAACCGCCCAGCGTCGATCCAAAGATGAACATCAGTATCGCGTTGAACAGCATCGCCCCAACGATACCCATGAAGATGTTCAGCAAAAGCCCGTGATCGCGCTTCATGAACTTTTCGGCCAGCCACCCAGCCAGACCACCCACGATAATCGCGGCAAACCATCCAAGACCTGTCATTTCGACGTCTCCTTGAAAATTTCTGTCGTAGGTGAACGCGCGAACGGCGCGATACGTTCCGACAAACAGAAACCCTCGTGAACGAATAGGCCGAAGCGCAGCTGCCGCTGATCAGTCGCGCAGCAACTCGTTGATGGAGGTCTTGGACCGCGTCCGCTCATCCACACGCTTGACGATCACGGCACAATAGAGATTGACGTTGTTCTTCGACGGCATGGTGCCCGCCACAACAACGGAGCCCGCAGGCACTTCGCCATACATGACCTCGCCCGTCTCACGATCCACGATCTTGGTGGACTGGCCGATGAACACACCCATGCCCAGCACAGAGCCTTCGCGGACGATACAGCCTTCAACAACCTCGGAGCGCGCGCCAATAAAGCAGTTGTCTTCGATGATTGTCGGACCGGCCTGCATCGGCTCCAGCACGCCGCCGATGCCAACACCGCCAGA
Organism: uncultured Sulfitobacter sp.; assembly: GCA_964447345.1. Classification (GTDB taxonomy): domain Bacteria; phylum Pseudomonadota; class Alphaproteobacteria; order Rhodobacterales; family Rhodobacteraceae; genus Sulfitobacter. The sequence continues at coordinate 44 of CAYUSM010000230.1, read as the reverse complement.
CAAATGCACGTTCTTGCCGATTTGCGCGCAAGAGCCCACGGTAG
>CAYUSM010000229.1:0-5702 GCA_964447345.1 uncultured Sulfitobacter sp. | reverse complement strand
GATGCGCTGGACGGTCTGCGGGTGCAGATGCCTGAAAAGCAAATCTGATGCGGTTGGCACTGCTCACATGCCTGCTGTGGTGTGTGGCAGTGTTCGCGCATGCGCAGATTATCATCTCGGCAGAATACAACGAACCCACGACGCGCTACCCGCACGGGGTGCTTGGCGACGATGTCGAATATGGCAACATGGTTGTTGTTGTGCGCAAAGAGCGGGGATCAGAGGGCAGCCTGCTGAACACCTGGTTTGATCTGACTTACAACCTGCGCCTGCCGGAAGCGCTTGTCTTCGAAGACCTGGCGCCGCGGTTGATCGATTTGGATGGAGATGACAAGCCCGAGATCATGGTTGTTGAAAGCCATCAGGAGCTTGGGGCGAGGCTTGCGATTTATGGACTGAATGCAGAAGGTGTGCCGGCCCTTCGGTCCTGGACCCCTTTCATTGGCCAACGAAACCGGTGGCTGGCCCCGGTTGGCGCTGCGGATTTTGATGGAGACGGGGTCATGGAGTTTGCCTTTGTTGACCGACCGCATCTTGCCCGACGTCTGGTGGTGATGTCTTACAAGGAAGGCGAGATTCGCGCCGGTCAGCGACTTGAACCGGTCACGAACCATCGGATCGGTGATGACTACATCGAAGGCGGGATACGTGATTGCGGGGCGGGACCGGAGATCATTGTTCTGAACGCGAATTGGACCCAGATCGTGCAGGTTGTCTGGTCTGGTGGGTCTTTGAATGGGCGCGATATTGCACCCTATGCGGGACGCGAAAGTGTGGCGGCTGCGTTGCGATGCGAATAGCGCTGCTGTTCGCCGCCCTGATCCTGAGCGCCACAATGGCTCAGGCACTGGAACGGCTGACGCCTGGCGAATTCATGGACCGCGCGGTCGGCAATACTTTTACTTTTGATGACTATTCTGACGGCAGCCGGGTGGGGATTGAGCAGTTTCTCACGCGGGGCCGGTCTGTCTGGACACGTTCTGACGGCACCTGCACCTATGGCGACATCACGCTGGAGGGGCGGTTCGTCTGCTTCCGCTACAACGATGATCCCGGTGTGCGGCACTGCTGGGTGCCGTATGAACTGGATGGCACTTTGCTTGTGCAATCCGCCGAGGGGCAGGTGCAGCAGATTTCACGGATCACCCAGAATCCGGTGATCTGCGAGGATACGCCACTCTCCTAGTGTGAAGTCTAGCTCAACGCGCGCCAGCCGATGTCGCGGCGGCAAAACCCTTCGGGCCAGTCGATCTGATCCACCATCGCATAGGCGCGTTCCTGTGCCTCGGCCAACGTATCTCCTCGTGCGGTGACGTTCAGGACCCGCCCCCCCGTCGCCGTCATGTCGCCGTTGGTGCGGGTGGTGCCCGCATGAAAGACCTTGTTTTTGCTGTCTTCTGCCAGAGCGTCGAGCCCTTTGATTACGGTTCCTTTTTCGTAACTTCCGGGATAGCCCTTGGCGGCCATCACAACCGTCAGTGCATGATCTGCCGCCCAGTTGACGCGCATGTCTGAGAGGCGACCATCGGCCGTTGCGTGCATCAGATCAAAGGCTTGTGCGCCCAGACGCATCATCAACACCTGGCATTCCGGGTCGCCAAAGCGGACGTTGTATTCGACCAGACGTGGCTGACCGTCTTTGATCATCAGCCCGGCGTAAAGGACACCCTGATAGGGCGTGCCGCGCTTTGCCATCTCAGCCATGGTCGGGCGGATGATGTCGTTGAGCGCCTTTTCGGCAATCTCGTCGGTCAGGACAGGTGCGGGGGAATATGCTCCCATGCCGCCGGTGTTGGGGCCCGTGTCGCCGTCGCCCACGCGCTTGTGATCCTGCGCGGTGCCGATGGGCAGGACGTTGTCGCCATCGCAGAGTACAAAGAAGGACGCTTCTTCGCCCTCCATAAACTCCTCGATCACCACTTCCGCGCCAGCGTCGCCGAAGGCTCCGTCAAACATTTCATCAACAGCTGCAAGAGCCTCTGCGTCGGTCATGGCGATGATCACGCCTTTGCCTGCGGCCAGGCCGTCTGCTTTGATCACAATGGGTGCGCCTTGATCAGCAACATAGGCGCGCGCAGCAGCGTGATCGGTGAAATGGGCATAGGCGGCTGTTGGGGCGTTTGCTGCGTTACAGATTTCCTTGGTGAACGCTTTTGAGGCTTCAAGCTGTGCTGCTGCCGCGGAGGGACCGAAGACGCGAAAGCCTGCGCCGCGCAGGTCGTCTGCCACCCCCGCCGCCAGCGGAGCTTCAGGGCCGACGATCACAAAATCAATGCTGTTTTCTTCGCAGAAGGTGATCACAGCGCCGCCATCCATGATGTCCAAGCTGGCGCAATCAGCGATCTGGGCGATGCCCGCGTTGCCCGGGGCAACGATCAGCTTGTCGCATTTGGGGTTCTGCAGTGTGGCCCAGGCAAGGCTGTGTTCGCGTCCGCCGCTGCCCAAAATGAGGATGTTCATGGGCGTGTCTCCCTTGGCCTTTGTTGGGGGGCGTTTTAAGGTGCGCGCGAGGCAGGGGCAAGGACGCGTTATGGACCTGATTGACGATCCCGCAGAGGGGCTGAACAGCCCTGAGTTCACCGTCACGGAGATATCCGGCGCGATCAAGCGTGTGATCGAAGGCGAGTTCGGTCATGTGCGGATCAGGGGCGAGGTGGGGCGCGTGAGCCGACCGCGCTCCGGGCACATCTACCTTGACTTGAAAGACGACAAATCGGTCATCTCCGGTGTGATCTGGAAAGGCGTATCTGCCCGGCTTGAGACGCAGCCCGAGGAAGGCATGGAAGTGGTTGCCACGGGGCGGGTGACGACGTTCGGGGGGCAGTCAAAATACCAGATCGTCATAGAAGACATCAAACCGGCGGGCATGGGCGCGTTGATGGCGCTGCTTGAGAAACGTAAAAAGCAGCTGGCGGCGGAAGGGCTCTTTGACCCCGCCCGAAAGAAGCCATTGCCGTATCTGCCAGAGATCATTGGCGTGGTGACCTCGCCCTCTGGCGCTGTGATCCGGGATATCCTGCACCGGCTGAGGGATCGTTTTCCCCGCAAGGTACTGATCTGGCCAGTGGCCGTGCAGGGCGCAAAATGTGCACCGGAAGTGGCGCGCGCGATTGCGGGGTTTAACGCATTGACGCCCGGCGGGGCTTTACCACGACCCGATCTTTTGATCGTGGCGCGCGGCGGTGGCTCGGTTGAGGACCTCTGGGGTTTCAACGAAGAGATCGTGGCGCGGGCTGCTGCGGCGTCAGAAATACCGCTGATTTCCGCTGTGGGGCACGAGACGGATACGACGCTGATTGACTTTGTTTCGGACAAGCGCGCGCCGACGCCGACGGCAGCGGCAGAACTGGCGGTGCCGGTGCGTCATGAGTTGGCGGCATGGCTGGACAGCCAGGAAGCGCGGATGGGGCTGTTGGTCAGCCAGGGGCTCACGTCCCGCGGACAGCGCCTGCGGGATTTGGCGCGGGCCTTGCCACGGGCGGAAACGCTGCTGGACGCGCCGCGACAGCGGCTGGACCGGGCTGCAGAGAAGCTTGAACCGGCGCTGATCTCCGGGGTGCAGCGCCGGCGGGTGCGGCTGGCGGAAGTCTCGGGGTCTTTGCGTCCGGCCAATCTGGGGCAGCGGGTGACGTCTGATCGGCGGCGGCTTGAGGCGCTTGCAGTGCGCCTTGGACCCGCGTTGGCGCGGGGCGTGGCAGCGCGGCGGGACCGGTTTGAGAGCCGCGCCAAGGCGTTTCGTCCAGCCGCGTTGGAACGCGACCGGGCAGCAAAGGCAGAGGCCTTCGCCAAGCTTGTGGCGCGGCTGTCAGAGGCCGGGCAACGGCAGATGCGGGGATGGCGGGATCGGCTGGACGGCTTAGAACGCCTGCGCGAGACGCTAAGTTACAAATCCACCCTGGCGCGGGGTTATGCGGTGGTGCGGGGAGACGGGGCAGTGGTCACTGATACGAGCGCTGCGAAGAAAGCGGCGACGCTGGAAATTGAGTTTGCCGATGGCCGGATGACAGTCGGCGGGAAGCCTGCGGCAAAGCGCACGGCACCCAAACCCCCGGAGCAGGGCACATTGTTCTGAGGGGGCTGAACGGCTTGCGTTAAGGTGCGAAAGTAGGCCTTCGGACTGACGCATTGCGTGGCGACTGTGGTGGATTGAGGCTGACCGTGCGATTGTGTTTCTCGCCCTATCACACCCCGACCTTCGGGCCGAGGCAGAGCATTTCCTCGCCGATGTCCTGCGCCTCATAAAGCTCGGTCGTGTCGGGCCGGTTCTCAAACCGGGCGATCAGGCCGCGCGGGGTTTCGATAAAGCTCCAGCACTGCGGGTCCGGGTTGTCGTCATAGACAAAGCAGATCAGCCCTTCCTGGCTTTCGTACCATTCGCCCTGCTTGCATTCGCCATCCAGGAAGGACCATTCGACGCGGCGGTTTTCGTGATATATTTCAGCGCCGTAGGCTTGGCCGTTCTGGCCGTAAAAGAGGGTTTTGCCACGGGTATAGGCGTCGAATTCTTCCGCCGTCATCAAATCTTGCGCCGCCAGGGGCGCGGCGAGAAAAGCGAGGATCAGGGCAAGCGTTCTCATGGGCGCAAAGTGGCAGAAACCTCAGTCTTCTGCCAGTGGCTCAGGCCGATTTCTGCCAGCGTGCGACACGGTGATCCATTGCCCGCCGCCAGAGCGGTGGAAAGAGGGCGATCACTGCCATCACCGGAAGAGAATGCGGCAGCTGCGGCATGGTCTCAGTCGTATTCTCCAGCGCCGGAAAGGCGCGCGAAGGGCGCATGTGATGGTCTGAATGGCGCGGCGCATTCAGCATCATCGCGCTGGAATACCATTTGGGCGCGTTCCAACTGTGCTGGGGCCCGACCGGTTCGTGTTTGCCGTTCTCTTGCAAGCGACGGCGCAGGCCGTAGTGCTGCACGTAGTCCGACAGCATCAGCTGCATTTGAGCGTATAGGGCAATGGCAAGGTAGATGAGCAAGCCTTTCAGTCCCGCAAGCGCATAAGCCGTGATGAGGGCAATAGAGCCCCCTGCGACATAAGCGATGTAGGGATGCATGGCCAAGGAGCCGGTTGCGCGGGCGCGGTGCTTGTTTTCCGCCCTTAGCCCTGCGGTGAACTCACGCTGAACGACGCGCAAAGCATAGCGCCAGAACCCTTCGCCCGATTTGGCCGAATTGGGATCAGCTCCAGTGGCCGCGTGGACGTGATGCACGCGCAGATGGGCCGAAACATGGTGGCCGTGAAGAAGCGAGATATAAATCGCCGCGCCAAGCCGCCGGGGCAGACGTGCACTGGCGTGGATCAACTCATGCGCGTTGGAGTTGGAAACCTGCCCGCAATAGAGCCCCAGCGCGGTAAAGATCAGCAATTTGTCGATCAGACTGAGCGCAGTGCTTGTGCCAAGCGCCCAGACACCAAGGGCCAGAAGCGGGAAGTGCACGACTGCAAGCATCAGGCTCAGCGCACGGCCAGAGGTATCACTTGCAGGAATGTGGCGCGACAGCTTGTCGAGGAAGAAGACAAAAACCGTGATCGACAACACGCTGAGCAAGGGAAACGGCCCGCCAAAGAGACAGGCCAGCGCCAAAAGGGCGGCGGGGGTCAGGCTGGCTGTGGTGTACCAGATCATGGTGGTCTCTTGGCTGCGGTCCTGAGCGTTGTTTCTTATAGGCGAAATATGGCGCGACCAAGAACGCATCGTGACGC
>CAYUSM010000228.1:0-5730 GCA_964447345.1 uncultured Sulfitobacter sp. | reverse complement strand
CGCGTGGTTGATCCAGCGGATGAGCCGCCTGCCGGTCAAATCCGGGCTCCACCCCGGACCGCGTCCGCGTCCGTAGGTTTCGATCCAGCCCCAAAGCCAGTTTTGCGCAGCCCGTCGCGCAGGGACATCGCCCACGGCAGCCAGATCATCAAGCCAGGCGAACCCGTGTAGTTCTGCAGCATAAGCGGTGTCAGGCGGTGTCACTTCCCAAAGAGTGTGTCCGGGCGCATTGATCAGGGTGCCTGCGAAAAGGTAATTGCCTGCGATCAACTGACGACCACGCGCAAAGGAGCCGATGGTGCGGGGTTCAGGCGAGGACACGAAGCCTTTGACCGTCGCGCTGGTGCGCGTGGCGATCCGCGCATGAAGCGCGTTCAGCAGGCGCGTCTGTCGCGCCCTCAGGCTTGTGACGTTGATCATAAATGTGCTGCCCTTGACGCTCTGACGGCGTTTGGCGCGAATATAGACTGTGTGGCCAAGCGAGTCACCGGTTTTTGGCAGGCTGTCAATGGATCGGCAGGATTGGCCGCATTGCATCTGTTGTCCGAAGCGCAGTCTTTGTAGGGTCGCCGCACCTGACAGAAGGGGAACGCCCGGTGATTGCCAGCCTGATGATGTATGCCCGTCCCGAGCTTGAGGAGGCCCATCAGCGTTATTGGGCACTGATCCGTGCGGCCTTGGCGGCACGGGGCGTGGGCGCACCTGAGAGCTTGGCAAATGCGGCGGAGGAGTTTTCCGTCTGGGAGGCGGAGGATCTGGTGTTGAGCCAGACCTGCGGGATGCCTTTTCGGTTGCGGCTGCACGACAAGGTGGCGCTGGTGGGCACGCCGGACTATGGGATTGAGGGATGCCCGCCGGGATATTACCGCAGTGCGATTGTGGTACCTGCCGATGACGCGCGAAATGATCTGTTGGCGTTCGCGGCGGCCCGGTTTGCTTATAACCAGACGATCTCGCAATCGGGTTTTGCAGCGCCCTATGCGCTGGCGCGGGCAGACGGATTTTGGTTTGAGAATAGGGTACAAAGCCATGGGCATGTGGCTTCTGCCAATATGGTTGCGGACGGGCGCGCGGACATTGCCGCAATTGATGCGGTGACCTGGCGGTTCATTGAGCGCTACGATGATTTTGCGAAGGATTTGCGGGTGTTGATGTGGACGCCGCCGACGCCCGGCCTGCCTTACATCACGGCGCGGGGGGCGGATGTGGAGGCCGTCCGATCTGCGGTTGCCGAAGCAATTGAAAGTCTGTCTGAGGCGGACCAGGCGACGCTCGGAATACAGGGGCTCATCGCCATCCCGAAAGAGCGGTATCTGGAAGTGGAAAGCCCGCCCGCCGAGACGCGGTGATCAGCCCGCCTTGCGCAGACAGGCGATATAGAAACCGTCCATCCCGCCCTGTTCGGCCCAATAATCAGGGCGCAGGCGCAGACCGCCTTCGGCGGTGATCCACGCGGGGTCAATGCCGGGGAGCGTGAGGCCGCCGGAGTCCACGGACATGTCCTGGTGGCGTTCCAGTGCTTCGTCCACCTGCACTTCGCCTTCATCGGGCAGCAGGCTGCAGGTGCAAAAGACCAGCCGTCCGCCGGGCTTCAGCAGGCTCCAGGCGTGGTCGATCAGCTCGCCTTGCAGCTCAATGAGGTCGCCAAACTCGGAACCGTCCTTGGCGTAGGGCAGATCGGGGTGGCGGCGGATGGTGCCGGTGGCGGAGCACGGGGCGTCGAGCAGGATGGCGTCATAACTGCCTTTGATGGCGCGGGCGTCCTTGGTGATGGTCTTTGCGGTGAGGCCGGTGCGGGCAAGGTTTTCCTTCAAGCGGACCATGCGGGGGATGGAATCATCGACCGCGGTGATGTCGGCACCGGCGGCGGCGAGTTGCATCGTCTTGCCGCCGGGTGCGGCGCAGAGGTCGAGGATGGTTTCACCCGGTTGAGGGGCGAGGATGTGGACCGGCAAAGCGGCGGCTGCGTCCTGCACCCACCAGTCACCTGCCTCAAACCCTGGCATGGTCGAGACCTGACCGGGGTTGGAGATGCGGACGGTACCGGTCGGCAGCAGCGTGCCACTGGTGGCCTCGGCCAATGCTTGCGGGTCGGATTTCGCGGTCAGATCCAGCGGAGCGCCTGCGAAATGCGCGGCTTCCATGGCGGCCATGGCGTCGGCACCCCACGCGTCCACAAGGGGACCGCGCAGCCATTTGGGCAGACGCGGAGCGCGCAGTTTGTTCCAGGCGTCGGGACCGTCCGCCGCGATTTTGCGCAGGACGGCATTGGTGAGGCCCTTGAGGTGGCTGAGGCGGGGGTGTTGCGCGACAAGATTGACCATTGCGTTGACGACGCCGTGCGCGGCACCACCCTGGCAGAGTTCGACCGTGCCCACACGCAGCACATTGCGCACATGCAGTGGCGGGTATTTCTTGAGATGCTTTTGCAGCAGCCGGTCAGCGCGTTCGATGCCACGCAGGGTTTCTGTGGCAAGGCGTTGGGCACGGGCGCGGTCATCGGGGGGCAGCTTGTCCAGCGTGCCGCCTGCCAGCAGTTCCGACATCAGGCGCGGCGCGTCCTCATCAAGAATTTGATCAAGCAGGGACACCGCTCCTCTGCGCGCCTGCACGCCGGTCTGTGACATTTTGCGGGTCCTATCCGGGTTGTCCGTGAATAGAGGCGACGTATATCAAAGGTCAGGATGCCTCAAGAGGACGCCATGACCGACAACACTGACCCCAAAGCGCAAGGCGGCGAGCCTGCGCCGAAGCCCGTCCCGGATACGCCCGGTCAACCTGCACCGACGCCAGCGCCCGATCTGCCGGGCACGCCCAGCCCTGATCCGGCACCGCGTCCTATTCCTGAGTCGACCGCAGATGAGTTGCCCCCAGCCGCGCAGCGGGCACTGGCGGAGGCGGAAGAACGGCGCAAGAAGGCCGCAGAACTGGAATTGCCGCCCGAGTTGGGCGGCAGGGACGGGCCGGAGCCGGTGCGATACGGAGATTGGGAGAAAAAGGGGATCGCGGTCGACTTCTGACTGCTGTCCTGTCAACGCAGGCGGAAATCGGCAGATTGGCCGGTGCCGCGGTCCGATGTGATCCGGACCTTCTTGCCGTCCGTTTTCACTTCCTGACAGTTGTAGCCCAGATCATCGCCGCCCCATTCGAGCGTGCGGCAGAGATAGCCGTTTTCCCAGGACCATTTGCCGGAGACTTCCCACGCAGCACCCGTGCCAGCGATGCGGCCATCAGGCAGGACTTCCAGCTTCACGAGGGGGCGTGTCAGCGTCTTGCCGCCGACAAGCTGCATGAAATCGGCGCGCGATTTGACGTGCTGGAGGTCTGCAAACGCTGGTGTGGCGAAGCCGATGGTGGCTGCGCAGAATGCGGGGACCAGTGCTTTCATCATGATACTCCTTGCCGAACGAACACAAATGATACGCACGACGGTGAAGTTTGGTTCACTCCTGGGTGAAAAAAATCATTCGCCGTCCGAAAGGCCCAGCACATCTAGCATGTCATAGTGGCCCGGTGGCTTGCCCTGACCCCAGAGCGCCGCCTTGAGCGCGCCGCGTGCAAAGACGGTGCGGTCAGAGGCGACATGGCGCAGGATGATGCGTTCGCCAGCGGCGGCGAACATGACATCGTGCTCACCAATGATGTCGCCCCCCCGGATGGCGGTGAAGCCGATGTCGCCTTTTCTGCGCGCGCCCGTAATGCCGTCGCGGGCCCGGTCGGAGACGTCAGAGAGCTTCACGCCACGCCCTTCGGCGGCGGCCTCGCCCAGCATCAGGGCGGTGCCGGAGGGCGCGTCGACCTTCTGGTTGTGGTGCGCCTCGATCACTTCGATGTCGTAGTCGTCATCGAGTGCGGCGGCCACGCGCTTGGTGAGTTGGGTCAGCAGATTGACGCCCAGGCTCATGTTGCCCGCGCGGATGATTGTCGCCTTTGCGGTGAAGGGCGCAAGCGCCGCGATCTCGTCTTCGGTCATTCCGGTGGTGCCGATCACGTGAACAATCTCGGCCTCGGCGGCTTGTTCCGCGAACTGGATGGTTGCAGCAGGGGCGGTGAAATCGATCACGGCATCCGCCTCAGCCATGGCGGCTTTGGCATCGTCGGTCACCGTCACACCAAGCGCCGATCCGCCCATGGCTTCACCCACGTCGCGGCCGATCCAGTCGTGGCCCGCGCGTTCGATCGCGCCGGTCAGTTTCAGCCGATCATCGGCATTCACCAAGGATATCAAGGTCTGGCCCATGCGGCCCGATGCACCGGTGATGGCGACGCGCGTGGGGTGGGTCATCTTGGTCTCTCCTGCAGCATATCTCCGCCTGCTTTACCCCGCGCACCCCCGCTTGGCAAAGACAATGCAACGGCGTAGATGTGGGCCATGGGTAAGAACAAGTTTCACGAGGGCGCAGGCCCCTCCCAGCGCCAGCTGCGCGTGGGCGAGACGATCCGACGGGCACTGTCGGAGGTTTTGGCGCGGGGTGATGTGCATGACCCCGATCTCAATCGCATGTCGATCACCGTTGGAGAGGTCCGCGCCTCCCCCGATCTGAAGATCGCGACGGCTTACGTTTTGCCGCTGGGCGGTGAAGGTCAGGACGAGGTGATTGAGCTTCTGGCACGCAACAAGGGCGAGTTGCGGCGGCTGGTGTCCAAGAAGCTGACGCTGAAGTTTGCGCCTGATCTGCGGTTCCGGCTGGACGAGACCTTTGACCAGATGGATGAGACGCGGCGGATGCTGTCGGAAGACCGCGTGCGCCGGGATGCGGAAGCCCCGGATGGAGCGGCGGAGGGGTGACACGCGCGCTGGTTCTGATCCTCGCGCTGCTGGCCCTGCCCGCCGCGGCAACGGAGTGTCGGCAGGAAAGCTACCTTGGGAATGCCTACACGATCTGTGAAGTGGATGTGACCAGAGAGCGCCTTGAACTGTTTCTGGCCGATGATGCGGGCGAAGTCTTTGGCCATTTCGGGAATGTCGAGATAGCACTGTCCGCGCGCGGCCAGAAGCTGGGCTTTGCGACGAATGCCGGGATGTATCACGATGATCGGAGCCCGGTGGGGCATTATGTCGAAGACGGCGTTGAGGTGCAGCGGGTGATCCCGAATGCCGGGCCGGGCAACTTTGGGTTGCTGCCAAATGGGGTGCTGTGCCTGCGCGACGGTCGGGCCGATGTGTTCGAGACGATGGCCTTTTTGGATCAGAAACCGGGGTGCCACTCTGCCACGCAGTCCGGGCCCATGCTGGTCATTGATGGCGCTTTGCATCCGCGGTTTCTGGTGGACAGCACGTCGCGGTATATCCGCAACGGGGTGGGCACGTCCGAGGATGGCAAAAGGGCGGTATTTGCGATTTCAGACACGACAGTGACATTCCATGAGTTTGGCACGCTTTTTCGGGATCATCTGGGCCTGCGTAATGCGCTTTACTTTGACGGCAACATCTCGCGGATGCGCGCGCCCGGTCTGGGGCGCAGCGGGTCGGGGTTTACCACGCTGGGGCCCATCATCGGGGTGGTAGAGCCTGCAGGCTAGGCAGATTTCCTCTGGGCAGAGCGCTGCGCAGGCAGTATAGCGCGGGCGAAATTTTCAAAGAGGCTGGCATGGCGCGTAAACGCAAAGGGCGGGATATCTCAGGCTGGCTGGTGGTGGACAAGCCCGCCGGGCCAACCTCTACGGCTGTTGTAAACAAGGTGCGTTGGGCGTTGGAGGCCAAGAAGGCGGGGCACGCAGGCACGCTTG
>CAYUSM010000227.1:0-5764 GCA_964447345.1 uncultured Sulfitobacter sp. | reverse complement strand
GTCGCGGAACTTCCACTGGATCTGGTACATCGTCAGCGGCAGGTCCTTGTAGCTGCTGACATGCGCGCGGAAGATGTCGGTGATCAGTTCTTCGGCCGTGGGCGTGAACAGCATGTCCCGCCCGCCCCGGTCCTTGATACGCAGCATTTCCTCACCATAAGCGTCATAACGCCCGCTTTCGCGCCAGAGGTCTGCCGACTGGATCGTCGGCATCAGCATCGCGTGATGGCCCGCGCGCGCCTGTTCCTCATGCACGATGTTTTCGATCTTGCGCAGCACCTTGAAGCCCAGCGGCAGCCAGGAATAGATGCCCGCGCTGGCCTGCTTGATCATCCCCGCCCGCAGCATCAGCCGGTGGCTGACGATCTGCGCCTCGGCAGGGTTTTCCTTGAGCACGGGCAAAAAGTAACGGCTCAGACGCATGAGGGTGCTCCATCATTCAGTGTTTTGCACCTGATATGCCAAGCCACGGCCTGCCGCAATCGCAAGCCAACGCAGCCCGCCGTTTGATTTTTCACCCTCTACGCTAGGTTATTCATTGGTTAACCAGTCTTTTCGGTATTGCAGAACGGCCCCGCTCGCCCCTGACGCTCCTTAGAAACGAGACACAACATGTCCCCATCCCCCGCACTTCACCCCGCCGCCACCGCCTATGCCGCCGAGGTTTCGGCAGGCACCATGTCGCGGCGCGAATTCCTCACCCGCGCCACCTCACTCGGCCTGACCGCTGCTGCGGCCTATGGGCTTTTGGGTCTGTCCAAACCGGCCCGCGCCGCCGCGCATGCCCAGCAGGGTGGCACTTTACGTATTGAATCATCAGTGAAAGCGCTGAAAGACCCGCGGACTTACGACTGGCCGCAAATGTCGAACTATACCCGTGGCTGGCTGGAATACCTGGTGGAGTACCAGACCGACGGGACCTTTGCGCCCTCGCTGCTGGAAAGCTGGGAGATCAACGCAGACGCCACCGAATACACGCTGATCATCCGCGAAGGTGTGACCTGGAATAACGGCGATCCTTTCACCGCCGAGGATGTGGCGTTCAACATCACCCGCTGGTGCGACAAGGGGGTTGAGGGCAACTCCATGGCATCGCGCATGGCGTCCCTTGTGGATGAGGCCACAGGCAAAGCCCGAGAGGGGGCCATCACCGCAACCGACGACCGCACGGTCAAACTGGTCCTCAACAACGCCGACATCACCTTGATCGCAGGCTTTTCCGACTATCCGGCAGCCATTGTGCACAGTTCTTACACCGGCAATCCCCTCGACAACCCCATTGGCACCGGCCCCTACCTGCCCGGCGACTTCGAGGTCGGGATCAAAGCCACGCTTGTCAAGAACCCGGACCACACATGGTGGGGCGAAGGGGCCTACCTCGATGAAATCCAGTACATCGACTACGGCACCGAACAATCGGCGATCTTCTCTGCGGTGGAGGCGGACGAGGTCGATATGATTTACGAATCGCTGGCCGACTACATCTTCCTTCTGGACGATGTTGGGTGGGAAAAGTCCGAAGCGGTGACAGCCAACACCGTCGTGATCCGCGCCAACCAGCAGGCCGAGATTGACGGCAAGAAACCTTACGCCGATGTCCGCGTGCGCCGCGCGCTCGCAATGGCCGTGGACAACGCCGTCTGCCTTGAGCTGGGCTTCAACGACAATGGCACCGTGGGCGAGAACCACCATGTCTCGCCGCTGCACCCCGAATATGCCGATGTCGGCGCACCTACCTATGATCCGGCAGCGGCGGTCGCCCTGCTGGAAGAAGCAGGCATGGCCGACTTCGAGCATGATCTGATCTCCATCGACGACACCTGGCGCAAGAACACCTCCGATGCTGTCGCCGCCCAACTGCGTGACGCGGGCATACCCGTCAAACGCACGATCCTGCCGGGAGCGACGTTCTGGAACGACTGGGCAGGCTATCCCTTCTCCACCACCGACTGGGCGCAGCGCCCGCTTGGGGTGCAGGTGCTGGCCCTGGCCTATCGCTCAGGGGAGGCCTGGAATGAAAGCGGTTTTGCCAATGAGGCGTTCGATACCCTGCTGGCCGAAGCGCTCTCCATCGCCGATGCCGACCAGCGCCGGGAGGTGATGGCGAAAATCCAGACCCTCATGCAGGAAGAAGGCGTGGTGATTCAACCCTACTGGCGCTCGATCTATCGTCACTACCGTCCCGGCGTGGTGGGCGCAGAAATGCACCCGACGTTCGAAATCCACGTCTCAAAACTGGGCTTCGCAGCCTGATTCTGGAGGGGGAGGGGAAGAACTTTCTTTCCCTCTTTTTGGCCCTATCAATTCCCGGAGCGCGAGGCAGAGCCTCGCACACCAGATTTGGCTGCGCCAAATCAATAGATCAAATGCGGGCTTGCCCGCCCATTCAGGTCACCGCACGCTGCGCCAGTGCCACGGCCACCTTGGTGGCCTTCGCCATATCCTGTACCGATATCCACTCCAACGGCCCGTGAATTTCCTGCATGCCGGTGAAGATGTTCGGGCATGGCACGCCCATCTCGGTCAGGCGCGAGCCATCGGTGCCGCCCCGGATCGGGACCGAGACAGGCTCCAGCCCCGCATCCGCCACTGCCGCCCGCGCCAGTTCCACCGGTGTCATGTCCTTTTCCAGCCAATATCGCATGTTGCGGTACTGAGGGGTGATCTCGCAGGCGATTTGCGCCCGTGGTTCTGTCGCCGCCACCGTTTCGCAGACCTGCCGCAGAAGCGCGCCCTTTGCCTCCAGCCCCGCCATCTCGAAATCCCGGATGATCAGCGTGATCTCCGCCTCCGAGGACCCGCCGTTGATCTCTGAGACATGGATGAACCCCTCGGTCCCCTCAGTGGTGTCCGGCGTCATGCTGACCTGCGGCAGCATCATCACGATCTTTGAGACAAGATGCAGCGCGTTGACCATCTTGTCCTTGGCAAAGCCGGGATGGGCCGAGACACCTGTCACCGTGATCTTCGCCCCGTCTGCCGAAAAGGTCTCAAACTCGATCTCGCCGGGTTTGCCGCCATCAAAGGTATAGGCAAAATCCGCTGCCAGATCGCCCGGCAGACGCGGGTCCACCCCGCGTCCGATCTCTTCATCTGGGGTAAAGGCCAGCCGGATGGGCCCGTGCTGAATGTCGGGGTTCTGCAGCAGATGCCGCGCGGCGGTCATGGCGATGGCCACCCCCGCCTTGTCATCGCCACCCAAGAGGGTCAGCCCGCTGGCCGTGATGATGTCCTCGCCCTGTTTCTCGCCCAGATAGGGTGAGTTCTCGGGCGACAGCTTCAGCTCCGGCGCATCGGCAAAGGTGATGTCCCCGCCATTGTAGCCGCGATGCACCACCGGCCTCACCCCTGTCGCATTGAATTGCGGTGCGGTATCCACATGCGCGCACCAGCCCATCACCGGCCCTGCAACTGTGCCCGGCACCGTGGCCAGCACCACGCCGTAGTCTGTCAGGGTGACGTCTTCGGCTCCCATCTCCTGCAACTCCGCCACCAACAGCCGCGACATCTCAAGTTGTATCTCGGTGCTGGGCTGGGTTTCAGAGGATGCATCCGACTGGCTGTCGATGGCGGCGTAGCGCAAAAGACGATCTTCCAGTTCAGCGTCAAATTCCGTGCGCATGGGCAAGCTCCTTTTTTTCTGCGATCTGCGGGCGCTGGGTGGGCAAAGTCAAGGCGCGGGGCGCATGGTGCATGTTTCACCCCTCTCACAAGCCCGTGACGCAGCTGATCTGCGCGCAGACCCACGCCGTACCCCTTTGCACATGTCACTTGTCATGCACTCAAAGGGAAGGACCCTCACCATGAAGACACTGCGCAACATCGCGGCCACCGTCGCCACCACATTCGCCATCGGCACCGCCGCACAGGCCAACACCATCGTCGATATCGCCGCCAATGATGACCGTTTCTCGACCCTTGTCGCCGCCGTCTCTGCCGCAGGTCTGGTCGAAACGCTGCAGGGCCCCGGCCCCTTCACCGTCTTCGCCCCCGTCAATGACGCCTTTGCCGCCCTGCCCGACGGCACCGTGGACACGCTCCTGCAACCTGAAAACAAGGAGCAACTGACCTCGGTCCTCCTTTACCATGTCGATGACCGCAACCTGACGGCAGAGCAGATCCCCAACGGCTCCAACTACTTCAAGCCCGTGCTCGCCTCCGAGCGCATCTGCATCACCAAGGGGGCCAGCGGCGTCTCCATCGCGGATGGCACAGGTGATAGCGCAAATGTCGTGATCGCCAACATCAAGGCTGACAACGGTGTGATCCATGTGATCGACAAGGTCCTGCTGCCCGGCACGCGCCCTGCCTGCCACTAAGGCAATCGTACAGACGAAATGGCCCTGCCCTCTGGCGGGGCCATTTCTGCGTGAGAGGGTCACCCTACCAGCGTCAGCCGCGCGATGCGCTGCATATGCGCCAGATAGCGCTCCTGCGACCAGCCACATTCAACGCAAAGCTGCTCCCATACCCGCACGGAAAGCTGCGTCCAAAGCGCATCCACCGCTTCGGTCTCGCTCAACTCTCCGGTCAGCACCTTTTCCCGCGCCAAAGCCTTGACCGCCGCTGCGCAGCCGCCGCGCACCGCCTGCATCCGATCTGTCCAAG
Organism: uncultured Sulfitobacter sp.; assembly: GCA_964447345.1. Lineage (GTDB taxonomy): Bacteria > Pseudomonadota > Alphaproteobacteria > Rhodobacterales > Rhodobacteraceae > Sulfitobacter. The sequence continues at coordinate 1,156 of CAYUSM010000227.1, read as the reverse complement.
CCGCCTTGGCTTCCGAATCGCTGTCCTGCATCGCCATCAGCGCCTTGGCCATGCCGTAGATCTTGGGAATGTAATTCCCCCAGACCTTCACCCATTCCACCAGCCGTTCTTCGCCCGACCGCGCCTCTCGGGTGGCCTTCAGCTGCCCTTCGATATCGTACACCTGATCAAGGTAAAGCGTTGTGGCGGCAAGCAATTCTGCCCGGTTTGGGAAATGCAGGTACAGCGCCTGTCGACTGATTTTCGCAGCTTTGGCGATGTCGGACATGCGTATGGCGCTGGCGCCGCCGTCCTCCAACAACGTCCAGGTGGCTTTCAGAATGCGATCGCGGGTCGGATTTTTTTCACTTGACATGGCGTCAAGCTACGCCTTATTGACACGGTGTCAACTTTACACCGTGTAAAGTTATTCAGATGAGGAGAACCAACATGAAAACCATCGTATTCGGTGCCACAGGCACTGTCGGAAAACTGGCTGTTGAAAAACTTCTGGCCGAAGGCCACGAGGTCACCGCCTTCGCCCGCAGCCCGCAAAAGCTGAACATTGGGCATCCCAACCTCACTCTGCGCGCCGGTGACGCACTGGATGCGGACGCCGTGGCCAACGCCATCGCGGGCCATGACGCTGTGATTGTCACCCTGGGTGCAGGCATGTCGCGCAAGAGCATGGTGCGCTCAAAAGGCACAATGAACATCATTCACGGCATGCAACAGCACGGCGTCACGCGCCTCATAGCCCAATCCACCCTGGGCGCGCACGAAAGCTGGGATAATCTCAACTTCTTTTGGAAGCGCATCATGTTCGGCGCGCTGCTGCGTCCCGTTTTCAAGGACCACGAGTTGCAGGAGCAGCTGGTCCGCGCCAGTGGGCTCGACTGGACCCTCGTGCGCCCCAGCGCCTTTGAGGATGGCCCGGCCAAGGGCACCTTCAAGGAAGGATTTGGGCCCAGAGAGCCGAACCTGAAGCTGAAAATCGCCCGCGCGGATATCGCGGCCTTCCTCACCCGGCAACTCAACGACCTGCGTTACACGCATCAGGCCGTGGCCATCTCCAATTGATCCAGATGAAAGGAGCCTGACATGACCCTCCCCTTCTCCGTATGGGCGCTCTTGGCCCTCAGCATGGCCGCCGGTCTGGTTGCCGGTGTCTTTCTCA
>CAYUSM010000226.1:0-5778 GCA_964447345.1 uncultured Sulfitobacter sp. | reverse complement strand
CGCTTGTGGACAAGAAGGATGCCAAGCCGCTCACGTTGAAAAGTGGCCGGATCGAGATGCAGGGGCTGACCCACCACTACGGACGGGCGTCAGGTGGTTTGCAGGGTTTGGATCTAACCATCGAACCCGGCGAACGCATCGGTCTTGTGGGTCGGTCTGGGGCCGGAAAGTCGACCTTGGTCAAACTGTTGCTGCGGTTCTACGATGCCGAGGGCGGACGCATCCTGATCGACGGGCAGGACATCACGGAGGTCACGCAAGACAGCCTGCGGCGGCACATCGGGATGGTGCAGCAGGACAGCTCTTTGTTGCACCGATCGGTTCGGGAGAACATCCTTTATGGGCGGCCAGAAGCAAGCGAAGAGGAGATGATCGCGGCGGCCAAGCAGGCGCAGGCGCATGAGTTCATCCTTGATCTGAGCGATCCCGAAGGGCGGCGCGGCTATGATGCGCGTGTGGGCGAACGGGGCGTAAAGCTGTCCGGTGGGCAGCGTCAGCGGATCACGCTCGCGCGGGTCATCCTGAAAGACGCGCCGCTATTGGTGCTGGACGAGGCAACGAGTGCACTCGACAGCGAGGTCGAGGCGGCGATTCAGGAAACGCTCTACGGGATGATGGCAGGCAAGACGGTGATCGCCATTGCACACCGGTTGTCCACCATTGCCGAGATGGACCGGATTGTTGTGCTGGATCAGGGCCGGATCGTTGAGGAAGGCAGCCATGACGCGCTTTTGGGCCAAGGCGGGCTATATGCAGATTTCTGGAGCCGCCAGTCCGGTGGCTTCCTGAAGCTGGACGAAGTCGCCGAGGAGTAAGTGATGTCGGTGTCCGACTGGATCAATCCCTTTGCCAGGGCTGATGGCCCCCCGCCACAGACGCTGGGGGCCTTCATGGGCTGGTGCCTCTCCGGGGCCTGGCCTGTGCTGTGGCTGGCGGCATTCCTGTCAGCGCTTGCCGGTGCGATGGAGGCGGGAACTGCACTGATCCTTGGCATGGTGATTGATGCCACGATTGCCGCGGGACCGGATGCGTTCTTTGACGGGAGCAATCTGGCGCTGATCATCGGAGCCTGTACGTTCTTTCTGATCGCACGGCCGGTGCTTTTTGGTCTGTCTTCGGCGTCAAACGCGATCATGGTACAGCCAAACGTGAACCCCTTGGTGCTCAGCCGTTTGCACCGTTGGACACTGGGGCAGAACGTTGGGTTCTTTGACGATGATTTTGCCGGTCGCATCGCACAAAAGCAGATGCAGGCGGCACGTGCTGTTACGGATGTGGCGTCCGAGGTCATCAACGTGGTGGCTTTTGCGCTGGCCTCGCTTGTCGGGTCGGTCCTTTTGCTTCTGGCGATTGATTGGCGGGTGGCGATTGGTTTCGCGGTTTGGCTGGTTGCCTATTTTGCCATGATCAACTGGTTCCTGCCGCGCGTGCGCAAACGCTCTGCTGGTCGTGCTGGCGCACGGGCAATGGTGTCGGGTCAGGTGGTGGACACGATCACCAACATCAAGACGGTGAAGCTTTTCGCGCATGCGGATCACGAGGATCGTGCGGCGCTGGGCGCGATGCAGACGTTCCGGCAACGAGCGCTGGAATTTGGCTATCTGGCGGCTGGATTTCGGCTGGCGTTGATGAGCCTGGCGGGTGTGCTGCCGGTCTTGTTGATCGGTGGGACAATCCTGCTGTGGCAGCGGGGCATCGCGAGCGAAGGGGATATTGTTGCCTCCGGTGCCATTGCCATCCGGATCGCACAGATGACCGGTTGGGTCAGTTTTACGCTGATGGCGATCTATTCGAATGTCGGCGAGATCGAAGACGGGATGCGGACGCTGACGCCACGGGTGCGGGTTGAAGATGCGCCCGATGCGAAGCCGCTTGATGTGGTCCAAGGCGGGATCGTTTTTGACAACCTCGGCTTTGCCTACGGGCGCGAGACTGGCGGGATCGAAGGTATTTCGTTGACTGTCAAACCGGGGGAGAAGCTGGGCATTGTCGGCGCGTCAGGGGCGGGCAAATCAACCTTGGTTGCGCTGCTCTTGCGTCTCTATGAAAGCGAAGAAGGCTCTGTTTTCATCGACGGGACAGATCTGCGCGCTGTGACTCAGGAAAGCCTGCGGCGCAACATCGGGATGGTCACGCAGGAGACGGCGATGTTCAACCGGTCAGCGCGCGAAAACATCCTTTATGGGCGGCCTGATGCCAGCGAGGACGAAGTGATTGCGGCAGCCAAAAGGGCGGAGGCGCATGCGTTCATCCTTGAACTGGAAGACCATCAAAAACGCCGAGGCTATGATGCGCATCTGGGTGAACGTGGTGTGAAGCTTTCCGGCGGTCAGCGGCAGCGGATCGCGCTGGCCCGCGCCATCCTCAAGGATGCACCCATTCTGGTGTTGGATGAGGCCACATCGGCGCTGGACAGTGAGGTTGAGGCGTCCATTCAGACGGCGCTGACACGCGTGATGGAGGGCAAGACGGTGCTCGCCATCGCGCACCGGCTGTCAACGTTGACCGAGATGGACCGGATTGTCGTGATGGATGCGGGCCGGATCGTTGAGAGTGGGACGCATGAAGCACTTTTGGCGCAGAATGGCCTCTATGCGCGTTATTGGCACCGACAGTCGGGCGGCTTTCTTAACATCAAGGCCGCGGAATAGGCTTGGGTCGCCTTCTTGCGCGGGCTACATCGGGGCATGACTGAATTCACCATACGCCGCCTCGGACACCATGGAGACGGCATCGCCGATGGCCCGCTTTTCGTGCCTGTTACGTTGCCGGGTGAAGTGGTGACGGGCGAACCCTCTGGCCAGTCGCTTGAAGACGTCCGGATCGTCATGCCTTCCCCCGATAGGGTCGCGCCGCCTTGCCGCCACTTCAAAGCGTGCGGGGGATGTGCGCTGCAACATGCCTCTGATGAGTTTGTGGCGGCATGGAAGGTGGATGTGGTCCGGAATGCGTTAGAAGCGCACGGGTTAGAGACGGATTTCAGGCCCATCATCACATCGCCGCCCCAGTCCCGCAGGCGCGCCACCCTCGCTGCGCGGCGGACCAAGAAGGGGGCGATGGCCGGTTTCTATGGCCGTGGCTCTGACGTGATCATTGAAGTGCCGGACTGCAGGTTGTTGCATCCTGACCTGATGGCCGGACTCGACGTGGCGCGAGAGCTGGCGATGGTGGGAGCCAGTCGCAAAGGTGCATTGGCCGTGACTGTCACGCTCTCCGAAAACGGCCTCGATGTCTCGGTCGCGAATGGCAAACCGCTGGATGGTCCCTTGCGAATGGCCCTCGCGCAGCTGTGCGAACATCTGGGACTGGCGCGACTGGCCTGGGAAGACGATGTGATTGCCATGCGCCTGCCGCCCATGCAGCGTTTTGGCAAAGCTGAGGTCCTTCCCCCTCCCGGCGCGTTTCTACAGGCCACAGCCGATGGGGAAGCGGCGTTGTTGGACGCAGTGCAAGACGCTGTAGGAGAGGCCGCCCATATCGCCGACCTCTTTGCAGGCTGCGGGACGTTTTCCCTCCCCTTGGCAGAGCAGGCGCGGGTGCACGCTGTTGAAGGGATGGCGGAGATGACCGAGGCGCTTGATCAGGGCTGGCGCATGGCCGGAGGTTTGAAGCCCGTAACGACCGAGGCCCGCGACCTTTTTCGCCGTCCGCTTCTGCCGGACGAATTGAAATCTTTTGATGCTGTTGTCCTTGACCCGCCACGTGCGGGCGCTGAGCGGCAGGTTGCCGAGGTTTGCGCCGCGAAAGTGCCGACCATCGCCTTTGTGTCCTGTAACCCTGTCACATTTGCCCGCGATGCCCAGATGCTGGTTGATGCCGGGTACCGCTTGAACTGGGTGCAGGTCGTCGATCAGTTCCGCTGGTCCCCGCATATCGAACTTGCGGCATCCTTCACACAGGCAGGCAGATAGCGACGCTCTCACCTCTTTGTGAATAGGAAATTATTTGGTATGGGGTAGGCCATAAGAAACGCGTCGGAAACTACCGGCAAAAGGGGCAATGGCGATGAATCGCAGGACAGTTATCCTTGGAGGCACGGCGCTGGTTGCGTTGGGTGCTTGCAGCAGCAGTAAGTTCAAACGGTACAATGGACCCGAAGTCACCTATGTGGTGGTGAACAAGGAAGCACGGCAGATGTACCTTCTGCACCACGACAAGGTGCTGGAGAATTACAACATCCGCCTTGGTTTTGCGCCTTTGGGTCACAAGGAAATCGAAGGCGACGGGAAGACACCGGAAGGCATCTACCTGATTGATCGGCGCAATCCGAATTCCCGTTTCCATCTGTCACTGGGCATTTCCTACCCGAATGCACGGGACATGGAGCGCGCCAAGGCGATGGGCAAATCACCGGGTGGAGATATCTTTATTCACGGTCAGAAGAACCCGTTCAAACGCGACAAGGGCGATTGGACCTGGGGCTGCATCGCTGTGAAAAACAAAGAGATTGAAGATATTTACGCGATGGTTGGAAACGGTACGCCGATTCAGATCAACCCGTAAACATGGCTTGGGCTTAGTTACCCATCACCAGGGTCCACCAAATCTTGCCGCCTGATTCCTGATACCAGGAAAAACCCATGTTGCGCGCATCCGGGGACATGATCACGCGGCGCGTATCGGGCTGTTCCATCCAGGCGGCGAGCGTCTCAAGCTCCGATTCGTAGGTTTCCGAGATCGTTTCTCCGACCAAGCCGCCTGCATATCCAACGCGGTTGATCCGGTCGATTGGAGAGGAGCCGTCAGAGCCGAAATGCCAGGGGCGGTTCTGGACGGACATGTCACGGGAATGGGTTGCGGCCGCCGCGTTGAGTTTTGGATCAAGCTGCACGGCTGCACGACCACCCGCCTGGCGCAGCGCGTTCACCGAATCAAGCATACGGAACTGGATTTTGCCGGTGTCGCCGCGGCTAATCCGATAGGCCTTGGGCAGTGGTTTTCCGTCCGCGCCGGTCTGGGGTGCAGTGGGCGCACAAGCAGACAGGGCAAGAGCAACGGCCAGAAAAACGGACAGGATACGGATCATGAAAAGGCTCCACGCTTTGCGGTGTTTTACTGCCTTATCGCGGCCTGCGTTGCAGTTCAAACGCACATAAGCGTTACTGTGCCACATGACGGTTGTTTGATTTGATACTGCGTCTTTAGAGCAATATATTCTGCGGGACTTCTACACATTGCAACGAATGGAGACATAATCGTGTCTGACAAGAGATTTGGACTGACAAGCCGCCGCAGCTTCCTTGCTGGAAGTGCTGCGATGCTGGCTACGCCCGCCGTTGCCCAAAATACGAGCAGCGTGAACTCCGCAGCGACAACACAGGTGGAGCGTGACCTGACAGAGACGGTGCGCCGCAACATTTCCAGCTTCCGGACGCTGGATTGGCAGCCATATTTCGACAATCTGCGCAAAGGTGCGATCCTGGTCGATATCGACAGCCGTGCGGTGCACTACTGGTCGGAAGATCGGAGTGTCTACAAACTGTACCCGTCCAGCGTCCCTTTGACCGAAGACCTGACACGCCGGGGCCGTACACGTGTGATTTTAAAGGATCCTGAGCCATCCTGGCGTCCGACGCCGTCGATGCTGAAGCGGAATCCAGAGTGGCCTCCGTTCATCGGACCGGGCCCTGACAACCCGCTTGGCACACGCTCTTTGCACTTGAGCTGGACCTATTATCGCATCCACGGAACGCATGACACGCGCAAAATTGGGCGTAAATCTTCCAATGGCTGCATTGGCCTTTACAACGAGCATATCGAAGAGCTTTACGAGATGGC
>CAYUSM010000225.1:4298-5806 GCA_964447345.1 uncultured Sulfitobacter sp. | reverse complement strand
AGGCCCTCGGCGCTGGCGATCGGGACCATGGCGCGCATCCGGTCTGCGCGGGGATCCGCGATGACGATGACGGGAATGTCCTCCAACGTGAACTCCAGCGCGGGGCCGCGCACGATAGTGTCAGGGTCAAGCGCCAGAACAATCTCTCCAAGGCGCGCCATGGTCATGGGCGGCTCACCCGCTTGTTGGGTTTCATCGACGGGTGGTTCTGGTTCTGCCTGAGGGGCTTCCGCCCCGGGCGGGGTTTCCTCCGTAAGGGCGTCACTGTCCTGCGCCATCGCGACAACGGGCGCCAATGCCAGCAGGGTGATGAGAATACGGATCATGGCAGCACTCCTTTTCAGGTCAGCCTAAACCCGTTGAGCGCTGAAATACGACACACCTTTGGGTGAAGAGCCTCTGGCCCGCCTCCGCTGCCAGGCCTTTGCTTATGCGCCGTCGCCGCGCTTGGCCTCGATCAATGCCACTGCGGCCGCAACAGCATCAGCAATCGCCATGTCCGAGGTATCCAGCGTGACGGCATCATCGGCGGGTTTCAATGGCGCATCCACACGGCCCATGTCCCGTGCATCGCGGGCCTGCACATCGGCCAGCACATCTTCGAAGGTGGTCTCAATACCCTTGCCGGACAGCTCTTCAAACCGGCGGCGCGCGCGCACGACATTATCGGCAATCACAAAGAGCTTCACCTGAGCGCCGGGACAGATCACCGTTCCGATGTCCCGGCCATCCAGCACCGCGCCCCCTGCCCGGGCGGCAAAACTGCGCTGAAAGTCCACAAGGGCTGCGCGGACATCCGGCAGGGCAGCCACCTTGCTGGCCTCCTGCGCAATCTCGGGGGTGCGCAAGGCGTCGCCATCCAGGTCTTCCGGCTTGAGCGCCCGCGCCGCCGCCACCGGCTCTGTCCCGGCCAACACCTTCGCCCCCACGGCACGGTAGAGCAGCCCGGTGTCCAGATGGGCAAAGCCGAAGTGTGCGGCCACTGCCTTGGAGATTGTCCCCTTGCCAGAGGCAGCAGGCCCGTCGATGGCCACGGTAAATCCGTTTGTCGTCATGGCTCAGCTCTCTCCCCTCATGCGCCGGTGGCCCCAGGTCGCGATGATCGCGGCAAGGCTAACCGCCACACCAAACCATTTGATCTGCGTCATCCTGCTGGCCTTCTCCACAAATGCCGCAGAACCCTCTGGCCCTGCGATCAACATCGCGGCGACCCGCGCATTCTCAAGCAAGTCCGCACCGAGATACAGCAATGGACAGAAAAGAAGAAGCATCCGAAACGGAAGGCCGAGACTGGCGGTGTTCAGCCAGAGTGTGCCAAGAAAGGTGATGGTCAGCGCAAGGGGAAACACGGTGTCGAGCGTTCTAAAAACACCCAGGTAAGTGTCTGTGCCGCCTGCCCTGGCAAGAGCAGCGATGTAGCTGCGCGCGTCTTCTGCGCTGTAGCCGAGAAAGCGGCTGTCGAAGGGATCAAGTCCATCGGGCATCAACGCTCTATCGGTGATCACCAA
>CAYUSM010000225.1:0-4198 GCA_964447345.1 uncultured Sulfitobacter sp. | reverse complement strand
TCACGCAGGGTCCCGTGTGACCTTTGCGCCCAAACCCTGCATCAAGGGCTCGAAAATCGGGAAAGAGGTCGCGATCGGTCCGCCGTCATCCACTTTCACAGGTCTCTGGCTGGCCATCCCAAGGATGAGGAAGGACATGGCGATCCGGTGATCAAGGTGGCTGGCGCAGGTCTCACCGCCCGGCACATTCCCATGACCGCGGCCGGTTACGGTCCACCAGTCCGGCCCCTCGTCAACCTCGATCCCGTTGGCGCGCAGGCCCGTCGCCATGGCATCAATCCGGTCACTTTCCTTCACCCGCAGCTCCTTGACGCCACGCATCACCGTTTGCCCTTCTGCATAGGAGGCCACGACAGACAGCACCGGGTATTCATCGATCATGGAGGCGGCGCGCTCAGGCGGCACTTCGATACCCTTCAGATCGGGCGAGAAGCGCGCGCGCAGGTCGGCCACAGGCTCTCCCCCCTCTTCGCGTTCGTTCTCATAGGTCAGATCAGCCCCCATCTCCCGCAGGGTGGTGAAGAGCCCCGCCCGCGTAGGGTTGAGCCCGATGCCTGGCACCAGAACATCCGAGCCCGGCACAAGGAGGGCTGCGCAAACCGGGAAGGCGGCGGATGAGGGATCGCGCGGCACCTCAATGTGCTGCGGCGTCAGCTCCGGCTGGCCGGTGAGTGTGATCACCCGACCCTCATCGGTCTCTGCGACCGATATCTCGGCCCCAAAGCCTGCCAGCATACGCTCGGTATGATCCCGGGTGGCCTCAGCCTCGATCACCACTGTCTGACCGGGTGCGTTCAACCCCGCCAGCAGCACGGCAGATTTCACCTGCGCCGAGGGCACCGGCACGGTATAGCGCACAGGGATCGGCGCTTCCGCCCCGACCAGTGTCATCGGCAGGCGTCCGCCCTTGCGCCCCACCGCCTGACACCCAAAAAGCGACAGCGGGTCTGTGACCCGTGCCATGGGACGGCCATTGAGGCTTGCATCCCCTGTAAAGGTCGCCGTGATCGGCGAGGTCGCCATCGCGCCCATGATCAGTCGCACGCCGGTGCCGGAGTTGCCGCAGTCAATCACATTCTCAGGCTCCGCAAAGCCGCCCACGCCCACGCCCCGCACCGACCAGCGCCCGCCGCCATGATCCGTCACCTCGGCCCCAAAGGCGCGCATCGCCTCCGCCGTGTCCAGCACGTCCTGACCTTCCAGCAAGCCTGCAATCGTGGTCTCACCCACGCACATGGCCCCAAGGATCAATGAGCGGTGCGAGATCGACTTGTCCCCCGGCACTTCCGCAGTACCAGAAAGCGGCCCACAGGCACTTGAGGTCATTGGGATGGGATCACCGTGGCCCGACATACGTCATTCCTTGCTTACTTCCGGACCGCTTCTAGCCCAGCGCCAAGGGGCATCCAACCTCGAAATGCGAGCGCAAACATGCTTCTCTTTTTGGCCATATCAATTCCCAGAGCGCGAGACAGCGTCTCGCAAAACCGATTTGGCGGAGGCAAATCAATAAAATACTGTGCGCGCCCGCGCGCTCAATCCGATGACACCCGCCGGAACGTCAGATAATGCGGTACCCGTCCTTCGCGCAGCGCTTTCTGCTCATAGCGCGTCGAAAGCCAGTCTTCCCAGGGTTCCCGCCAGTCCGCTGGACGCTCCGCCAGCCACTCGAACCCAAAACGCGGCACTTCTTCCAGCGTCTGGCGCACGTAATCCTCGATATCGGTGGCCACGCGAAACACCGCACCGGGTTTCAGCACGCGCGCCAGCGGTACCAAATGTTCTTCGGTCACAAAGCGGCGGCGATGGTGCCGGGCCTTGGGCCAGGGATCAGGGTAAAGCAAGAAGGCGCGGTCAATGGATGCCTCGGGCAACACGTCAAAAAGGTCCCGCGCGTCGCCGGGATGCACCGCAACATTCTCTACAGCCGCGCGGCGTATCTTGCCCAGGAGCATCGCCACGCCATTGATGTAGGGTTCGCATCCGATGATCCCGACATCCGGGCTGTGCTGTGCCTGATGGACCATGTGCTCGCCACCGCCAAAGCCGACCTCAAGCCAGACGGGTTTGCCCCCGAAAAGCCCGGTCAGATCAAGAGGCTTGCGTTCGGGGTTGTCTTCCCAGGTTACCGGTCCGGGCGAAAGACCGGCAAGGTCTTCGTCAAGGTAGCCCTTCTGGGATTGCTTGAGAGCCTTGCCCTTGAGACGGCCATAGAAATTGCGACGGGGACGGTGTGGTGTGCTCATGCCGGGGCTTTAGCGCGCAGGTTTGCGCGCCGCAATGGCTGGCCATTAAATCTCGATTAAGGCGGGGCGTCTAACGTCAGGGGCACTGCACATGAAAGGAAGCGCCCATGCCCGCCGTCACAGCCCTTTCCCCTTCGATGCCCAATGCCGCGCTGACCGGTGCGGGCATGCCGGTACTGATCCTGGACGACGAACGGTTTGACCGTCACCGGCTTGCGCGGCTTTGCTCAGGCCTTGACCTGCCCTGCGACATCAGCAACGCCAAAACACTTGAAGAGTTCTCAGACCAGCTGGAGCAACGCAGTTTTGATCTGATCCTTGTTGACTACGCCCTGCCTGATGGCAACGGGCTGGATGCGTTGCACATGATCCGTTTGAGCGCCCGCAATCTGAATGCGGCGACCCTGATGATTTCCGGTCAGGCCGAGAAAATGGTGACCGAACAGGCGCAGTCCATTGGCTGTTCGGGGTTCCTGCCCAAAGACACACTTTCCCCTGACAGTTTTGCTGCGGCCGTAGAACGCGCCCTTGCGGGGGTGCGACAACCGCGTCCCACGGCCAAGGAAAGCTTTCCTGCGACGGAGGTTGAAAGGCTGCTCTCCCTCTGCAACGCGCGCTGCGCGGGCGACATCAAACCCATGATCAGCCGCATGATGCGCCAGATGCGCGACCTGCGCGCCGCCTCTGCCGGTCCCGAAAACCTGACCCTGCGCGCGGTCGAGCAGAACTGCATGAGCCTCTGGGCCTTCCTGGTGGAGATGGAACGCGAGGATGGTGCAGCCCTTCTGGCCGAGTTGACCGCGCACCGGCCCGGGGCGCGCGAGCGCACTCGGGGGCACTCAAGACCCGGCAAGCCCCCCTCCCCCTTCGGGCGCAGGCCGCACTGATGCGCTATTCAGTCAAGACGCCCGCTGCCATCAGCACCGGGCGATGGGGAAACCACATATTGGTGTCAGGTTTGCGGATCGTCCGAACCGCGAAATCCGCATCCACCCCGCGCGAAATCATATAGGCAAGCCGGTTATAGGTTTCGGTCTGGGTGTCTTCGTACATCCATTCGGCAAAGTCGAAGGGTGTTTCCCATTCCTGACGGTCGCGATTGTCGTTGTAGTAGCTTTCGACAGCCTCAGCATTCCAGGAAAGCTGGTGAAAGCCGATGCGCGCGCCACGGGCCATGGTGCGTCTGGCACCACCGAGGAAGACCGGCACACAGGAGCTTTCGCAGGTATTCTGCACATGGGTGTCGAGTTCAAAATCAATCACCAGCGCCGCCAGTTCCATGGAGGGATAATGCCCGCCGCCGGTCGAATTGATCTCAAGCGTCCGGATGCCGGGGTTGGCCCGCAGGGCATCCCGCATGGCCTCGACATCTGCCGAGCGGATGTCACGCTGTTCGCCGTCCACCTCAGCAACCGTGTCGAAGATCAGCCGCTCGCCCTCGACCCGAAAGCGGTCGGCCCATGCCGCATCTGGCAGCGTGAAGCAGGCCAGCAGGGCGATGCACAAGGCCAGCCCTTCTGAACTGCAGCGCCCCATGGGTCAGACCTCGGCCTTGAGCTTGTCGGCGAGATCCGTCTTTTCCCAGGAAAACCCGCCATCCGCATCGGGCGCACGGCCAAAATGGCCGTAGGCGGCGGTGCGCTGGTAGATGGGTTTGTTGAGTTGCAGGTGCTCGCGGATGCCGCGGGGCGTCAGGCTCATCACATTGCGGACAGCGCGTTCGATCTCGACCTCATCCACTTCACCGGTTCCAAAAGTGTCACAGTAGATCGAGAGCGGTTCGCTCACCCCGATGGCATAGCTCAATTGGATAGTGCATTTCTTAGCCATGCCGGAGGCCACAACGTTTTTCGCAAGATAGCGCGCGGCATAGGCGGCGGACCTGTCCACCTTGGTAGGGTCCTTACCCGAGAATGCGCCGCCCCCGTGGGGCGCCGCGCCACCATAGGTAT
>CAYUSM010000224.1:0-5808 GCA_964447345.1 uncultured Sulfitobacter sp. | reverse complement strand
CTTCAAAGATGACCTCGTCCATGCGTGAGCCCGTATCAATCAGCGCAGTCGCGATGATGGTCAGGGACCCGCCCTCTTCGATGTTTCGCGCCGCACCGAAGAAACGTTTTGGGCGCTGCAAGGCGTTCGCGTCCACACCACCGGTCAGAACCTTGCCCGACGATGGCACCACGGTGTTGAAGGCACGGCCAAGTCGCGTGATCGAGTCGAGCAGGATCACCACGTCACGTTTGTGTTCCACCAGGCGCTTGGCTTTTTCTATGACCATATCCGACACGGCAACGTGGCGGGTCGCGGGTTCATCGAAAGTGGAGGACACAACCTCCCCCTTCACCGAGCGCTGCATGTCGGTGACTTCTTCCGGGCGTTCATCGATCAGCAGAACGATCAGGTAGCATTCGGGATGGTTCTTCTCGATCGAGTTCGCGATGTTCTGCAACAGAACTGTCTTACCTGTCCGCGGCGGGGCGACGATCAGGGAACGCTGGCCCTTGCCGATGGGCGAGACCAAATCGATGATGCGGGCAGAGCGGTCTTTGACTGTCGGATCGTCCACTTCCATCGTCAGACGCTCATCAGGATAAAGCGGCGTGAGGTTTTCGAACGCGACCTTGTGGCGGGCTTTCTCGGGCTCTTCAAAATTTATCCGTGTGACATGGGTCAGGGCGAAGTAACGTTCGTTGTCATCGGGGGCCTTGATCTGCCCTTCGATGGTATCACCGGTACGCAGGGACCATTGGCGGATCATATCGGGGGAGACATAGATGTCGTCAGGACCGGGAAGGTAGTTCGCCTCGGGTGAGCGGAGAAAGCCGAAACCATCCTGCAGCACTTCCAGCACGCCGTCGCCCAGAATTTCCCAACCCTCATCCGCACGTTCGCGCAGAATCTGGAACATCATTTCGCCCTTGCGCATCGTCGAGGCGTTTTCAATCTCCAGCTCCTCAGCCATGGCGAGCAGGTTCTTGGGGGTTTGCGCCTTGAGATCGGCGAGGTGCAGCGTGTCAGTGGTCATGAAACGATCCTGTGCAGCCCCGGCAAAAGCGGCGGGCTGATGGGTATTGGAATGGAATAGCTTGGCACCATCCCCGGACGGGGCGGTGCAGCGGATATAGGCGGCTACCAACGGCGAGTCAATGAATCAGAATTTCACGACCACCGAGAACACAATGACAAACATCAACAACGTCGGGACTTCATTCATGATCCGGTACTGCTTCCCGGTCAGGGTGTTCTCCCCCCTTTGAAAGGCCTTCATGCGAATCATCAGCCAGGTGTGGAACACGGTCATCGCAATCACACTAACCGCCTTGGTCCACGGCCAGATCATCGACCAGTCGACAATGCCGGGTGTAAAGACCAGGATCAGACCAAAGGTCCAGGTGGCATGCATCCCGGGTCGCATGATGACACGCGCAAGCTTGTATTCCATCATGGCAAAGGTTTCGTGCATCTCTCCCTTCAGACCAGCGCGTTCGGTATGATGCACAAAAAGTCGTGGCAGGTAGAAAAGTGCGGCCATCCAGGAGATGACGGAGACAATGTGCAGCGCTAGAACCCAAGGGTAAGCGAGGGCAAGGAAGTCTGACATATCCCACTCCGTTCTCTGTGCCCTTCTTATAATAATAAAGAAAAGAAGAAAGATGATGATGGAGGTAGGGATCGGGATTTCTGTGGATTAACGGGTTATCCGCAGGTTTTCCAAGCAGTATGAAAGCTGTCCTCAGACTGGGTATAAATACCAAAGTATCCAGAAATTTTCATTTGTAGTCAGTGAATTACAGTTTTTGGTGGCAATGAGCGCTGTGCATAACAAAAGGGCGTCTTCGTTCTTGGGCGATTCCTCCCCTGGCCAAACTTCTTCTTGTGCACCTCGGTACAAAAAGGCTGATCAGACGGATAAAGACAGATTGAGCACGCTCTTGTGCCGCGGCGGTGAATTCTGCAGTAAAAGTCCCTAAGAACTCGTTAAGCAGACTCACAGGGTTATCCCCATGCCGCAGCCATTCATTCTCGCATCGGGATCATCCATACGCATGCAATTGCTTCGCCAGGCGAACCTTGACTTCGACGTCCAGGTGCCACGGATTGACGAAGACATGATCAAGCAAGCACTGCTGGCGGAGGACGCGCCGCCACGGGACATTGCCGATACGCTTGCAGAGATGAAAGCCCGTAAGGTCAGCGAGAAACATCCAGGCACATTGGTTTTGGGATGTGATCAGGTACTGGATCATCGCGGTCAGTTGCTCTCGAAACCGGATACGCCAGAGGATGCCATAGCCCAGCTTCACTCACTCAGCGGGGATCGGCACGCACTGCTTTCTGCCGCCGTGATCTGTGAAGATGGGCAGCCGATCTGGCGACAGGTCGGACAGGTTCGCTTGCGGATGCGCGTGTTGAGCGACGCCTACATCCAGGACTATGTCACCCGGAACTGGGAAAGCATCCGCCACGCGGTAGGGTCCTACAAACTCGAAGAAGAAGGGGTGAGGCTTTTCACCAACATTGAGGGGGATTACTTTCACGTATTGGGTATGCCACTTTTGGAACTGTTGAACTATCTGACGCTGCGCGGGGACCTGCCCACATGACATTGCCAAAAATCCCTCTGGCGGGTGTGATCGGATCGCCCATTGCGCATTCGAAGTCGCCTCAGATACATGGCCATTGGCTCAAGACCTATGGGATAGAGGGTTATTATGTGCCGATGGATGTGGCGGCCTCTGACCTTGTAGATGTCGTTCGCACCATGCCGAAGATGGGTTTCGTGGGCGCCAATGTAACGATCCCCCACAAAGAGGCGATCTTGTCGATTGCTGATCAGGTCACAGACCGGGCCATATTGATCGGGGCTGCCAATACGCTCATTTTTCGCAAGGATGGAAAAATTCACGCAGACAATACGGATGGTTACGGTTTTCTTGAGAACCTGAAAACCGGCGCGCCGCAATGGTCTGCAAAGGCCGGTCCGGCGGCCGTCCTGGGCGCAGGTGGCGCGGCGCGGGCCGTGATTGCGTCTTTGTTGGATGCAGGTGTCCCAGAGATCATGATTTCAAACAGGACCCGCGTACGAGCAGAAAAACTGAAGGCGGATTTTGGCAGCCGGTTACGCATCTATGATTGGGTGCAGGCCGGAAACATGCTGGACCGGGCCGCCCTTGTGGTGAACACCACGTCCCTCGGCATGATTGGTAAGGGCGAAATGCGCGTCCCGCTTGATGGACTGAAGAAAGATACGGTTGTGACCGATCTGGTCTATGCGCCACTCAAAACCAAACTGCTTGAAGCTGCCGAAGAAGTCGGGTGCACGACCGTTGATGGGTTAGGCATGTTACTGCATCAGGCTGTTCCGGCGTTTGAACGCTGGTTCGGCACCCGGCCCGAAGTTGATCGTGCAACCCGCGTTGCAGCGTTGCGCTGATGTTTCTGCTTGGATTGACCGGTTCCATCGGCATGGGCAAATCCACGACGGCACAGTTCTTTGTGGATGAAGGCTGCGCGCTTTGGGATGCGGACGCCGCTGTGCACCGGCTTTACGCAGAAGGCGGGGCAGCGGTGCCTGCGTTTAAGAAGCACTTCCCAGATGCGGTTGTTGATGGCGCAGTTTCGCGGCCAAAGCTCAAGGAGATCATCGGCCGTGATCCGACGGCATTGAAGAAAATCGAAGAGATCGTGCATCCCCTTGTCGGCGAGGACCGCGCGGCCTTTATTGCCAACGCGACGACCGACATCGTTGTTCTTGATATCCCCCTACTGTTTGAAACTGGTGGCAATACACGCGTTGATGCTGTGGCCTGCGTGTTCATCGATGACAAAACCCAGAAAGCACGGGTGATGGAACGCGGAACCATGACCGAAGACCAGTTCGAAGCCATCAAAGCCAAGCAGCTGCCCGCTGCCGAAAAATGCGCCCGCGCTGACTATGTCATCGAAACGGACACCATTGAACACGCCCGTGCGCAAGTGCACTCTGTTGTAAGTGATATTCGAGGGAAGCTGGCTCATGCGTGAGATCGTTCTTGATACCGAAACCACAGGGTTTGATCCGGAAACCGGTGACCGCATTGTCGAAATTGGTGCCGTTGAACTGATGGGTCACGTGGCAACGGGGCGAAC
The DNA here is from genome assembly GCA_964447345.1 of uncultured Sulfitobacter sp. Classification (GTDB taxonomy): domain Bacteria; phylum Pseudomonadota; class Alphaproteobacteria; order Rhodobacterales; family Rhodobacteraceae; genus Sulfitobacter. The sequence goes on along the minus strand of CAYUSM010000224.1, from coordinate 1,689 downwards.
CTATCATCAGTACATCAATCCTGAGCGCGCCATGCCGCAGGATGCCTTTGAAGTTCACGGTCTTGGAGATGACTTTCTGCGTGACAAACCAAAGTTTGCAGAAATTGGCGGTGCTTTCCTCGATTTTATCGGCGATGCGAAACTTGTGATCCACAACGCGGCGTTCGACATCAAATTCCTGAACGCGGAACTTAAATGGATGAACTTGCCGCAGATCCCCTGGGAGCAGGCGATTGACACATTGGCCATTGCGCGCAAGCGGTTTCCGGGGTCGCCTGCCTCGCTCGACGCGCTATGCCGGCGGTTCAACATCGACAATTCGTCCCGAACATTGCACGGCGCTTTGCTTGATAGTGAGATTCTGGCCGAGGTTTATCTTGAGCTGATTGGCGGGCGACAGCCTGATTTTGCGCTTTCTACACAGGCTACAGGCACGCCTGGCGCGCCGGACACGATGTGGACACCCAAACCGCGGGCCAAGGCGCTTCCACCTCGGATCTCAGAAAAAGAAGCCGCCGCCCATGCCGAATTTGTGAGCAAGCTGGGCGACGGCGCATTGTGGGCCAAACGTTAGGCGTCAGCTTTGGGCGCACCCTCCGCCTGCTGGCGGCGTGCGATCTCTGCGCGGTAAAGCTGTACGAAATCGATGTTCTCTAGGTTCAGTGGCGGGAAACCGCCGTCACGGGTGATATCGCTGACGATCCGCCGCAGGAAGGGGAAGATCATCCGTGGGCACTCGATGAGCAGGAACGGATGCATCTGATCGTCCGGCACATTTTCGATGTGGAAGATGCCGACGTAGTCAACTTCAAGCACGAACAACGTCGTGTCGCCGCTCTTGTCTTTGGAGGTCACATTCAGCTTGATCGAGCTTTCGAACTGATGATCCGTCGGCCGTTTCTTGGCATCCAGATTAACCTGCACCTGCACGTCGGGCTGAATGTCACCCGCGCCACCTTGCTGGGCCATAATGTTCTCAAAAGACATGTCACGGATGAACTGTCCCAGAACACGCATTTGCGCCTGTGCTGGTTGTGTTGCTTCTTCTTCGGCCATGGGTCATTCCCCTCGTGAAAATTAGATTCACGCGGGCTTATCAGATGGACTGAGGGCCCTCAATGCTTTGTCCAGCCGGATGAGCCCCTGTCTTTGTGCGCATTTTCAGGAATTTCATGATACTCGCCGTCAATCACGTCACCTGAGGGGTCGGGATAGCGTGGGTCGCGGCGATGAGCATCCTGCGGACCATGAGTGGCAAAGGTTTGAACATTCACCCGGGCCCTGATCGCGCGAAAGGCGGCGGATCGGAATGCCGGTATCAACAGCGCAAAGCCAACCGCGTCCGTGAAGAAACCTGGGGTGAGAAGAAGTGCGCCTGCAAAAAGGATCATCGCCCCATGCACCAAAGGCTCTGTCGGGTCGCGCATGTCCGAAAAAGAATTCCGTAGCTGTCCAAGTGCCATTGCCCCTTGGGTGCGGACCAGCCAGGTGCCCAGAACCGCAGTGATCAGCACAATCGCCAGCGTCCAGCCCAGACCAATCGCACCACCCACCTGGATAAAGAGGGCGATCTCGATCATGGGAACGGCGATGAATGCGATCAAAAGCCACATACGGCAGGCGTCCTTTTGCTTGGGCCAGAGTGGACTCACCCCGGTCAAGCACCTACATAAGGGCTGACGCGACGTG
>CAYUSM010000223.1:0-5824 GCA_964447345.1 uncultured Sulfitobacter sp. | reverse complement strand
GTCATAGACGTTCATCTGGCAGCCGTAGGTCTTGATGAAAAGCTTCTTGGGCGCATTCATGGCGGCGTTCCAATGCAGGTGGGGTTGTGCCCGCATGTATCAGGGCACCCCAAAGCTTGCAATGCACCGCGAATTAACCGATTCTGCAGCAACACAACCCCCATGCGAGCGCGGATGCACTACACCAGCCTGCCCCAGATGATTGCCGCAGAACGCGCAGCCCTTGCAAACGGACCCATTGCCGTTGTGATGGTGGAGGATGACGTTGAGGTCGACACCACGCTGCGGCATCACCAGCAGATGGGGTTCACCAGCACCATTGCGCTGATGCCAGCAGCCTTTGATTTGCCACGCGACCTGCAGGAAACCGTGATCCGCGTGGATTACGACATGTATGCGGATGAGGCGATGGAGAACGCCATCAACGCGCTCATGGCCCCCTGCGACGGGCAGTGGCTCTACTACTGCTACAACGCGGAATACTTCTTTTTCCCCTTCAGCGAGACACGCAACATCATCGAGATGCTGTCCTTTCATTCCGAAGAACGGCGCGACGCGATGCTGGCCTATGTGATCGACCTTTATGCCAGTGATCTGGATCAGTTCCCCGATGCGGTGTCGTTGGATCACGCGCATATGGACCGCTCAGGCTATTACGCATTGGCGCGGCCTGATCCTGAAAACCACAATCATCCCAAGGAACGGCAGCTGGATTTCTTCGGCGGCCTACGCTGGCGGTTTGAGGAACATGTGCCCGCCGCGCGCCGCAAGATTGACCGTATTCCGCTGTTCCGTGCCAAGAAGGGGCTGAAAATCCGCTGGGACCACACGTTTTCGGATGAAGAATACAACACCTACGCCTGCCCCTGGCATCACAACATCACCTGCGCGATCTGTTCGTTCCGCACGGCCAAGGCGCTGAAAAGCAATCCCGGCAGCAGGTTCGAGATCGATAGTTTTACCTGGCACAATTCAGCGCCTTTTGAGTGGCACTCGCGGCAATTGCTGGACCTTGGGCTGATGGAACCCGGGCAGTGGTTCTGAGGCCCGGGGCCCGCCCCCCTGCCCGGTTGTGTGATCAGGCGTCGACCTCGATCTTTTCCAGCTCTTTGATGATGGCCTTGCGGTTGCCCTTGATCACGCTGCGCGCAACAGCCTGAGCCGCCTTGCCGCTGGCCAGTTCTCTGGCAACCAAGGTCGCAAGCTTGTCCTCGGATTCGCGGCCCGTGATCTTCTTCAACGCCGCCTTGACGGCCGTGACCATGATCCCTTCATCCTGGCTGAAGATCTTCTTGGCATGCACCTTCATGGTGTTGGCGCTGGTGCGGGCCACGATCTTGACCGCCTCTTCGATCATCTTTTCCTTGCCGATGGCGGTCATCAGGCTGGGGGCTTTCAGCAGCGCCGCCACCTCATCTTTCAGAACCGCGCGGACGATGTTGGGGAACGACTTTGACAAAATCCGGCTGAATTCCTTGAAGAATGCCGTGGCCATCTTGCCGCTGAGGAGTTTGCCCACCAGCGCGCCTTCGGCCCCACCGACGACCATCTTTGCGTAAAGCGTGAAGGCGATCTCTTCAAAGCCCCGTTCGTCACCGGCAACCTTGCGCCCGATCTCATTTCCCGCACCCTTGACCAGCGCTGTGCCCGCACCGACAGCGGCAGCAATCTCTACGGCGGTGAAGGCCCCGCCCACCACGGCAGATGCCCCACCAGTTGCCAAAGCGCCTGCAACGATGAAGGCATAGTCATCAACGAACTTGACCACCTTCACACCTTTGGTCGCGCCATTGGTCATTTTGCGGCGGTAGGTCTCGGACGCTTTGACGTAGTTGTCGATGGCATTTTGTGCCTTCTGCCCGGCGGCGGGCACATCGGCAAACTTGCCCGCCAGAATTTTCTTTTGCAGATCGCGCAGGGCCACCGTGGCGGCGTTCATCTCTTTCAGCGGGACGCGTGCGTTTGTCGTGTTCTCGACAAGAGCGGCAAAGAAGCCCGCGATGGCGTTGTCGTCCGCAAGGCTCGACAGATAAAGATACTCGTCATCATAGATTTTCTTCATTTTGAAGAGCGGCATGAGCAGCTTGGTGTTCATGTCGGCGATGATCTTCTTTTTGGTCGCAGGCCATTCCTTTTCCGGGATCATGTAGGTGTTCCCGTCCAGAACCACCTTGTGGTACTTGATCCGGCCGTCCCAGATGATCAGCGTATCGCCTTCGGTCACCTTGTCGGCGTATTTGCGCTTCTTGCGCAGCGAGGCGTTGCCCTTGAGGTTCCAGACGCCAGCCCAATCCTTGATCTTGTGCTTGCGCATGACGCTTTTGAAATCTTCGCCTTTTTTCAGCTTGTACTTAAAGAACATCACTTCGCTCCTGTTAATGGAGGGACGGGCAGCAGCCCGAGAGTTTGGATTTTGAAAATGAGGCCGCTATAATGTTGCGGCGGGTCGTCTCAATGCGGCAAAGATATGCGACCGCCCGTCGCTGCAGAACCGCCATGGCTGCAAGACCCACATGCAATTCTGCAAAGGCGGGCCGCTGTCAGGGCAGGAAGACGTCTTCGAACTGTTCGCGCAACGTGGCGACCACGGCCTGGACCCGCTGGACCTGCAGCGTGTCGGGATGGACATGCAGATGCAGCGTACGGGTCAACTGGGGTGATGGGCCGGATATCGCTTCCAGCGTGGGGTCCTGCTCTCCCAGGCACATCGGCAAAAGCCCCTTGCCTGCGCCGCTGCGAATGGCGGCAAGGATCAGTCCAGCGTCCGTGACCGTCACCCGTAGTTTGTCTGATTCACTGCGATGACGATTCCAGTATCTGACCGGCGCCCGGTCGGGCGCGTCCTCGTCAAAGAAGGAGACCCAGTCCAGCCTGTCCGGGTCCCGCCCTTTCAGGGCGTAGAGCGCGAAGGGCACATCACCCAGACGCACAGAAGTGTCCCCATGTTTCGGCGGTGCCTCAAACCACAGCGACAGTGTTGCATCTGACCGGATTGGTGCTTTGGGAACCTGCGTCAGCAAGCGGACATCGACATTTGGATACTCGGCAAGAAAACCGGGCAATACCCGTTCTGACAACCGGTTCAGAATCCAGGCGTTGCCAAGGATGCGCACCAACCCTTTTGGCCCTTCCCCCCGACCGGCAGAGGCGCCTTCCACAAAGACGTCCACAGCATGTTCAACCGCTTCCGCCAGCGGGAGCAGCCGTTCAGCCGCATCGGTTGCCTGCAGTCCGCTTTTGGACCGTTTGAAAAGCACGGTATCCAAGGCGCCCTCGACCCCGGCAAGGCGACGGCTGACAGTGGATTGGTCGATCTCCAGCATGGTTGCCGCACGCGACAAGGACCCCGCCCGGGCAACGGCAAGCAGGATTTTCAGATCGTCCCAATTGAGCGGCACAGGTGCGGGTCCTCACGGCTTTTCCGGCACCATAGGTACATCAGGCGGGCACAGGCAATCAGCTTTGCGCCTGGTTGCGAAACTCTGCCGTCAGAGCCAAGGCACAGGCCGGAACCGCACCATTTCCGGACCGCCCTGCACGCGGCATCCGCCCATGCTCTAAACTCAGGTCACTGTCTCCATGTCACTCAGCGCATCTTCGAGCGCCTCGATCTCGGCTGAACATTTTTTGTAGGTAAGGTCCGCAACCTTGATCAAGTCTTCAACTTCTTTGCCGTCCTTGGCGTCCTTGATCTCTTTTTTCATGGTCTTTGCGACCTTCTTGCCTTCGTCATCGATTTTTTCCAGATCGGACAACAGCTTGTTGGCCTTGGCGATGACCTTCTCGACCTTTTCATCACCCGCTTCGACGGCCTTCTGACCAGCCTTACAGAGCGCGTCTATCTTGCGGGTATGATCCTTGAGGATTTTCGCGGTCTTCTTGCGGTTGTCACCTTCGAACGCCTTGGGGAACTCCTTGGGGTCCACCCCCTCCAGCGCTGTTTTGACGATGGCATCCAGTGTGCGCTGCAGGTTTGCGCCGTACAACACCACATGGCCTTGCAACGTGCCAAAGGCTTTGGCGGTCTTTTGCAAATCTGGCAGCGCGCGCTTGGCCTCCTTGACCGTGGCCATCAGCTTGACGTCAGAAGTGCCACCAGACTTCTTCATGTCCTTTTCAACAGCGGCAACGCGCTTGCCCAACTCCTGATGCAAGCCCTGCGCTTCCTTGCAATAGGTCTCGAACTCCTTGAGCCCGGACAGGTGTACTTTCAACTCTTTCTGCCAGACTTTCAGCGTCTTAGCGACGTCGCCTTCCTTGACGAAATCAGCGGTCTTTTTGCCCTGCACGCCACCCAGCCGCGCCTTTTGCACCGCCTCCTGCACCACGTCTTCCGCAGCCCAGGTTTTTTCCAGATTGGTGATCAGGGTCTTTTTGCGTTTCTCCGCCTCAGCCGAGGCAAACTCCTTCAGCCGTTTTTCGGTGGCTTTGAAATCCTTCATGAATTTATCGGTTTCTTTGGACATGGCAGTCTCCTCAATACCGGTTTTGAAAATAAATAGTTTGAATGAGAACAGCCTAAGACCTGCCCCAAGGCTGTGGCAAGAATTGTTTTTGAGGTGAAGGGCGCTTAGCCCTGCCAGATCACCGGAAACCAGTCATCACGCAGCCGCTCACCGGCAGTCATCCCGTGGCCCGGAAATGGCGGTGATGTTGGCCCGGGCCGTTCCACATAGCGCGCATCGTCCCCCACCAGCCGGAGCGAGAATGCGCGGCGGCGGGCGTTGGCGGTGTTCCCGCGTGCCCCGTGCAGAATGCCGTAGTTGAAGGCTACCGCGTCGCCTGGTGCCATCTCCCATTCGCGGATTGCCATGCCCTCCGCATCGGGGTCAGGCACGGGCATGTAGGGGGCCGGATCAAAGAAAGCGTCACCCTTGGCCCAGCGTGTGGGCAACACGGGTTTCTCCCACAGGTGGCTTCCGGCCACGCAGCGCAGGGTGGCGTCTGTGACAGGGTCAAGCGGTGACCAGAAACTGACGGTCTGGCGGCCCTCAACAAAGTAGTAAGGACCATCCTGATGCCAGGGCGTGGCCATGGAGGTGCCCGGCTCCTTCACCAGCACATGATCATGAAAGAGTTGCGCAGTGCGGCTTTGCATCAGTTCGGCACCCACCTGCGCGGCGGCAGAGGCGTGGATGACGTCTTCGAACTCCGGGATGCGTTGCCAGTTGCAATAATCGTCGAAGAAAAGCCCGGTCTCGCCTGCCCTGTCATTGGTCGAAGCATAGGGACCAGGCTCGGCCATGTTGCGCTCAATGCCCGCGCGTAGCGTTTCCACATGATCTGCAAAGAGGCCCTTGACCAACACGACGCCTTCGCGCTGGTAAGTCTCGATATGATCCTGTGTGATCAGGCGATGCGGCATCAGCCCTTCAGGGCTCAGGTGCTGGCGGTCTTGCGGCGCAGGCGGATCACCACATCGACGCTGGCAATCTCCGCCCCTTCCGGCGCATCAGGCAACTCGGATATGACCAACTGCTCGGATGGCGCATCGGTCAGTTTGCCATCATCTTCCCAGAAGAAATGCGGGTGGTCATGCGTGTTGGTGTCGAAATAGCTCTTGGAGCCATCCACAGTGACTTCCTGCAGCAGACCAGCTTCACAAAAGGCACGCAGGGTGTTGTAGACAGTGGCAAGAGAGACCGCGTCCCCTTGCCCCTTCGCTGCTTCAAACAGGCTCTCGGCCGTCACATGGCGATGCTGCCCATCACCAACCAGCAAGCTGGCCAGCGTCACCCGTTGCCGGGTCGGACGGACACCCGCCTGCTCCAGCCAGCGTGTGCCGTTTTCAACATGGGTCTGCGTCATGGATCGCTCCGTTGCA
>CAYUSM010000222.1:0-5824 GCA_964447345.1 uncultured Sulfitobacter sp. | reverse complement strand
TGAATTCGGTTTGCGTATCGTTGGCGATCCGCTGGTCGAAGGCCCGCAGAATGCCTGCCTTGGTGTGGTCCTTTACGGCGATGATAAAAGGGAAGCCGTGTTTGGCAACATAAGCGCTGTTCTGGGTGTCGAACCGATGGCGTTCGTCGTCTGTCAGCGCATCCAGACCCGCGCTGGCCTGTTCGGCTGTGCTTTCTGCCGTCAGCCGTTTGGCGGCCGCCAGTTTCCCCGCCAGATCGGGATGCGCGCGCAGCACGCCAAGGCGTTCAACCTCAGACGCGGAACGGAACACCCGGCAAAGCGCGCTATGCAGTCCCGCCGCACAATCGTGGACGGGGCCCAGTTCCAGCTCAAAGGCCCGCTCGGCGATCCAGGGCGAGTGTTCAAAAACACCACCGAACCTGTCCACAAACGCTGTCCTGTCCATGTGACTGGGGCGAAGACCCCGCGCCGGTGGGGGATGAGCCGCCCGCCAATGCTCCGCAATCTCGATCCTTCGCGGCGTCCAGACGCCCTCGAACCCCTTGATGTAGTCGATGAAACGCTTGAGCGCCTGCATGCGCCCCGGACGCCCCACCAGACGACAATGCAGACCGACGGACATCATCTTGGCCGCGCCCGCCGTACCTTCTGCATAAAGCGCATCGAAGGTATCGCGCAGGTAGGCATAGAACTGATCGCCTGAATTGAACCCCTGCGCGGTGGCAAACCGCATGTCGTTGCAGTCAAGCGTGTAGGGGATGATCAGCTGTTCCCGGCCACCGACTTCCATCCAGTAAGGCAGATCGTCGTCATATGTGTCCGAGATGTAGTCAAAGGCCTGCGTCTCTGCCGCCAGCCGCACCGTGTTGATGCTGGTCCGGCCACAGTACCACCCGCGCGGTGCCGCGCCGACAACCTCCGTATGCAGGCGGATGGCCTCCGCGATATCGGCTTGCTCGTCGTCTTCGGCATGATCCTTGTAGTCGATCCATTTCAGCCCGTGGCTGGCAATTTCCCAGCCCGCGTCCTTCATCGCCTCAACCTGCTCTGGCGCGCGCGCCAGAGCGGATGCCACGCCATAGACCGTCACCGGCACCCCTGCCCCGGTAAAGAGCCGGTGCAGCCGCCAGAACCCGGCACGGGCGCCGTAATCGTAGATGCTTTCCATGTTCCAGTGGCGCTGGCCCGGCCAGGGCTGGGCACCCACGATTTCGGACAGGAAAGCTTCGGAGGCGGCATCACCGTGCAGAAGGGAGTTCTCGCCACCTTCCTCGTAGTTGATGACAAACTGGACCGCGATGCGCGCGCCATTCGGCCATGCAGCGTCAGGCGGGTTTGCGCCGTAGCCACGGAAATCTCTGGGGTATCGGTTCATGGCGCCACGTTGCCGCAATTCGCGGCCCGCTACAATCGCCTCAAAGAGGCGGCAGACCGGTCACCTCTCCCTCGCGCACAACCGCCGGGTCATAGGCCTTGCGCCCGAACACCTCGCGCACCATCGGCGCAAAGGTCTCCAGAGGTTCCGTTGCATAGTCTGGATCAAAACTCGACTGGTCCCAGCGCTCGCAAAACGCCGCACAGGTCTCAAAAAGCGGATGGTCGCGATACTGATCCCGTGCATTCCGGTCCCAGCCGTAGTGGTGCCCGTAATAGAGCATCTGGAAAAGGCCGTGATGCTCCACCACCCAGGACACCTCCCAGCGCACGAACGGCCGGATCACCTCTGCCGACATCCGGTCGTGGTTCTGCGGGGCCAGCCCGTCACCCACGTCATGCAACAGCGCGCCGACGACCCAATCGATGTCCGCGCCTTCACGCAACGCCCGGGTGCCAGATTGCAGCCCATGCTGCATCCGTGTGATCTTGTAGCCTTCCAGCGTCATGTCATCGGCGCGCCGCAGCTCATCCAGCACGCGGTCCGCCGTCATGCCCAGAAACGGCTTTTCCAAGCGTTCCAGCAACTCATAGTCTTCGCGTGTGCCGTCCTTCATCGCGGTAAAGCTCACGGTCTCGGCCATCTACAGCCCCTTCTTTGCATACATCGTCACCTCGCCTTCGGCCCCGGCGGCCAACGTCGCCGACTGGTCTGCCAGCACCTGGTCGTAGATCACCAGGTCTTCAGCCGCAAAAAGCCCACGTGGCCCGGCAAGATTGATCCAGCCCTGCGCCGCATCCATCCCACGCACCAGCATGGCATAGTCCCGCCCCGGCGCATGGGCCCGGACGCCCGGCGTGACATAGCGGATCGCCATCCCGATGCGACGATCATTGCTCTGGTTGGGACCCGAGGCATGAAAACACCGGCCGTGATGCAGCGACATCTGACCGGGTCTGAGCGGCCCGTGCACCGCTGCTGCTTCGTCCACACCTGCAATCTGCTGACCACGGGACAGAAGGTTGTCCGCGTCGAACGTGTCTTCATGTGCGGCAATGCCGCCACCATGGCTGCCGGGCAGGAAGCGCATGCAGCCTGCCTGGACCGAGACATCCGACAACGCAATCCAGGCCGTGACCTCTTCCTCGGTCTCTCCCATGCCCCAATAGGTGATGTCCTGATGCCATGAGACGGTCTTGGTGCTGCCCGGCTCCTTGATGAACAACTCTACTGACCAGGCCAAAAGGTCTGGACCCAGCACGCTTTCCACCTGATCCAGAATCGCAGGCGTTCGTGCGACCTCGGCCAAAAGCGGGATCACCAGATGACCGTTTACCCGAAAGAACTGATCAAGCCTGTGGCCACCGGCCCCGCCTGCATGATCCCGTTCGAGCGTTTCAACGTCCATGCGCAACGCGGCGGTTTCAGCCGCTCCGAAAACAGGCAGACCCGACAGAAATCCATCTCGCCGGTATTGCGCCACCTGATCTTGCGTGAGTGCGGACATGCAGCATCCTCCCTGATGTCACGGTCCATCGTAAAAACCCGCCCCCCGCGCTCTAGCGGCATTTGCGCAAGATGTTGTTCATTTGCGACCTGCGGGAATAGGTGCCCCACGAAAGCCAACGGGCCGTCACTGGGGAGACGGCCCGTTGCAAGATTGGCTGCGGCGACTGTGTTTATTGTTATCCTGGAATTATTAGGCGCTGGCCAATCTTTATGAGGTCCGGGGAAGTCAACGTGTCCCGGTTGGCGTCAAAAATGCGCAGATAGGCATTTGGACGGCCATAGAACTGCAACGAGATATAGGCCAGGCTGTCGCCCGGCTCGACGGTGTAGATGCGCTCGCCTTTCACCTGCTTTGTCTTGGCGTCAGAGGCAGCAAAGGCGCGGCGGCTCATTTCCCGGGCGGCTTCCGCCCCTTCCAGCGTGCCATCCTCGGCCAGTGAAGTCTGGATGAGGTTGAACAGAAGCGTGTCCATATCGATCTGGCCGTCCGCTGTGTTCAAAGAGGCGGGGATTTCGATTTCACCGTTGCGCGCTGCCGCCAGCAACAGGTTGCCCATGCTGGCGCGGGTCATCTCTGCGTTGACGGTTTGCAGCACCAGCCGCTTCCTGCCGTCATCGTTTTCGGCCCTCACGCTGTAGACCCCGGCCAGAACGCCCTCGCGCAGCATGCGTAACTTGTTGCGGTTCACGATGGCCTGCGCCTCAAGCGCGCGCTGCCGCATCTCTTCTTCGGTCAATTTGCCGACGGTGCGCTGCGGTTGCAGACCTTTCAGCACCGCTTCTTTAAAGGCCGGTATTTCTGCCTCTGGCTTCCGAGCAGCAGGTGCGGTGCTCAGCAGATCGGCAGGTTGCGTGCGTGTCACCACCTCTTCAGCCTCGGTCAGAGCGGTGGCTGCGGGCTGTGGGGTTGGCGCAGCAGCCCGTTGGACAGGCTGCCCTGGACCCATGAACTGCAAGGTTACCAGCACGCCAAGCACAAAGGTCAAGACAGCAATCAGCGAGACGGAAACCACTATGCCGTTCAACCGAAAACCTGACGGTGTGGCACGGGTGGTCCCCCGCACGGTTTCTGGTATGACGTAATTGTCGAAGGTGACTTGCGGGTGCACCGGGTCTTCGGCTCTGCCTCGGTTCATGATTGGCCCGCTTCGATGCTGAAGCCAAGCACGGACCAAACCTGCATCCCGCCCCTGTAGTACCGGATCAATTCCGGCGGATATCCAGCTGCGAGAAGGTTTTGCACCAGAAGGCCTGCATCATTGCTGCTGGGACCCAGGTCATAGACCAGCAATTGTCGGGCATCGGCGAAGTTGAACACGCCCTCGAACTCACGTGCGCCCAGCGCGATCAGGATGTCGCGGCGAAACCCGTTGGTTGGGTCCATTGTGCTGTAGGGCAGATTGACCGTTCCGGGAATGAACCCGGCGGCCCTGTCCTGCGGCAGGCGGGCATCCACCATCAAACCCCGGTTGCCCGCCACTTCGTTCACAAGGAAATTGAGAACCTGCCCTTCGTCCAGCGTGGCCACACCTTCGGCCACCTGCATCGGCGCGATACAGGGTGCGCCGCAGGTATCGCCCCGAGACGTGAATGTCGCGATGAAGGGTGCTGCCTGACCGATATCACGGCTGATCTGCACCCGTTCGCCATTGAAAATGAAAGAGGCCTTCGCCTCTGTCAGCTGTTCCTGTGCCCCGCTTGCTGTTGCCGCAAGCACAAGGGCAAACGCTGCTCGCGCGCTCCACCGCCGCATAAAATCCCCCAGACATCATACCCCATTTTGTGCGTTTAGCTGGCAGGCCACACATCTTTTGGGTTGTGAACCCATATATGCAAAGGATGATTCGTCCGTGTCAAAGGGAAAACGAATCAGTTTAGGAAAAATCGCCGAATCGGTGCAGGTTTGATTCGGAATAGTGGATTTTGTCTTGTTTATTGCCCGGTTTGGCATGCAAATGGGTCTGTAGCCCGCCCCACTCCACACCCTTTAAGGCCAAGCCCATGCCAAACGGATATCTGACGACCCATGTGCTGGACACCGCCCGCGGCCTGCCTGCGGCGGGGCTGCGCATTACGCTCTTTCGACTTGATGGCGACGCCCGAACCGAGCTGGCACAGATGGTGACCAACGCAGACGGCCGTACCGACAGCCCGATCCTGCCTGCCGCTGCATTCGCGACCGGCACTTATGAGTTGGTGTTCGAAGCCGGGGCCTATCTCGATGCCAATGGAACGCCACCCGAGAACCCGCGCTTTCTGGACCTGATTCCCATCCGTTTCGGCATCTCCGATGCCGAGGCACATTACCACGTCCCGCTGCTGCTCTCTCCTTTTGGCTATTCCACCTATCGCGGCAGCTGATCACGCCGCGTCAGCCCGCTTGCCAATAGGGGCGCGCGCATGGCACTTTGACCTCTCTGCATGATCCGGAGATGTCCATGTCTGCCCCCTCGCCCCATGTTCACGCCCAAACGCCCCAGACCAAAGACGCGCACCTGCCGCAGGTGACCGAGCCGCGCAATCCCGGCTTGCCGCTTGACCTCAATTGGGTGCTGAGCGCACAGGCCAATACCTCTGCCATTGAGCGGCGCGCCGGGACCATCGGGGCGCGGCGGTCGGTCAAGAAAGCCTATCAGGCGGCCTGGCTGCTCAAGGCGGTTCAGTGCATTGATCTGACCACGCTCTCGGGCGATGACACCGCGCGCCGGGTGGAGCGGCTCTGTGCCAAGGCCCGCCAGCCAGTGGCACCGGCGCTGCTGGAGGCCATGGGAGTTGCGCCGATCACCACAGGGGCTGTTTGTGTCTATCACGAGATGATCCCGGCGGCGGTTGATGCGCTGCGCGGCACCGGTATCCCAATCGCTGCTGTGTCCACCGGTTTCCCGGCGGGGCTGTCGCCCTTTGAGCTGCGCCTGCGCGAGATCGAGATGAGCGTGGCCGCCGGTGCCACCGAGATCG
>CAYUSM010000221.1:0-5860 GCA_964447345.1 uncultured Sulfitobacter sp. | reverse complement strand
ATTGCCCGGCATGGGGCAAAGATGGTCACGGCGGTGGCCACAACGAACGTGCCCAAGATCACCATGCTGGTCGGCGGCTCCTTTGGGGCGGGGAACTACGGCATGGCGGGGCGGGCCTATCGGCCACGGTTCCTGTGGACCTGGCCGAACAGCCGCATTTCGGTGATGGGCGGGCCGCAGGCGGCGGGCGTGCTGGCGACGGTGAAACGCGACGCGATGGAGCGGGCGGGGCAGGAATGGTCCGCGGAGGAAGAGGCGGCCTTCAAACAGCCCACGATTGATATGTTCGAGGCGCAGAGCCATCCGCTTTACGCCAGCGCCCGGCTTTGGGACGACGGGATCATTGATCCCCGCAAGTCGCGGGATGTGTTGTTTTTGAGCCTGTCGGCGTCGCTCTGCGCGCCGATTGAGGAGACACGTTTTGGCGTGTTTCGGATGTGAGTGGCGCATCGTGCACTTGGCGGGGACCTGATTGGGGCGCTGCCCCAAACCCCGGAATTGTAGTTGGAAAGATGAAGAGAGTGGGGTGGCGCGATGTTTGACACGATCCTGATTGCGAACCGGGGCGAGATTGCCTGCCGGGTGATGGAAACGGCGCAGGCCAGGGGGGTGCGCTGTGTCGCGGTCTATTCGGATGCGGATGCCGGGGCCAAACATGTGGCCATGGCGGATGTGGCGGTGCATATCGGCGGGTCTGCCCCGGCGGAGAGCTATCTGCGCGGCGATGTGATTGTGCAGGCGGCGCTGGAGACAGGGGCTCAGGCGATCCATCCCGGATACGGGTTTTTGTCGGAGAACCCTGATTTTGTGGATGCGGTGGAGGCGGCAGGCTTGGTGTTCATCGGGCCTTCGGCCAAGGCCATCCGGGCGATGGGGCTGAAGGATGCTGCCAAGGCGTTGATGGTCGAAGCGGGTGTGCCGGTTGTGCCCGGGTACCATGGGGCGGATCAGGATGATGCGCTAATGGCCGAAGAGGCAGAGAAGATCGGCTATCCGGTGTTGATCAAGGCGGTTGCGGGTGGCGGCGGCAAGGGGATGCGTCTGGTCGAAGAGGCGGGTGCGTTTCAGGCGGCGCTGGAGAGTGCCCGGTCTGAGGCTAAGACAGCCTTTGGCAATGCGGATGTGCTGGTGGAGAAATTCGTTTCCAAACCGCGGCACATCGAGGTGCAGGTCTTTGGGGATGGGGCCCGTGCAGTGCATCTCTTTGAGCGGGATTGTTCCCTGCAGCGTCGTCATCAGAAAGTGATCGAAGAGGCCCCGGCACCGGGGATGACCGAAGAGATGCGTGCGGCCATGGGAGCCGCTGCGGTGCGCGCGGCGGAGGCCATTGGCTATGCCGGAGCCGGGACGGTCGAGTTCATTGTGGATGGCTCAGGCGGGCTGAGGCCGGATGGCTTTTTCTTCATGGAGATGAACACACGGTTGCAGGTCGAGCATCCGGTGACGGAGATGATCACCGGGGTCGATCTGGTGGCATGGCAGTTGCGTGTGGCTGCAGGGGAGATTTTGCCTGCCGCGCAAGAAGACCTTTCGATCACCGGGCATGCCTTTGAGGCGCGGCTTTATGCAGAAGACGTGTCCAAGGGGTTTCTGCCTGCAACAGGGACGCTGACGCATTTGCGGTTTGCCGATGGTGCGCGGGCGGATTCAGGTGTTCGCGCAGGCGATACGATTTCGCCCTTCTATGATCCGATGATTGCCAAGGTCATCGTGCATGGGGAGACCCGCGAGGTCGCCCTGTCGCAGCTGCGTGCGGCACTTGAAGGCTGTCAGGTGGGCGGGACGGTGACGAACCTTGCCTTTCTGGGAGCGTTGGCAGGGCATGAGGGCTTTGGCTTAGGCGATGTGGACACTGGGCTCATTGCACGGGACATTGACGTATTGACCGCTGTGCCGGAGGTCGAACCACGCCATGCGGCTTTGGCCGGGATGTGCGCACTTGAGCTTTTGGATACGGAAGCGGAGACCGGTTTCCATCTCTGGCGGCCTTTGCGGCGGCAGGTGACGCTGTCCTGGGGCGGGGCGGAGCATGTGCTGAAAGTGCGGGTGGTCTCGGCTTGTCGGCAAATCTGGACCGTGGGCGAGGATGAGGTTGAGGCCGAGCGGCGCGCCGGGCGCTGGGTCGTCGGGGGCGCGATTGCCGCAGATGTGGTGCGCAGCGCAGATACCGTCACTGTCTTTGAAAACCACGGGTTGGTTTTTGAGGTGATCAATCCGCTGGACCGGGCGGCGGGCGCGCAGGGGGATGGTAATCTGATTGAGGCGCCGATGCCGGGGCTTGTGCGGGCCGTTGATGCCAAGGTTGGGCAGGCGGTCACAAAAGGAGATCGTCTGGCCGTACTTGAAGCGATGAAGATGGAACACGCGCTCCTCGCCGTGCGGGACGGCGTCGTCGCAGAAGTCCTGGCGGCGGCGGGCGATCAGGTTGAGGCGGGGGCGGCGCTGGTGCGGCTTGAAGCCGAGGAAGAGGCGGCGGCATGATCACGCTGCATCATTGTCCTCAGACCCGTTCGATGCGCACGCTCTGGTTGCTGAATGAACTTGACGTGCCGTTTCGGGTGCAGGTGCATCCCTTTGACCGGTCGCTGCGCGATCCGGCTTATCTGACGCTCTCTCCGGCAGGTCGGGTGCCCGCGCTGGAGATCGAGGGCGAGCGGATGTTTGAGACGGGCGCGATTACCGAATACCTTTGCGAGCGGTTTTCGCCGGACCGACTGGGGCGGTCCGGCGGGTCGCCCGACCGGATGGCCTGGCTTGTCTGGGTGCATTTTGCCGAAACCCTGAGCCAGCATACAGCCGCTCTGACCCAGCAGCATGTGGCGCTGCGGGAGGACAATATGCGCAGCCCGATCGTGATGAAGCTGGAGGCAGCAAGGGTCGGCAAATGCTATGATGCGATTGAGGCGCGGCTCACTACGCCGGTGGAGAACCGCGACTATCTGTTGACCTCGGGCTTTTCGGCAGCCGATATCTCTGTGGGACAGGCGGTTTATATGTCACGGTTTTTCGTGACGCTGGATCAGCATCCGGCAGTGGCGGATTGGTATGCGCGGATCACGGAACGTGAGGCGTTTCAAAAGGCGCTGCCACAGGGGGATGGGATTTATGAACGGGAATTCTATGCGCCCTGGCCGGTCACGTGAGGGTGACAGTGCGTATGCGTCTATTGGAAAGATGAAGCGGGGGACGGTGTGATGAGTTTGGGGACTTGCGAGATATTCGAGGTGGGACCGCGGGACGGGCTGCAGAACGAGGCGCGCGAGATACCGGTGGCCGAGAAGGTTGCCCTGGTGGACCGGCTCACGGACGCGGGGTTCCGGCGGATCGAATGCGCCTCCTTCGTAAGCCCTAAGTGGGTGCCGCAAATGGCAGGCTCGAGTGAGGTGATGGCAGGGATCAGGCGCGGCGACGGTGTGCGCTATGCGGCGCTGACGCCGAACATGCGGGGGTATGAGGATGCGTTGAAGGCCGGGGTCGATGAGATCGCCGTTTTCGGCTCTGCCTCCGAAGGGTTCAGCCAGAAGAACATCAATGCCAGCATTGCCGAGAGCCTGGAGAGGTTTGCACCTATTCTGGAAGAAGCGCGACATATCGATTTGCCGGTGCGTGGCTATGTCTCCTGCGTGGTGGAATGCCCCTATGACGGGCCGGTGGCACCGCAGGCGGTGGCAGACGTGGCCGACAAGCTTTTTGCGATGGGGTGTTACGAGATTTCTCTGGGTGATACGATTGGGGCAGGCACACCGGACAGTATTGCGCGGATGTTGCTGGCGGTGCGGGATGTGGTGCCTGCTGGACGGTTGGCGGGGCATTATCACGACACCCATGGTCGGGCGATGGACAATATTGATGCGTCGCTTTCGATGGGGTTGCGGGTCTTTGACGCGGCTGTGGGTGGTTTGGGGGGATGTCCCTACGCGCCCGGTGCGGCGGGGAATGTGGCCACGGAAGCGGTGAATGCGCATCTGACGGCGCTGGGCTATGAGACGGGGCTGGATCAGGATGTGCTGGAAGACGCGGCAGGCATGGCACGGGCGATGCGGGCATGAGTTTTGAGACGGTCACCGTTGAGACGGACGCGCGGGGTGTGGCGACGCTGACGTTGAACCTACCGGAGAAGCACAATGCGATGTCAGCGCAGATGTTGGCGGATCTCACGGATGCTGCACGGCAACTCGCCGCTGATGACGCGGTGCGGGTCGTGGTCCTGACGGGCGCGGGCAAGAGCTTTTGTGCAGGCGGTGATCTGGGCTGGATGCGGGCGCAACGGGATATGGATGCAGAGACCCGCTCGGCAGAGGCGGGCAAGCTGGCGGCGATGCTGGGGGCGCTGAACCGCCTGCCGAAGCCGGTGATCGGTAAGGTACAGGGCAATGCCTTTGGCGGCGGGGTTGGGATGGCGTCTGTCTGTGATGTGGCCATCGGTGTCGATAGCCTCAAGATGGGGTTTACGGAGACGCGGCTGGGGATCATTCCGGCGACCATTGGGCCCTACGTGATCGCGCGGATGGGCGAAGGGCGGGCGCGGCGTGTCTTCATGTCAGCGCGGCTTTTTGGGGCGGCGGAAGCGGTAGAGCTTGGGTTGCTAGCGAAAGCTGTGCCTGCGGAGGACCTTGACGTGGCGGTAGAGGCAGAGGTTGTGCCTTATCTCAGTTGTGCACCGGGAGCGGTGGCGGCGGCCAAGCAGCTGGCGCTTGATCTGGGCGGGGCTGCGACGGACGAGGCGGTCGCGATGTCGATTGCGGCGCTGGCAGCACGTTGGGAGACGGAAGAAGCCGCTGAGGGGATCGGGGCTTTCTTTGACAAGCGCAAGGCTGCCTGGATGGCCTGAACCTGTCTGCGGAAAGGTTTCAGAAGGCGTCAGGGTAGCGCGTGCCGGGCGATGTCGGGCCTGCGGCCCTGAGGGCCGCCGTGATCTTGGGGCGGGTGTCGGCCGGGTCGATGACCGCATCAAACTCCAACAGGCTGGCGGCATTGAGGGCTTTGCCGCGCTCGACCATCTCGCCCAGCAGACGGTCGAATTCTGCGGCGCGGGCGTCCTCGGGCAGGGCGGCGAGGTGGTCGCGGTAGCCCAGACGCACAGCCCCTTCGAGGCCCATGGCGCCGATCTCGCCCGACGGCCAGGCGCAGCAAAAGTCTGGTCGGTCAAAGCCGCCGCCTGCCATGGCCATGGCCCCCAGCCCATAGGCTTTACGGAGGATCACTGTAACCAGCGGTTGATTGAAGTTTGCGCCAGCGAGGAAGAGGCGGGAGATATGGGCGACCTGTCCGGTTGCCTCCACATCCGGGCCGACCATGAAGCCCGGCGTGTCGCAAAGGGTCACAACTGGCACACCCCAGGCGTCGCAAAGCTGGAGGAAGCGTGCGCCCTTGTCACCTGCGGCTGCGTCTATGGCTCCGCCAAGGTGCAGCGGATTGTTGGCCAACAGACCAACCGAGCGGCCTTCGATACGGGCGAAGCCGGTGATCATCCCGGTGCCGAAGGCACGGCGCAGTTCGAGAAAGCTGCCTGGATCGACAAAGGCCGCGATGAGATCGCGCATGTCATAGGCTTGGGTGCGGTCGGTTGGGATGATGTGCCGCAGCGGTGCGGGGTCATGGGCCGGTGCCTCATCCATTGTCGGCAAGGCGAGGACGTCTTTGACCGCGGCGACGGCGGTCGCTTCGTCCGCGCAGAGCAAGTCAATGACGCCGTTCCTGGTCTGCACCTCTGACGGACCGATGTCGGTGGGGGCCACAACGCCCAAACCGCCGCCTTCAATCATCGCAGGACCGCCCATGCCAATCCAGCTCTGTTCGGTCGCAATGCGCAGATCGCAGACGCCGAAGAGGGCGGCGTTCCCGGCAAAACAATAGCCTG
>CAYUSM010000220.1:0-5885 GCA_964447345.1 uncultured Sulfitobacter sp. | reverse complement strand
TGGCGGAGGTGCATGCGCGCTGGGGCAATCAGGACTGGGCGTCGCTTTTGCAGCCGGGCATTGATCTGGCGGAGGCGGGTTTTACCGTCTCGCCGCGGCTGGCGATGCTGGTGGAGGGTGATCAGGAGCGGCTGGCCTCCTCGGGTGTGACGGCCTCCTACTTCATGCCGGATGGAGAACTGATCCAGCCGGGCAACACGCTACAAAACCCGGCCTATGCGGAGACACTGCGGTCTTTCGCGGCAGAGGGGGCTGCCGCCTTCTATGGTGGGCAGATCGGTAAGGACATCGTGGCCACCGTGCAGGGTGCGCAGGGCAATCCGGGCGTGTTGTCGGAGATCGACATGGCGGTCTATCAGGTCAAGGAGCGGCCTGCGGTCTGTGCGCCCTACCGGGACCATGAGGTCTGCGGGATGGGGCCGCCGTCTTCGGGGGCAGTGGCTGTGGGGCAGATCCTTGCTGCGCTTGAAGGCTTTGACCTGAGCGCGGGGCCGCAGGATGTGACCGTGCGCCGCCTGATGGGGGACGCAGGACGTTTGGCCTTTGCCGATCGCGGACGGTATCTGGCGGATAGCGACTATGTGCCGGTGCCGGTCACGGGACTGCTGGACCCGGCCTATATGGCCGAGCGCGCTTCCGTGCTCGACACGGACAAGGCACTGGAGGAGGTGGCACCGGGCACCCCCGCCTTTGACCATGCGCTGAACTGGGCGGATGATCAGAGCATCGAGTTTCCCTCGACCTCGCATATCTCCATCGTGGACGCGGCAGGCAATGTGGCCAGCCTGACCACCACCATTGAGAACGGCTTTGGCTCGCGGCTCATGGTGGGCGGGTTCCTTTTGAACAATGAGCTGACGGATTTCTCTTTCCGCTCTCACAGCGAGGGCGTGCCGATTGCCAATCGGGTGGAGCCGGGCAAGCGGCCGCGTTCCTCCATGGCGCCGACCATCGTGTTGAAGGACGGCGCGCCGGTTCTGGCGGTGGGCAGTCCGGGGGGCAGCCGGATCATTGGCTACGTCAGTGAGGCCATTGTTGGCGTCATTGACTGGGGGATGAACGTGCAGGAAGCGGCAAGCATTCCGCATGCGGTGAACCGTTTTGGCACCTATGACGTGGAAGAAGGGACGGCGGCAGTTGAATTGACCGAGGGGCTGACAGAGTTGGGGTTTGAAGTGAATGCCCGCGCGTTGACCTCGGGCCTGCATTTGATCGCCATCGGTGATACGCTGCAGGGCGGAGCGGACCCGCGCCGAGAAGGGATTGCCTACGGCCAATAGGGCCCGGCAAGGGAGGACGACAATGGCAGATGGTGGCGCGCTGATGCGCAATGAAGAGGGGATTGCCGCAGCGCTGGGCGTGTTGAAACAGCAGTTTGGCGAGCGGTTCCAGACCGGTCAGTCAATCCGGGAACAGCACGGGCATACAACCACCTGGATTGAGAACCAGATGCCGGATGGCGTGGTCTTTGCGCAGTCAACTGCTGAGGTGAGCGAGATTGTGAAGGTCTGTGCAACCCATAACGTGCCGATTATCGCCTACGGCACCGGCACCTCGCTGGAGGGGCACGTGAATGCGCCTGCGGGTGGCATTTCGATTGATGTCAGTCAGATGGACAAGGTGCTGGAAGTGAACGCGGGTGACCTTGATTGCCGTGTGCAGCCCGGCGTGACGCGCGAGGCGCTCAATACCTACCTGCGTGATCAGGGGCTGTTCTTTCCCATTGACCCTGGTGCGAATGCCTCCCTTGGCGGGATGGCGGCGACGCGGGCATCGGGCACCAACGCGGTGCGCGACGGCACGATGAAAGACAACGTCCTGAGTGTCGAGGCGGTGATGGCGGATGGATCGGTCATCCGCACCGCGCAGCGGGCGCGCAAGACCTCTGCGGGCTATGACCTGACGCGGCTGATGGTAGGGTCCGAAGGCACGCTGGGGATCATCACGGAGATCACCTTGCGCCTGCAGGGCATTCCGGAGGCGATTTCGGCGGCGCGCTGCTCCTTTCCGTCCGTGGAAGCTGCGTCGAAGACAGTGATGGCGGTGATCCAGTACGGGCTGCCGGTGGCGCGGATTGAGCTTCTGGATACGCTGGTGGTGAAGGCGCTCAACAACTACGCAAAGCTGGACCTGCCCGAAGGGCCGCTTTTGCTGCTGGAGTTCCACGGATCAGAGGCCAGCGTCGCCGAACAGGCCGAGACCTTTGGCATGTTGGCTGAAGAAGAGGGCGGTACGGGTTATCAGGCGACCGCCAGTCTGGAAGAGCGCAACAAACTCTGGCAGGCGCGGCATGATGCCTATTGGGCGATGCTGGCGCTGCGGCCCGGCTGCAAGGCGGTGGCAACGGATGTCTGTGTGCCGATCTCGCGACTGGCTGAAGCGGTGGCGGCGTCGGAGGCGAAGGCCAATGAACTGGGGCTGATCGCGCCGGTGGTCGGGCATGCGGGGGATGGTAATTTCCATGCCTCCCTGCTGCTCGATATGGAGAATGCGGAAGAAGTGGAGAACGCGCGCACCTTTGTGAGCTGGCTCAACGACATGGCGATATCAATGGACGGCACCTGCACTGGAGAGCACGGGATCGGGCAGGGCAAGCGACCCTATCTGGTCAAGGAGTTGGGGGCAGAGACGCTCGCGGTGATGTCGGCCATCAAACGGGCGCTTGATCCGCAGAACATCATGAACCCGGGCAAGATATTGGCGGACTGAGATGCTTCCCCCGCGCACAGCGCTGCCGACGCATGAGGTTTCAAACCAGCCACCTGTGCGGGATGATGTGGACCTTTGGGCGGATGATATGGCGCTTCGCGAAGCGGTGGCGCGGGGGCAGGGGAGTGCGGATGCGCTGGCGGCCTACGGGGCGGCGCTGGGCCGGACGGAGACGCGGGAGGCAGGCCGTCTGGCAAACCGACACACGCCTGAGCTAAGGCTTTTTGACAACGGCGGGCGGCGGTTGGATGAGGTGACGTTTCACCCCGCCTATCATCAGTTGATGAGACTTGGCATTGGCGCAGGCTATCCGGCGATGGCATGGGAAGGCGGGCAGGGCGGGCATGTAAGCCACGCTGCCATGGTGTACCTCGCCAGCCAGGTGGAGCCGGGGCATTGCTGCCCGATGACCATGACCTATGCCGCTGTGCCAGCGCTGGCGGCCTCGGAAAACCTTTCTGCGGTCTGGCGCGAGAAGTTGCTGTCGCGGGAATACGACCCGTCAATCAAGCCCATTGCGCAGAAAAGGGGCGCGACGCTTGGCATGGCGATGACCGAAAAACAGGGCGGCTCGGACGTGCGGGCCAACACCACCGTTGCCACGCGGCACGCGGATGGGTGGCGACTGACGGGGCACAAGTGGTTCTGCTCGGCCCCGATGTCAGACGGGTTCCTGACGCTGGCGCAGACAGGCAGCGGGCTGAGCTGTTTTCTGGTGCCGCGCTGGTTGGAAGACGGGCGCAATGCCATCCACATCATGCGGCTCAAGGACAAGCTCGGCAACAAGGCGAACGCCTCGTCCGAGATCGAATACCATAACACCTTTGCGAATCTGCTGGGGGAAGAGGGGCGCGGGGTGCAGACCATCATCGAGATGGTGCATCACACGCGGCTTGATACTGCGATGGCCCCGGCGGGGCTGATGCGGGCGGCACTTAGCGAGGCACATCACTGGTGCACGCACCGGACAGCGTTTCAGAAGCGGTTGATCGACCAGCCGCTGATGGCACGGGTGCTGGCCGATCTGGCGCTGGATTGGGAGGGGGCGCTGGCGCTGGGACTGCGGGTAGCGGCAGCCTTTGACGGTACCTCGGCGGAGGACCGTGCCTTTGCGCGCATCGGCGTGGCGCTGGCGAAGTTCCTATCGAATAAGCGCTGCGCCCATGTCACTTTTGAGGCGATGGAGGCACTGGGCGGCATGGGGTATGTCGAAGATACGCCGCTGCCGATGCTCTATCGCGAGGCCCCGCTCAATGGCATCTGGGAGGGGTCTGGCAATGTCATCTGCCTTGACATCCTGCGCACGCTGGCGCGCGATCCGCTGGCTGGGGAAACGTTGCGGGCAGAGCTTGGGGCGGTGACTGGGGCGGATGCGCGTTATGATGCGGCGTTAACGGCGCATTTTGAACGCTGGCCTGCCTTGCCGGAAGAGGCCGAAGCGCGGTGGTTTGCCGAGCGGGCGGCAACCCTGCTGACAGCCGCAATCCTCATCCAATCTGCTCCTGCCGCCGTCTCCGACGCCTATGTCGCGACCCGGGTGACCGGAGAGCGCGGCCATATTGCGGGCGCCATCGGCGCGGTTGAGACGGATGGGATCCTGAGCCGGATTGCCCCTGCGACCTAAGGTGCGCCTGCCTCAGCGCCTTCCGTTACAAAACCTGACGCGATTTCACGTCAATGGCGTACAGCTGCCGCAATTCGTCCGCAATTCCGGGGTTTAAGCATTGCTAAACCCTGAGGAGAGCGACAATGAAAAAACTCGTGCTGTACTTCGGCCTGCTGCTGGTTGCCGGTTCAGGCTTCATCATGAACGACTTTACCAAGCAGCAGTTCAAGGCAGGCGAGCAGCCGCTGGATATGGATGTCTACATGGCATCGCTGCAACCCCGCGCGACAGCCTTTGCCAAGGAAATGGGCCCAAAGATTGCCGGCCTGCCGCAGATGGCCAAGGAGACAACCGTCGCCTTCTTCACCAACGACGGTAAGGGCCAGCCTGTCCAGCAGACCAACCGTCTGGGCGATCTGCGCAAGCGCAGCACACCTGTCGATCTTAGCAAACCCAGAGCGGGCACCAGCAGCATCACCAGCTTTGGCACGCGGACGGGTGACACCAAGGAAGCGGCCCAAGCCATTGGTGATATGATGAACAAGGCACAGGCAGGCGGGTTCTGATCGCCCCTGCAACCGCTGTCCGCTGCGCCAAAATGACCAAGCCTGCGTCGGTTTTGCGCTGTCTTGGGTCGGCGCAGTATCGCCCTTGTGCCGCGCCCTGACTAAAACGGTGCCATACTCAGCTTCGGAGCGTGGCACATGAAAACTCAAGTCAAAGCATTGGTTGTCGGCGGCGGTGCCGTGGGTACCTCCATTGCCTATCATCTGGCAAAGGCGGGCTGGGATGATGTCATGCTGTTGGAGCGGGACGAGCTGACGTCAGGCTCCACCTGGCATGCGGCGGGGCTGTTGCCGTACTTCAACATGTCCTACGCCACGACCCACATTCACGACTACTCGATCAAGTTCTACAAGACGCTGGAAGAAGAGACCGGGCTGAATGCCGGTTTCGCCGTGGTCGGCAACTTGCGCATGGCCCAGACGGACGCGCGCATGGACGAATACATGCTTTACGCGTCGACGGCTGAGACCTGCGGCGTGCCGTACGTCTTTATGACCCCGGACGAGATAAAGGCGAAGTGGCCGCTCATCCGCACCGAAGACCTCAAGGGTGCCCTTTATCACGAGACAGACGGCTACATTAACCCCGCCGACGTGACCATGGCGATGGCCAAAGGGGCGCGCCAGCGCGGCGTGATGATCGAGCGGAAGTGGCAGGCGGATGCGTTCCATTGGAACGGAGATGCCTGGGAGGTCACCTGCACCAAGATGGTGGAGAAGGGCGGCAACCTGATCCCGTCGGAGGAGCAGGTGGTGATCACCGCGGAGCATGTCGTCACCGCTTCCGGCAACCACGCGCAGCGCACGGCGCAGATGCTGGGCATCAAGATGCCCGCGATCCCGGTGGAGCATCAGTTCATCGTGATGGATCAGGACCCTGATCTGGTGAAATGGCGCAAGGAGGAGGGCAACCCCGAACACCCCGTCATCCGCGATGCCGACGCGCAAAGCTATGTGCGCGAGGAACGTGGTGGCTGGATCCTGGGGGTTTACGAGAAAGACGC
>CAYUSM010000219.1:0-5892 GCA_964447345.1 uncultured Sulfitobacter sp. | reverse complement strand
GCGCCGCGAGGACAATCTGCTGGACTATGATCAGGTGCAGGAACTGGCGACCGAACATCAGCCCAAGCTGATCATCGCCGGTGGCTCCGCCATCCCGCGCCAGATCGACTTTGCCAAGATGCGCGAGATCGCGGATTCCGTCGGTGCCTATCTGCACGTGGACATGGCCCACTTTGCCGGTCTCGTGGCAGCAGGCGAACACCCCTCGCCCTTCCCCCACGCGCATGTGGCGACAACCACCACACATAAAACCCTGCGCGGCCCGCGCGGCGGCATGATCCTGACCAATGACGAGGCGCTGGCCAAGAAGTTCAACTCCGCCATCTTCCCGGGCATTCAGGGCGGCCCCCTGATGCACGTGATCGCCGCCAAGGCCGTCGCCTTCCGCGAAGCGCTCCAGCCAGAGTTCAAGAGCTACATCCAGCAGGTTGTCACCAACGCACAGGCGCTGTCGGATCAGCTGATCAAGGGTGGTCTGGACACCGTCACCCACGGCACCGACACCCACGTCGTGCTCGTCGACCTGCGCCCCAAAGGCGTGAAAGGCAACGCCACCGAAAAGGCCCTGGGCCGCGCGCACATCACCTGCAACAAGAACGGCGTACACTTTGATCCTGAAAAACCGATGGTCACCTCAGGCATCCGCCTCGGCTCCCCCGCCGGAACCACACGCGGCTTTGGGGAGGCCGAGTTCCGTCAGATCGCCGACTGGATCATTGAAGTGGTTGATGGTCTGGCCGCCAACGGCGAAGACGGCAACGCCGCCGTCGAGGCCAAGGTGAAAGCCGAAGTCGAAGCCATGTGCGCGAAGTTCCCGATCTATCCAAACCTCTGAAAAAACAGATCATTCGACAAAAAAAGGCCCTGCGCAGCGATGCGCAGGGCCTTTTTCCTTGGCAAATCTCAGACGCCGTTCTCACCCACCACAGATCAATATATTCGTATCGACCCAGTAAACCTGCTCACCCTCGCGATAAAGCCCGACTTCCAGCGCAGGCTGCTGGCGCTCGGGGTCGACGTAGAACCACAGGTGATGCGCTGCCCTACCCGGTCCATCAAAGTAATACCCTGCCCCCTCATCCGGACTGTTGAGCAGAAGATCGCAGGAGAAAACCGCGTCAAAAGGACCGCTCACCCGCACGTTCTGGGGGTCTGAACAAACACGCACATCCTCTCCGAAAAGCAGCTGGCGATGGGAGCCATCGAGACCGACAAAGTCACCCGGCACGCGGTCAAAACCAAGGGTCTGCACCGGACCCTCGCAGGACGCAGGCAATGGGTCCGGCGCGCGGGCGACGCGCCCAAAGGTCAGGCGAAAGGACAGCGTGCCTTCGATATAGGGTGTCTGCTGTCCGCCTGTCGCAGTGCGTACGTGGTTTGTCACGTCAATCAGCGCGTCCTGCAGCCCTTTTTCTGTCCCGCCGGACAGCACCTCTGTCACCGCCGTGGTGAACGGGCTGTGCATGCCGCGTCCGTCAAGGGCCACCCGGTTGGGTTGGGCGGCATAGACCACCAGCAGATCGGACTGCTCATGGTTCACCCGCGCCAGCCCTTCGCGTTGGATCGTCGTCAGGCCGCGCGTCGCCTCAAACGGATTGTTCCGGCAGGCGTCCATGAACAGCAGCTTTGCCTGTGCGCTTTCCGCAAAGGCCCCGATGACCTCATTCATGCTGACCGCACTCGCCACAGCGGCATCCAGCGTGATGCCTTCCGTATCAACCGTCAGCAGGTAGTTGCGGTTGTCGACCTGGATACCATGCCCCGCAAAATAGATCAGAGCCGTCTCCGCCCCTTCACTGCGGGTCTTGAACGCCGCCAGCGCGTCGCGCAGGGCCGCAGCATCAGCATCGATCAGGACGGTTGTATCAAAGCCCAAAGCACCAAAAAGCTTGCTTGTCAGCGCCGCGTCATTGCCGGGGTTCTCCAAAGGCGCGACATGGCGATAGTCACCATTGCCAATGATAAGCGCCACACGGTCAGCGGCAGCAGGAAGAGCAAAGGTGCCTAATATCAGCACCATAGCCAGAAAAAGGGGCCAGGGGCGTTTCATAATAAATGCTTTCAAAAGTCTTAAACGAATGAAAGCAGTGTACCGCAAAGCGTCTTTCAAGCAAGTTGCCCAAGGCGCGCCGTTACTTCGCCTGCATGTTCTCCACCATCTTCAGCACCATCTTGCGCGGCAGCAAGGGGATGAGCCAGTTCACGGCAAAACCCAAAAGCCCCTCGTTCACCGTCACAAGTTCCCCGCGCCGCATGGCATCGTAACCGTGCTTGGCCACCGACCGTGGTGTCTTGCCCCCGCCGGAGACCAGCTTGGTCCCTGTCAGACCGCTCCGGTCCGCAAATTCGGTTTCAACGTATCCTGGCGCCAGCATGGTCACCGTCACCCCGGTGCCCGAAAGCTCTTGCGACAATGCTTCTGAGAAGGATTTCACGAAAGCCTTGGTCGCGAAATAGACCGCCTGGTTCGGCCCCGGCATGAAGCCTGCAGTGGACCCCACATTCAGTATCTTGCCGGAACCACGGGCGACCATGTCCTTGCCCACCATATGGCAAAGCGACACCAGCGCATCGACGTTAAGGTCGATCATCGCCAGCTCATCCTCCAGGGCGCGCTCAAGATGTTTGCCCTGCCCCCCGAACCCCGCGTTGTTGATCAGAATGTCGATTTCCAGCCCCGCGCCCTTGACCTTGTCATAAAGCGCCCTTGCCCCCTCAGCCGATCCCAGATCAAGGGCAAACACATGGACTTTGACGTTATGCTCTTTCTCCAACTCCGCTTTGAGCTGATTGAGCTGATCCTCACGCCGCGCCGTGATGATGACATCCCCGCCCCGCTGCGCGTGATAGCGCGCGAACTCCGTACCTATGCCCGAAGACGCGCCCGTAACCAGTGCCGTATTGCCCATGTGATGATCCCTTTCCGTTTTGTCCCAGTGTTGTACTCTGCGGGGCAAATTCAACCCCGCGCGGCCCAGCGCACCGACCCAAGGAGCAGATATGCTTATTCACCGTGCAGGTTCGCGCCCGTCAACCACACCAAATCCGGACTGGTTTACAGGCACCGTGCGCATGGACCCCCTGATCAACGCGCCAGCGCCCGCCCGGTTGCATGGTCTGTCGGTAACGTTTGAACCGGGGGCACGCACAAACTGGCACACGCATCCGCTTGGGCAGACGTTGATCGTGACCGCCGGTGCCGGTCTGGTGCAGAAAGAGGGCGAGGCCATGCAACGGATCACCCCCGGCGACGTCATCTGGTTCGAACCGGGAGAGAAGCACTGGCACGGCGCCGCCCCCGACTGCGCGATGACACATATCGCGCTGCAGGAGGAACTGGACGGGTCCGCCGCCGACTGGCTGGAGCCGGTGACGGACGCGCAATACGCAGGGTGAATCCTCAGGGCCTTGCCGACCCAGAGCCCCTGAAACCCTCAAAAAAGTTGAGCCCGGCGCGCACCCTCAGACATAACCCGCCCACCAAAGCCAGGTCACAAACGCCGCCACGATCAGCAGGAAGTTGAACGCCAGCACCCCGGCCAGCTTCAGCAGCCGGTCCTTGCGCCGCTCGGCCACGTCAATCGCTTCCAGATGCGCTGTCAGCGCCTCATAGGCCCGCGTCAGCGCCGTCTGATCCATCTGCCGCATCAGCTTGGGATTGCCCCCCAGCTTCTGCGCCTCAATCAGCACCTGCGCGCGCTTGTGCATGCCACGGGGCAGCCGCCGCCCGGTCTTGGCCAGCATCTTCGGCAAGGCCCGTTTGCGCACACCGAACTTGGCTTTCAGCAGGTCCTGAACCGCCTCCACCTTCTCATCAATGCTTTGCACCCGTGCCATGCCGCCTTCTAAACCCACTGGCCCCCGCCCGGCAATGGCGCTAGGCCTGTCTGCATGCTGAACTACCTCGAACACGGCACACCCACCGCCGAACAGCCCACTTTGATCATCGTACACGGCCTTTATGGTTCCGGGCGCAACTGGGGCGTGATCGCCAAACGCCTGTCAGACACCCGCCACGTGATCACCCCCGACATGCGCAACCATGGCAACAGCCCCCGCGCAGCGACCCACAGCTATCCCGACATGGCGGACGATCTCAGCGCCCTGATCAACCACATCGGCGGCCCGGTCGACCTCTGCGGTCATTCCATGGGCGGCAAAGCCGCCATGGCCCTCGCCCTCACCCGGCCCGCGCTTGTCCGCCGCCTTGTCGTGGCCGACATCGCCCCCGTCACCTACCCCCACACTCAGCAGATGATGATCGACGCCATGCGCTCCGTGGACCTCTCCACCGTCACGCGCCGCGCGGAAGCCGAAGACCAGCTGGGGGCCGCGGGGGTGGAGCGCGCCCTGCAAAGCTTCTTCACCCAGTCGCTCGATCTCCCCAACAAACGCTGGCGGCTAAACCTCGACGTGTTGGAGGCCGAGATGGACAAGATCATCGGCTGGCCCGACGACCTGACCGGTCCATTCAACGGCACCACCCTCTTTCTCTCCGGCGGCGCCTCTGACTACGTCCAGCCCGCGCACCGCACCCAGATCAAATCCCTCTTCCCCAACGCCCATTTCGCCAAGATACCGGGCGCAGGCCACTGGCTCCATGCGGAGAAACCCCGCCCATTTGAAGCCTCCCTGCGCGCCTTTCTTGACGCCGCCTGAGACTTAACTAACTGTTACTGCGTCAACCTGTCGCGACGGTTGCCAAAGCCGCAGCCGCCGCGCCAACGCGGATGGAAGGCCGATGTGGGATAAGGCGCTCGACAAGATACTCAGCCAGGTCATGGTGCGCGACCAGTTGCGCGTGCGGTTCCCGGACGGCCAGACCCGAACCTACGGGCCAGCAACGGGCGAGACCGCCTCTCTGGAAATCAAGACCGACGCCGCGCTGCGCGCGCTCTGCCTCAACCCATCCCTCGGCCTTGGCGAAGGGTTCATGAACGGCAACGTCACCTTTCAGATGCGCGGGCTTGAAGACACGCTTGTGATCCTGCTGAAGAACCGCGACGCAGGCCAGCTGCCCGGATGGCTGCGCGCCGCGCATATGCTACGCTACCACGCGCGCAACTTCATCCAGCGCAACAATCCCATGCGGTCGCGCCAGAACGTGGCGCATCACTACGACATCTCCGATGATCTCTACCGGCTCTTTCTGGATCAGGACATGCAGTACTCCTGCGCCTATTTCACAGATCCCGACATGTCGCTGGAAGCCGCCCAGGAAGCCAAGAAAGCCCACATCGGCCGCAAGCTGCGCATTGAACCGGGCTGCCACGTGCTCGACATCGGCTGTGGCTGGGGCGGCATGGCCCTGACACTGGCGCGCGATTTCGACGCGCGGGTGACCGGCATCACGCTCTCGGAAAACCAACTGGCCACAGCCCGGGCTCGCGCCGAAAAAGCCGGGCTCTCTGACCGCGTCACCTTCCAGTTACAGGACTACCGCCACACCGGCGGCAAGTTCGACCGTATCGTCAGCGTCGGCATGCTGGAACATGTGGGCGTGCCCAATTACACGACCTATTTCCAGCGCATCCACGATCTGCTGACACCCGATGGCATCGCTCTTATCCACACCATCGCGCGCTCTGCCCCGCCGATGCCGCATGATCCTTGGATCAACAAATACATCTTCCCCGGCGGCTATGTCCCCTCGCTCTCCGAGCTTGCCGCGCCGCTGGAAGAGGCCGATCTCTGGCAGTCCGACATCGAGGTCTGGCGGCTGCACTACGCCCGCACCCTGCGCCACTGGCGCAGCCGGTTCGAGACCCACCGCGACCGGGTGCTCGAGATGTACGACGAACGCTTCGTGCGCATGTTCCAGTATTACTTCACCGTCTGCATCATCGCCTTTGAGCATCAGATGCAGGCCGTCTACCACTTCCAGCTTGCCCA
>CAYUSM010000218.1:0-5904 GCA_964447345.1 uncultured Sulfitobacter sp. | reverse complement strand
AGGACAAGGATTACATCGTGCGTGATGGCGAGATCATGCTGATCGACGAATTCACAGGCCGCATGATGCAAGGCCGCCGCCTGTCCGATGGTTTGCATCAGGCGATTGAGGCCAAGGAAGGCTGCTCCATCATGCCGGAGAACGTCACGCTGGCCTCCGTGACCTTCCAGAACTACTTCCGCCTCTACGACAAGCTTGCCGGTATGACCGGCACTGCGCTGACCGAGGCGGAGGAGTTTGGCGAGATTTACGGTCTGGGCGTCGTGGAAGTACCCACCAACCTGCCGATTGCCCGGGTTGATGAAGACGACGCGGTCTATCGGACCGTCGGCGAGAAATACAAAGCCATGATTGAAAAGGCGAAGGAAGCCCATGAGCGTGGCCAGCCTTGCCTGATCGGCACCACGTCGATTGAGAAATCGGAGCAGCTGAGCCAGCTGCTGACTGCCGAAGGCATCAAGCACAACGTTCTGAACGCGCGTCAGCACGAGCAGGAAGCACAGATTATTGCGGATGCGGGCAAGCTTGGGGCGGTAACTATCGCCACCAACATGGCCGGTCGCGGCACGGACATTCAGTTGGGCGGTAACGTCGAGATGAAGGTGCTTGAAGCGATCACCGCTGATCCCGAGGCTGACCCCAATGAGGTGCGTGCCCGTATTGAAGCCGAGCACGCCGAGGAAAAGCAGAAGGTGCTGGAGGCTGGTGGCCTCTACGTGCTTGCGTCCGAACGCCACGAGAGTCGCCGGATCGACAACCAGCTGCGTGGGCGATCTGGCCGTCAGGGTGATCCGGGGCGCACGTCGTTTTTCCTGTCCCTGGAAGACGATCTGATGCGCATTTTCGGGTCCGAGCGGCTGGAGAAAGTGCTGACGACATTGGGCCTGAAAGAAGGCGAAGCGATTGTGCACCCTTGGGTGAACAAGTCGCTCGAACGGGCGCAGGCCAAGGTCGAAGGGCGCAATTTTGACATCCGCAAACAGCTTTTGAAGTTCGACGACGTCATGAATGAACAGCGTAAAGTCATCTTTGGCCAGCGCCGCGACATCATGGAAGCCGATGATCTGTCCGAGATCACGACGGACATGCGCCATCAGGTCATTGACGATCTGATCGACACCTACATGCCGCCCAAGACCTACGCCGATCAGTGGGATACTGAAGGGTTCAACGACGCCGTTATTGAGCAGCTGAACATCAAGCTGCCCATGGTGGAGTGGTGCGAGGAAGAGGGCGTGGATGATGAGATCATCCGTGACCGCATGATCGAGGCCACCGACAAGATGATGGAGGACAAGGCCCAGCTCTTTGGTGACGAGAACATGCGCAACATCGAAAAGCAGATGTTGCTGCAAGCCATTGATAGCAAATGGCGCGAGCACCTGATGACGCTGGAACACCTGCGTTCTGTCGTAGGCTTCCGCGGCTATGCGCAGCGCGATCCATTGAACGAATACAAAAACGAGTCCTTCCAGCTTTTTGAAGCGATGCTGGACAGCCTGCGGCAGGACGTAACCCAGAAGCTGGGACAGATTCAGCCGATGACAGAAGAAGAGCGCGCTGCGATGATCGAAGAGTTGCGCGCGCAGCAAGCTGCGGCGGTTGCTGCGGCGACCAAAACGCCGGAACAGGTTGCCGGTGGGCCGACCGCCGAACCCTCTGACGGCTT
Organism: uncultured Sulfitobacter sp.; assembly: GCA_964447345.1. Taxonomy (GTDB): domain Bacteria; phylum Pseudomonadota; class Alphaproteobacteria; order Rhodobacterales; family Rhodobacteraceae; genus Sulfitobacter. Next base: position 4,235 of record CAYUSM010000218.1, on the reverse strand, counting down.
CGTTGAAGACGATCCATCCACCTGGGGCAACCCCGGGCGGAACGAAATGTGTCCCTGCGGATCGGGCAAAAAGTTCAAGCATTGCCACGGGCGACTGGCGTAAAGCCTGCCCCCCTTTTGCCCAGTTATGCCCAAATAGGCGTCATACCCGCGCCCTGATCTTGGGTCAGACAGGTCCTGAACGATTCCGTTTGAAGGGAACAGGATATGTTGGGCCGCAAAGAGATACTGACTGCCGTCGGCACATTGGGATGTGCGATTGGCATCGGGTTCGTGATGCAAAAGTCGGAGACGGCTCAAGTACATTACGGCGATAACGTCGATCATATACCGGCATCAGAAATGCCCGTGCTTGAAGGTGCTGGTGCCAAGAACGCATTGCTGGATGTGCAAGAGATCACGCTGACCTCGGCGGAGTTCGACAATGGCATCTCCCTACCTGCGACGGACGCAGAGGTGACGACAGCGTCAGTGCCCGGCAGCGTGCTTGAAGAGCCGACCGTGCCCGAAACAACAGTCGCCCCTGCTTGTGATATCGTCGCCGACGCGCGCCCTGTTGCGGCTGCGATGGTGGAATTGACCATGGAAGCAACCTGCCTCCCCAACGAGCGGATCACGGTCCACCACAACGGTATGATCTTTACCGAGACTACATCGGCCGAAGGCACTTTGAACATCCGGGTGCCTGCACTTTCGGTTGAATCGGTCTTTATCCTGGCTTTTGCCAACGGCGAAGGTGCGGTGGCTCAGACCACGGTTGAAGAACTTGAAGACTTTGATCGTGCCGTTCTGCAGTGGAAGGGCAACACCGGTTTTCAAATCCACGCGCGCGAGTTTGGCGCGGACTACGGCAGTGACGGCCACATCTGGGATGGTGCGCCCGGCGAGATTGCCGCTGCTGTGGCAGGAGAACATGGCATGGTAACGCGCCACGGCGACGTCGATGCCGCTGAACCCCTGCTGGCAGAAGTCTATAGCTTTTCCAAAGTGAACAGCGCGCGTGACGGCAGCATTGCGCTGTCGGTTGAAACCGAAGTGACCGACGCCAATTGCGGACTTGAGATCGAGGCACAGTCTCTCGAAATCCAAACCGATGGCATGATCAAAACTCAAAACCTGACACTGCCGGTGCCAGATTGCGAAGCCAAAGGCAGCTTTCTGGTGTTGAATAATCTGCTGCAAGACCTGAAAGTCGCTGCGAACTAACGCAGCCTTTGAGGTCACATGCTCAGCTTGAAACGTGCGGCGGTCCTCGCCGCACTTTTTCTGTTTTCCGCCGGTTTTGTTGCCGCGCAGGACGTCACGCTAAGCTCGCGTGATGGCAAGGTAGAGTTGAGCGGTACATTGCTGGGCTTTGATGGCGAATTCTACCGTGTTGAGACCGAGTTTGGGGAGCTGACAGTCGATGGCTCGGGCGTGTCTTGCATTGGTCCGGGATGCCCCAACCTTCAGGATTTCGTGGCTGAAATAGAGATGTCTGGCTCGGCCACCATGGGTGCCGTGCTGATGCCCGCCTTGATCAACGCCTATGCGCAGCGCCATGGGTACACAGTAACGCGCGAGGATGCAGACCCGACACGGTTCACGCTTCTGCTGACGCGCAATGATACCGGCAAGCTGGCTGCGCGGTTCGGTTTTCGGGCAAGTAATACAGACGAAGGGTTTGCCGATCTGCTGGCCGATGAGGCCGACATCGTCATGGCGCTGCGCGAGATACGTGCCGAAGAACGCACGCTGGCCAGAGATGCGGGCATGGGTGATTTGACCGGCCCCAACCGCAGCCGCGTGCTGGCGCTTGATGCCGTGGTGCCGGTGGTTGCTGCGGGCAATCCGGTCAAGAGCATCTCTCCGCTGACGCTGGCGCAGGTTTTTGCCGGAGAGGTGACCAACTGGCAGGATCTGGGTGGTCCGGATGCACCCATTGATTTGCATTTGCCTGCTGATGCGAGCGGTCTGGCTCAGGCGATTGAAGATCAGGTCATGAACCCGGTCAGTTTGGCCATTGCGGAAAGTGCCATACGTCATGCCTTGCCGGAAGACATCGCAGATGCGGTGGCAAAGGATACGCTGGCGCTGGGCATCACGAGCTATGCTGAACGGCGCAATACCCGCGTGCTGACACTGGGCGGGACATGCGGATTTGCGTTGGATGCGTCACGGCGGACGATCAAGACCGAGGACTATCCGCTGACAGCGCCCATGTTTCTGTACTTTCCTGCCCGCCGTTTGCCCCGCGTGGCGCGGGAATTTCTGGCCTTCACCCGGGGACCCGGCGCACAGAACGTGATCCGGCGCGCGGGGTTTGTCGATCAGGCGCCCGAGGAAATCCCGATTGAGCAGCAAGGCAATCGGTTTGCCAATGCGATCACAGTTGCGGGTGGAGAGATTCCGCTGGAGGAATTGCAACGGATGACAACAACGCTCGCGCCGATGGCGCGGCTGACAACATCGTTTCGTTTCGAGACGGGGTCGATCCGGTTGGATGCGCAGTCCCGTTCGAACGTACAGCAGTTGGCCCGTGCGCTGGAGCAGGGGCAATACGACGCGCGGCAGTTGATGTTCGTGGGGTTCAGCGACGGGCAGGGGTCCGCAACACCGAACCGGGATATCGCTCTGCGCCGGGCAGAGGCGGTTCTGCGCGCAGTTGGCGCAGCGGCGGTGACGGCCAATCTGGATCGGGTCGCGCTGGGCGTTGATGCCTTTGGCGAGGCGATGCCGATGGCTTGTGACGATACCAGCTGGGGACGGCAGGCGAACCGGCGGGTCGAGGTCTGGGTGCGCTGACGGTTAGATGTAACCTTCTGATTTGAAACTCAGTTCCGTGGCCCTGCCGATGATAAGATGATCGTGCAACGTGACACCGAGTGTTGCGCAGGCGGCAGCAATCTGATGGGTCATATCAATGTCCTCGCGTGACGGCGTTGGATCGCCCGAAGGGTGATTGTGCACCAGGATCAGCGCCGAAGCGTTCAGTTCCAGCGCGCGTTTGGCAACCTCGCGTGGATAGACCGGCACATGGTCTACAGTGCCCTGCCCCTGTGGTTCATCGGCAATCAGGACGTTCTTGCGGTCAAGGTAGAGAACGCGAAACTGTTCCGTCTCCCGGTGCGCCATGGTGGTGTGGCAGTAGTCGATGAGCGCGTCCCAACTGGACACGACATGCTGTTTGATGACCTTTGCACGTGCAAGGCGCTGCGCTGCGGCCTCAACGACCTTGAGTTCGACCACCACCGCGTCTCCTACCCCCGAAATGTCGCGCAGCCGCGCTTCGGGGGCAGAGACAACACGGTTGAAGTCACCAAACTGGTCCATAAGCGCGCGCGCCAAAGGTTTCACGTCGCGGCGCGGGATTGCACGGAAAAGGACCAGTTCCAGCAGCTCGTAGTCAGGCAGGGGCGCTGCACCACCGGCCATGAAACGTGCACGGAGACGTTGACGGTGATCCTTGATGTACGAGGGCTGTTTGCCGACCGGGATGGGGTTGGAAGCGTTGGCCTCATCCAGCAGGAACGGAAGGGGGGATTCGGAGAAAGCGGACATGCCCCACGGTGCGCGGTTTAGGTTAGCGAAGGGTTAAGCCCGGAAATCTCCGGTGGGACCTAAGGATGCTCTGACTTGACAGGATGACCATTCGGCGGGTCAGCTTGCTGCATTCAAACGAAAGGCATAGTCATGCGTCGTCTTTTTGACACCTTCAAACTGATTTCGATCTTTCTCGCTCTGAGTACGCCGCTGGCCGCCGGACCATTGGTCGACAAAGCGACAGAGGCAGAGGACCTCTTGCGCAACGGTGATCCTGGCGGCGCGCTTATGCGAATGGAAGAGGGGGTGGAGTTGGCATGGGACATTGGCCCGCTTCTTATAGAGAAAGTCCTCTATGTGGACGCAGCATCTGGATACGGTCAGTACACAGAGAGATCAGAAGGCAGCGTCTTTAGGCCAGATGAAAAGCTTGTCATCTATGTTGAGCCTGCGGGCTACGGATACGGGCAGTTGGCCATCGGACTATTTGAATTCGGCTTTCACGTGGACGTCGAAGTGGCAAAATCGAGCGGTGAGGTTGTGGTGGCAAAGCAGGACCTGATGAGCATCAGCCAATCCGCGCGTGCAAAGGCAAAAGAGTTCTATCTCAAACTTACCCTGACCTTTCCGGGTATGGCTGTTGGAACCTATGATCTGTACCTGAGATTGCGAGACCAAAACTCCAAGAAGTACGCGGTGTTCCACCTGCCGCT
>CAYUSM010000217.1:3830-5911 GCA_964447345.1 uncultured Sulfitobacter sp. | reverse complement strand
GCCATGAACCCGCGCCAGACCGTGGGCACGATCATCGGCCGCCCGCTGGAATTCTACTTCAATCTGCGGGGCAAGGCCAAACAGGAGCGCATTCAGGAACTGCTGGACGAAATCGAACTGGGCGACGGCTTTCAGGACCGCTATCCGGCAGAACTGTCCGGCGGCCAGAAACAGCGTGTCTGCATCGCCCGCGCGCTCGCCGCCAAACCCAAGCTCATCATCTGTGACGAGGTCACCTCGGCCCTCGACCCGCTGGTCGCCGACGGCATCCTCAAACTGCTGCTGAAACTGCAAAAGATCGAGGACGTCTCCTACCTCTTCATCACCCACGATCTGGCAACGGTCAAAGCCATCGCCGACAGCATCGCCGTGATGTACCAGGGCGCGGTCGTCCGCTACGGCCCGAAGTCCCAGGTCCTGTCCCCACCTTTCGACGACTACACCGACCTGCTGCTCAGCTCTGTGCCGGAAATGAAGCTGGGCTGGCTGGAAGACGTGCTGGCGAACCGCAAGATGGAAAGCGCAGGCAACTGACCCGCAGGCAAGCGATTTCCCCGCGCGCCCCTAAACCCGGTGCGCTTCAAAATGCGCCGCAAGGATCGGTTCAAGCTCAGCCCGCTGGCGCATGCCCGACAGCACCTGCGTCACACCGCCCTGAGCATCAAGCAGCACAAGGGTCACGTGCGGCACGTTATGCCTGCGGGCAAAAACCTGTCCCTCTGGTTGCGTGATGTCTGCCACCAGGTAGATCAGGTCGCATTCCCCGAACTGCTTCATCGCGCGGCGTGTCTGGGTCTGCAGCGCGGTGCAGGTCGGGCAGGACGGATCATGGACCTGCACCACCGCAGGCTTGCCCTTCCCGATCCGCGTCAGATCATGCTCAAAGACGTAATCGCGGTACATCCCCATACCGGCATAGGTCGCACCACCCACAAGGGCGAGCCCCACAGCACCAAACCCCGCCCGCCGCATCAGGTCGCGACGGCTCAGCCCTTCAGAAGCCTTACGGGCAGCCTCCGCTTGCTTTCTCTTGCGCGCGTTGGTTTTGGAATTCTTTGCCATGCCGAAGCTCCTCTTTTGTCCAGCTTAGGCAACTGCCCGCCCCGGCCCCACTCATTTGTCTTCACGCCCCGCTCACGTTCACGCGATCAGTTTGACCAAATGGGGGTTGAGCCGCCGCGCCCGCGCACTCAAAGTCAGCGCATGAAAGTCCCACCCTCACAGCAGGTCACCCTCTTTGGGGCAACCGGCACAGCCGGACGCGCAACAGCGCTGGCATTGCGTGATGCTGGCCACAAGGTTCAGACCATCGGGCGCAGTGACCCAAGGATCGCTGATGTGGGCTTCACCCCTCTGGCGCTGAGCGACGTGACCGGGCTGGGCCAGGCGCTCAAAGGGTCGGATGTCGTCGTCTCCTGCATCGCATCGCGTACCGGTGTCCCACAGGACGCCTGGGCCGTCGACCATGCCGCAAACCTGAACATCCTGACCGCCGCACAGAACGCAGGTGTGCGCCACTTTGTGCTGCTCTCAGCGATTTGTGTTCAGAAACCTCGCCTCGCCTTCCAGCACGCCAAACTGGCATTTGAAGACGCGCTCATCGCATCCGGGATGACCTACAGCATTGTACGCCCGACAGCCTTCTTCAAATCCCTCTCCGGTCAAATCGACCGTCTGCGTGCGGGCAAGCCCTACCTGATGTTCGGCGATGGCACCCTCACCGCCTGCAAGCCGATCAGCGATGCCGATCTTGGCCGTTTCATCGCCACGTGCCTGACAGACCCTGACCGTCAGAATGCGGTCCTGCCCATCGGTGGCCCCGGTCCCGCCCTCACGCCAAAAGAGATGGGCGCGGCGTTGTTCGACGCGCTGCAAATGCCGCCGAAGTACCGATCCGTTTCGCCACGGATGATCACCTCGATCGCCGGTGTCCTTGCGCTTGGTGGCAAGCTCATGCCCGCCCTCGCCACCAAAGCCGAATTGGCCCGCATTGGGCATTACTACGCAACTGAATCCATGCTGCTCTGGAACGCCGGGTCCGGTCGCTATGACGCAGAGGCCACACCTGAATTCGGCACCGA
>CAYUSM010000217.1:0-3730 GCA_964447345.1 uncultured Sulfitobacter sp. | reverse complement strand
CCTGATTCGCTGACCCGCCGTTAACCGCTCAGTAAACTGTTGCGCGCGCACTGCCCCTGCGCCACAAATGACCGACGTTCCCCGGAGGTCCCATGGACAACAAACTGCTGCTGATCATTCTCGACGGCGTCCCCTATCGCAATTTCCGCCGCCTCTTCGGCAACCTGGAGGGCTGGGTTACCTCGGGCGAGGCGCGCGTCTGGAAACACCGTGCCGTCCTGCCCTCCATCTCCGCCTCCTGCTACGCCTCAATCCACACAGGCGTCTCTCCGCAGGAACATGGCTGCACCGGCAATGGTAATGTCTTCCGCCTCAAGCACAAAGACGTCTTTGCTCAGGTCCGCGAAGGCGGCGGTGTCACAGGGGCGGTTGCGCATTCCTTCTGGTCAGAGTTCTTCAACCGCCATCCCTTTGATTACGTGAGAGATATTGAATACGACGAGCCTGACAGCGCCACCATCAACCATGGCCGGTTCCACACGATGACGGGCTACGGTGCATCCAATCAGATGACCCCGTCAGACGTCGATCTCTTCGCCACACTCACCAACCTTTGCCTGCGGTTCGGGCTGAACTACGGCATGCTGCACACCTGCACGTTGGACAGCATGGGGCACCGCTTCTTTCACGAGTGCCAGGAAATGGACCACGCCTGCGCCGTCATGGATGAGATGCTGGCCCCCTTCATCCCCAAATGGCGCGCGGCGGGGTACGAGGTGATTGTGACCGCGGACCACGGACAGGACGACCGCGGTCACCACGGCGGCCACGGCGACCTGCAACAGGAAACAGCACTCTATTACTTCGGAGAGGCTGACGGCCCCGATGCGGACACCCTGATCGACCAGCTCCAGCTGGCCCCCACGATCCTGTCCCGCCTCGGCGCGCCCATCGCCAACACCATGAAAGCAAAGAGCTTTCTGACGTAGGGTGCGCATTCACTGCGCACCTCCAAGCCATAATCCGGGCGCATAGACGCGCAATAAATGCACACCCTACGGGTAGGGCCATTCCCGCGCGCCCAGCGCCGCAATCCCCTCAACCACCCGGTCAAAGAACGCAGCCCCCCGCGTGCTGACGTGCCTTGCGCGCAGGCAGGCGTGGACCAGTCCCGGCTCATTGAACCAAACAGCCATGCCGCCCGCTGCCAATATGGCATCGCGGTAACTTTCGCCGTCGCTCGCAAGCGGATCGCATTCTGCCGTCACCACGACGGTAGGCGGTAACCCACTGAAATCACTGTCTTTCAGCGGCGCATATCGCGGATCATCTGCGGGAGGTTCCGCTCCACCCGTCCGCACAGTTCGGTAAAACTCCAGATCTGCCATCGTCAAATGCGGCGCATCGGCATGCTCCACATAGGACCCTTTGGAGGTATCCCCGCCGAGCCCCGGATAGATCAGCATCTGCCCCACGATCCGCTCCGCCACGCGCCCCCGCGCATGATGGGCCACGGCAGCGGCAAGGTTCCCACCCGCGCTGTCTCCGGCCAGGATCACGTCACCCGTGCGCGCCGCCGCGATGGCCTCGAACGCAGACCATGCATCGTTGAAACACCCGGGGAAGGTTACTTCAGGAGCCAGCCCGTAATCCACTGAAATCACGTCAAAACCCGTACGCGCGGCGATCTCTGCACAGATGTCGTCGTGACTGTCGAGACCACCCACGACGAAGCCGCCGCCGTGCGTATAAATGACAGTGACTGAACTGTCCGACGCCTCGTAAACCCGGCAAGGCACACCACCAAATGCGCGATCTGAAACAGCCACGCCCGAAGGGCGTGGCTGATGAAAGACCTTGCACATGGCATCGTAATGCGCGCGTTGCTCTTCAATGCTCATCTCCACCGCGTCAGGTGGATAACTGGCATCAAGCTTTTCGATGTAGGCCCAGACCTCGGCGTCAATCAGACGCCGATAATCCGGCTTGCTCACGCAGCCTTTTCCCAGGGCCGTGTGAAGGCACCAAGCGCCTTTTCGACCTCAGCATCGGACGCGCCGTTCATGGTGACCTGAGCAACCAATCCACGCTTCTTGTCATCAATCACATTGCCAACACGCGCAGCAGATCCCGCCCCTTCCAGCGCCGAATCGTAGATGCGGGTGATTGCGTCCTTGCGCAGATCAGGTTTGAAGATCTTGCCCACAGCGGTTTTGGGCAGCTCGTCCATGATCTTGATGTGCTTGGGCTGTGCCGCGCGTTCGGTGACGTGCTTCTTGCAGTGCTCGATCAGCTCTTCTTCGGTGACCGACGCGCCATCCACCAGTTCCACAAAGGCACAGGGCAGCTCGCCTGCATGTGCATCAGGCTGGCCAATGGCACCGGCGAATGCGACCGCTTCGTGGCCCAGCAGCGCCTCTTCGATCTCGGCGGGGTCGATGTTGTGACCACCACGGATGATCAGGTCTTTCGAGCGGCCCGTGATCCAGAGGTACCCGTCGCTGTCCACGCGGCCCAGATCACCGGTACGCAGGTATTTATCCTGATAATACAAGCCGTTGTTCTTTTCCGCCTCGGTGTAGGTGTTGCCCACGTAGACGCCGGGGTTGGACACGCAGATCTCGCCGATCTCGTCCACGCCTGCCTCCACATCGCCCTCGGCAGAGCCTTTGACGATCTTGATGTCGGTATAGGGGAACGGGATACCGATGGAGCCCACCTTCTTTTCACCATCAACCGGGTTACCGGAGACAAGGCATGTCGCCTCTGTCATGCCGTACCCTTCGACAATGGTCATCTTGGTCTTTTCCTCAAAGCGTTTGAAAAGCTCCAATGGCAATGGGGCCGAGCCTGAGAAAGCGGTCTTGACCGATGAAATGTCGGCATTTACCGGCACTTGCATCGTCGCCGCCAAAGCAGTCGGCACGGAGCAGACGAACGTCACCTTGTAGCGCTCCACCAGTTTCCAGAGGTTGTCGAACACGCCTTCACCCCGGTAGCCCTGTGGCGTGGGGAAGACCAGATGCGCACCAGAGGCCACAGCCCCCATCAGCATCACCTGACAGGCCATCACATGGAACAGCGGCAGAGGTGCCAGCATGACGTCGTCTTCGGTCAGAAGCGTCGTGGCCCCAAGCCAGCCATTGTAGATCGCACCGGAATAAAGGTGCTGTGCCACCTTCGGCATGCCCGTGGTACCACCTGTGTGGAAGTAGAAACCGACACGGTCTTCCTGAACGTCCTCGAAACTGAGCGTTGTGGACTGCTTGTTCATCTCCGTGTTGAAGTTCATGTACTTCGCATCATTCGTCACGGTCATCTTTGGACGGACCAGCGGCACAATCCAGGACTTCGGTGGCGTCAGATAGCGGTTGAGATCAACCTCAAGCACGGTCTTGACGTTCGGCGCCAGTTTGACGGCGGCGGCGGTCTTTTCTGCAACGTCCGTCTTGGGGAAAGGCCGCAGCGTGACCACGACTTTCGCATTCGTCTCACGCAGGATGGATCCGATCTGCTCTGGTTCAAGCAGCGGGTTGATTGGATTCGCAATGCCCGCAACAGCGCCACCCAGCAGGGTCAGCACGGTCTCGTTGCAATTGGGCAGGACGTAGGCGACGACATCCTTTGGTCCCACGCCCAGAGAACGGAACAGGTTTGCGGCTTGCGACACCTTTCCATGCAGTTGCTGCCAACTGAAGGTCTCTTTCTTGTCAGTCGGACCAGACAGAAGCTGAAAGCTGATCGCGTTGTGATTTGGAAATTTGGTCGCCGTTTCGGTCAACTGCCCGTA
>CAYUSM010000216.1:0-5913 GCA_964447345.1 uncultured Sulfitobacter sp. | reverse complement strand
GCGATGAACATCGACGGGATCAACACGCTGGCCTGCACCTATGGCGTGGCCGAGGTGAAGGGCGCGGTGAAAATCTATCCGCTGCCACATATGCCGGTGGTCAAGGACCTGATCCCGGACCTGACACATTTTTACGCCCAGCACGCCAGCATCAAACCCTGGCTTGAGACAGAGACGCCTGCGCCTGCGAAAGAGTGGAGGCAGTCCATCGAGGACCGCGAGAAGCTCGATGGGCTTTATGAGTGCATCATGTGCGCCTGCTGCTCGACCTCTTGCCCATCGTATTGGTGGAATGGCGACCGCTACCTTGGGCCAGCCGCCCTGCTGCATGCCTATCGCTGGATCATCGACAGCCGGGATGAAGATACGGGCGAACGTCTGGATGACCTTGAAGACCCTTTCAAGCTCTATCGCTGCCACACGATCATGAACTGCGCCAAAACCTGCCCGAAGGGTCTGAACCCGGCAGCGGCGATCGCGAAGATCAAGAAGCTGATGGTTGAGCGGACGGTCTGATCCGCTCAATCTTCGCCCATCGGCGGGTTCCCCGGCGAGACAACTGATGCTGATCATCCCAGCGCTGATTGTCGTCGTTGCAGTGGCCATATACGCGCACCGCAACAAGGATCGGCGCCGCTGCCGCTGGCGGGAAAGCAAGGTGGGCAGCAAGGGTGCGTTGGTCCGGTATGCCTGCATCACCTGCGGGCAGGAGGCGTTCCGTAGCAATGGCCCGCCCAAAGACTGCCTTGCAAGAATTGGCGCGCAGAAACGGTGACCCCGCGTCCCACTCGACAAGGCGGCTGACCAAGCGTTACCCTCACTGCCAGCCGAGGGGATGCAAATGACAGATTTCAAAGCAGATGTGATGGTCGTGGGTGCGGGCCTGGCCGGGATGGTGGCCGCGCATGAGGCAGTTCAGCGGGGCCGCAAGGTGCTGATGCTGGACCAGGAAGCGCCGCAGTCGCTGGGCGGGCAGGCGTTCTGGTCGCTGGGCGGCCTTTTCATGGTCAACACACCTGAGCAGCGGCGGCTGGGGATAAAGGACAGCAAGGACCTGGCGCTCAAAGACTGGATGGGCTCCGCACAGTTTGACCGTCCCGAGGACGCAAATCCGCGCCTTTTTGCCGAGCAGTTCATCGACTGGGCGGGCGGCGGCATGCGGCAATGGTGCTACAACCTGGGCATGCGGTGGTTCCCGGTGGTCGGCTGGGCGGAGCGGGGCGGCGAGATGGCCCATGGCCACGGCAACTCCGTGCCGCGCTTTCACATCACCTGGGGCACAGGGACAGGCGTGGTGAAACCCTTCGCTGAACTGATGCACAAATACGCCGATGAGGGGAAGGTGAAGCTGGCCTTCCGGCATCGGGTGACAGAGTTGATCCTGACGGACGGCGCCGTGACCGGTGCGCGCGGGGACATCCTTGAGGACAGCAGTGCGTTGCGGGGCGAGAGCACCTCGCGGGAAGTCATTGGCGATTTCGAGTATCACGCGGAAAGCATCGTGGTGACCACTGGTGGCATCGGCGGCAACCATGATCTGGTGCGCCAACACTGGCCAACGGAACGGCTGGGACCAGCGCCTGACAAGATGGTGGCGGGCGTGCCGGACTTCGTTGATGGCAAGATGCACGGAATTGCGGCCAAGGCTGGCGCGGGGCTGATCAACGAAGACCGGATGTGGCACTACTGCGAAGGGTTGGCGAACTGGAACTCGATCTGGCCCAACCACGGTATTCGCGTGCTGCCCGGACCCTCTTCAATGTGGTTCGACGCCAAAGGGGACCGGATGGAGGCACCTTACTTGCCCGGTTTTGACACGCTGGGCACGCTCAAGCGTATCCTGTCCGTGGGCCAGCATTCCTGGTTCATCCTGACCCAGAAGATCATTGAGAAGGAATTTGCCCTTTCGGGATCGGAACAGAACCCGGACCTGACCGATGGCGGCTGGCTTGACGTGATTAAGGAGCGGATCGCTGGCAAGGGCGCGACCCCTGCGGTCGAAGCTTTCAAGCAGCATGGCGAAGACTTCGTGGTGGCAAACGACCTCGAGACGCTGGTCGCGGGGATGAACAAGATCACTCCGGATCATCCGGTGCAGCTGGACCATATCCGCGCACAGATTGAGGCGCGGGATGCGCAAGTGAACAACAAGTTCTGCAAGGATGCGCAGGTCACGGCGATCAATGGCGCGCGGAATTATCTGGGTGACAAGCTCATTCGGACGGCCAAGCCTCATGAGATCTTGCGTAAGATCAACGGGCCATTGATTGCCGTGCGGCTGAACATCCTCACGCGCAAGTCGCTGGGCGGGTTGCACACGGATATCGAGGGCCGGGTGCTGACGCCGTCAGGTGACGTGCTGCCGGGGCTTTATGCTGCGGGCGAGGTTTGCGGCTTTGGCGGCGGCGGCTATCACGGGTACAATGCGTTGGAGGGGACTTTCCTTGGCGGATGCCTCTTCTCGGGCCGCCTCGCAGGCCAGAACGCATGAGCACTGCGCCGGGGGATGCGTCGGCGCGACGGGCGATCAAGCCGGTCATCTGCTACCCGGTGGAAACACTGCCGCAGCCGGACATGCCTCTCTATACCGCTGCCCGTGAGACATCGACCAAGACCGGTGAAGTTCTGGTCCCGCCGCGGGAGGCGCGCACCTTCGACGTGCCTGCAGGGCATTTCTTTCGCATCACCAGTGTGGAAGGGCCGCAGGTCGGCGATCTGAACCTCTGGAACGCGCATGACCTGTCAGAGCGGTTCTACTCCGGCAAAACCCGCGCGCTGCATGGCACACATATCACAACCGGCGAGCGGATGTGGTCGTCCTTTCCGGGCATGCGCCCGATGGCGACGATCACCTACGACAGTCTTGGCTGGTATGGGATCGATGATTTCGGCGGGTCAGTGCATGATGTGATCGGCACGCGCTGCGATCCCTATACGCATAATCTGCTGAAGGGCGGGCAGTATCACCATTGCTGTCACTCAAACCTCACGCGTGCGGTGGCTGAGCACCTTGGCATACCGCTCAAGGAGGCGGAGATACATGTGCATGACGTGCTGAATGTCTTCATGTGCACCGGCTTCATGCGGGACACCGGGCAATATTTCATGAAAGCCAGCCCCGTACGGCCAGGCGATTACCTTGAGTTCTTTGCAGAGTTGGACCTGCTGGGCGCGCTCAGCGCCTGTCCGGGTGGCGATTGTTCCTCGGAACATTCATCGGATGTAGCGGCGTGCCATCCCCTTTTGGTGGAAACCTTTGCACCTCTGGAAGGCACACTTAAGGGTTGGCAGCCACCTGAGCCAAATAGGTATGATCGCAGTCATGGAGCGTGACCCCCTGCTTCATCTTTCCAATACAATTCATATCCACGGTCACAACCAGCAAAACACTGCGGAGTCAGGCAAAGGCCGCCTCAAGCGCGATCTCGACCATGTCGCCAAAAGTACGCTCGCGGTCCTCAGAAGGCAGTGCTTCACCGGTTTGCAAATGATCCGAGACAGTGAGTACCGCCAAGGCGCGACGGCCATGGCGGGCGGCAAGGGTGTATAACTCTGCCGCCTCCATCTCGACCCCAAGGATGCCGTGGCGGACCATCTGTTCGTCAAGGTCAGGGCGTTCTGCATAGAAGACGTCCGACGAATAGATCCCGCCCACATGCGTTCTGGCCCCCTTGCCCTCGGCGGCCGTGACAGCGGCGCGCAGCAAGGACCAATCGGCAGTGGGGGCGAAGTTCAGTTCTTTGAAAATGCCCGAGGAGGGGGAGGTGATGGTGCTTGCGGACATGGCGATGATCACGTCGCGAATGCCCACCTGCGGCTGCATGCCACCGCAGGACCCGATGCGGATCAGCGTTTGGGCGTTGTAGGTGCTGATCAATTCATTGACGTAAATCGACAGTGACGGCATGCCCATGCCTGATCCCTGTATTGTCACGCGGTTGCCTTTCCACGTGCCGGTAAAGCCAAGCATGCCCCGGACTTCGTTTACCAGTTTGGCATCTTCAAGAAACGTTTCTGCCGCCCATTTCGCGCGATAGGGGTCGCCAGGCATCAAAACGGTTTCTGCAATTTGGCCGGGTTCTGCGCCGATATGGACAGTCATTTCTATTTCTCCGCGAATTGGAAGATCAGGATGCCTGCCGCCACCCAGATCAGCAAGAGCGAACATCCGCCTGTATTCTCCTATGCAGTGCAGACCAAGAGAAAAGTTCTGCCATCGGTGGAATGGTGAACCATACAACAGGCGGTGATTCTAAAGCCTCCGGGCCGCTTGTAATAAAACTGCAATACGCTCAATTTGCACTTCAGGCGCGAGTTTCTATTCAGATCGCCATTGCGTCCGGCGCGGTTCCCTTTTCAACTTCCGCACGGAACCAATTCGGCTGGCGGCCTTTGCCTGTCCAGGTTTGTTTTGGGTCAGCCGGGTTGCGGAATTTCGGCTTTGATTTCGGTCCTGTCGATTTGGCTTTTGTTTTCCGGGCCTTACGGGGTGCAGGGCTGTCTGCTGCCAAATCTTCGAGGGAAAATCCGAATTCCGCAGCGGCCTTCTCAGCGGCTTTTTTTGCTTCGCGGCGGTCACGCGCCTGTACGGCCTGCAGTGCTTTCTTCACATCCTTAAGATGTTTTTCCAGCTCTTTGCGGGACATGGACTTTAGATCAACAGACATCGGAAAACCCCTTCATGCACAAGTCTTGTGCAGAAGGGATTAGCAGAAACTCAAATAAGTGAAAGGGTTGTTTCCTGACGCTATTCCGCGGCAACCGCTGCAGGGTCTGCCAATGTGACAATATCCTGCATGATCATATTCAGCTCAAAGTCTTTTGGTGTATAGACCCGGGCCACGCCCATGGCCTTGAGACGTGTCGCATCGTCATCGGGAATAATGCCGCCGACGATCACGGGAATATGACCCAGTCCCGCGTCGCGCATTTGGGACATCAGGTCCTCGACCAGCGGAATATGGGAGCCTGAAAGAATGGAAAGACCAACCACATGTGCGTCGTCAGATCTGGCCGCTTCGACAATTTCGGAAGGTGTCAGACGGATACCCTCATAGGCGATGTCCATGCCGCAATCGCGTGCGCGCACGGCGATTTGTTCTGCGCCGTTGGAATGGCCGTCGAGGCCCGGCTTGCCGACCAGGAATTTCAGGCGGCGGCCCAGCTTGTCACTGACAGCATCCACAGCAGCCCTCAGATCGTCGAGACCTTCGGTCTTGTTGGACTGGCCACGGGCGACACCGGTAGGGCCACGGTATTCGCCATGAACGGCACGCATCTGGGCCGCCCATTCGCCGGTTGTGACACCTGCCTTGGCGGCGGCGACAGAGGCGGGCATGACGTTGCGCCCTTCCGCGGCGGCGGCGCGAAGGTCTTCGAGCGCTTTTTTGACGGCGGCGTCGTCTCGATCGGCACGCCAGGCATTGAGACGCTCAATTTGTTCGGCCTCGACGGCAGGGTCGACAACCATGATGCCGCCATCACCGGTCATCAGTGGGGAGGGTTCACCTTGCTGCCACTTGTTTACACCGACGACCACGGTCTCACCCGCCTCAATCCGGCCAAGCCGGTCGGAATTGCTCTCGACCAAACGGCCTTTCATATAGTCGATCGCGTCGATGGCACCGCCCATCTTGTCGAGCAGAGCCAATTCGGCGCGTGCGCCGTTTTTCAGTTCCTCGACTTTCGCGTCAACCGCCGGGTTGCCGTCGAAAAGGTCGTCGAATTCCAGGAGGTCTGTCTCATAGGCCAGGATCTGCTGCATGCGCATGGACCATTGCTGATCCCACGGACGGGGCAGGCCAAGTGCTTCGTTCCAGGCGGGTAGTTGCACGGCGCGGGCGCGCGCCTTTTTGGACAGCGTCACGGCCAGCATCTCGATCAGGATGCGGTAGACGTTGTTTTCCGGCTGCT
>CAYUSM010000215.1:0-5927 GCA_964447345.1 uncultured Sulfitobacter sp. | reverse complement strand
GAACGTATCCGCCAGATTGAGGCGAAAGCGCTGCGCAAGCTCAAGCACCCCAGCCGATCACGCAAGCTGCGCTCCTTCCTGGATCAGTGATCCTGAAGTTCTAAAGCAAAGAAAGTTCACAAGGCCCGGTTCTTCGACCGGGCCTTTTCTTTTGCGTCACCTTTGCATGAGGTGAATCAAGACCCATTGATCGAACGGGGTTATCCGGGGGAAGGCGGACCATCGCTTGTGACGCAGGCGTGATTTTGAACTAAGCCGGATCCGACCTATTTTGAATGTATAGAAAAAGCTGGGATTTTGACATGAAACGTATCTGGTCATTCGTAATTCTTCTTGCCATCAGCGCCGTCTCCCTTCCGACCGCGTCGGTGGCACAATCCTATCAGGCCATAAACCGACTGCAGGTCTTCCCGCTTGGCGGCGGCGACTTCGAAGTGATCGAGGCGCGGGGCGAAGGCGCGCGTGGCATGTGGTGCGCGGCGGCGGACTACGTGAAAGCACGCTTCGGTCAGGGCACAACCGGCCGCATCTACGTCAAGACAGCGCGCGGGCCATCGGTCAGCCGACCGGGGCGCAAAGGTGTGGTCTTTACCCTTGATCCTAACAGCCTTGCACAACCTGCAAGTCAGTCGCTCGCAGTCACCGTGCGCAGCGTCGGGGTTGGGCTGCCCACCAACCATGCGCTTCAGTTCTGCCGGGATTACCTGCTGGAACTTGACGACATTCTCTATCGTCACAAAAGGTAAAGCCGCATGACACGAATGACGATGCTTCTGGTCGCCACATTGCTGGTGGCCACGGGTGCAAATGCTCAGGTCTTTCGCGCGGAAAATCGCGTCGACGTGGTGGGCGTTCCCGGCGGATTTGAGGTGCGCGGCGATGCGGGCCACGGCGCGCGCGGCATGTGGTGCGCCGCCGCTGACTATGCGCGTCGCGTGCTGGGCGCAGGTGGCTTTGACCGTATCTATATAGCTGAGGGCCGTACGCCCGGTATCGGACAACGCGCCCCTGTCAGATTCACGATGGACCCATCGGGGTTGATCCCCAGAAACGTACTGATTGTAGGCGCTTCCTTGCGGGAGGCGGGGGCCACGCTATCTGTCGATCACGCAAGGGGCTTTTGTGCAGACTCAAAGGTGATCGAAAGATGAGAGGAATTCTGTCAGCGGTGATCGGGGCGCTCTTGCCGGTTATGGGCCTTTCGGCGACCACTGGCGAAGAGGACACAATTGTCATCAACCCGATCAATGCGACAGACTTCGAAGTGCTTGAAGACATGAGTTCAGACGCCGGCTACTACTGGTGTGGGGCGGCGACCTTTGTTGAGCGGCGCAGTGGCCGCTCAGGGTTGACAGAGGTCTACATCAAGCGTCCGCGCGGCCCCAGTGTGACAGCGCCCGGGCGGACCGGCGTAGTGTTCTCCACCAGCGGTGCCGGGCTACCCGCCGCTTCCGGCAACCGTCTCACCGTGACGGTCGATACACCTGGAACCATGCTCAAGTCTGTTCAGGCCCGTCGCTATTGTCGCGACGCTTTCACGCGGGCGACCAAGTAGCGCGATTGCGATCCCTTCGCGCCCACGGCACAGTGGCAGTATGCAAACCACGTTCACACTCCATACGCGCGGTCAGGGCCTCTACGAATTTACCGTTGACGTCGCGAGGTGGCTCACCGGCCAGGGTGACGGCCTGCTTACATTAATGGTGCAGCACACATCAGCTTCTCTGCTCATTCAGGAAAACGCGGACCCGGATGTCCAAACGGACCTGCTGGCCTTTTATCAGCGCCTCGTGCCGCCCACGCATGATCCCTCCATGTCCTATCTGCGTCACCGGATGGAAGGCCCCGACGACATGCCCGCCCATATCAAGGCGGCGATGCTGCCAATCAGCCTGTCCATCCCGGTCAGCGGGGGGCGCATGCGGCTGGGCACATGGCAGGGTGTCTATCTGTTCGAGCATCGCGATGCGCCGCACACCCGGAAAGTCGCCGCGCACCTTTCAGCCTGAAATCGTTAGTCTTCCAGCAAGAAGGTCACCATCATATTGACCTGATAATGCGCGATCTTTCCATCTTCCACCTTCACGGACTGTTCCTTGACCCAGGCGCTGACGACATTGCGCAGGGTTTTGGCGGCCCGCTCAATCCCGTTTTCCACGGCATCATCAAAGCTGTCCGGGGACGTGGCTGAAATCTCGGTAACGCGTGCAACTGACATCGATATCTCCTTTGAAAAAGGAGCCGGATCACCCCCAGCACGTGCCAACGGCCTCCGGCCCCGATGATCAGTCTACCGCAGGTCGTGCTATCCGGTGGGCATCAAGTGAATTTCCCGGATCGATGCGCGGGAAGGCGCTTCCAGCGCGTGCATCACGGCATTGGCCACGTCCTCCGGAGCCAGCTTGTCGGGCTTGGCCTCGTCAAAGAAGTCGGTGTTCACCATCCCGGGTGAGACAACCATACAGCGTCCACCCCATTCCGCCATTTCATCGGCAAGATTTCCTGCAAACCCATGGATGAACCATTTGGTTGAGCCATAGATGGACCCCTTGATATGGCGGCGTCCAGCGGCTGATCCGGTGACCACGTATTGCCCCGTGGTCTTGCGCAGATGGGGCAGGGCGGCATGTGCTGTATAGAGCGCGCCCATGATGTTGATGTCGACCATCGCTTTCCAGTCCTCGGGATCGCCCTTTTCCGTACCTGCTTGTGACGTCCCACGGCCCGCATTGGCAAAGACGGCATCAAGACCGCCGAACCTTTCGACCAGTTTCTCGATGGCCTCTTTCTGCTGATCGTAGTCGGTGGCGTCGCCAATCAGCACCATTGCCTTGTCACCAATCTCGGCTGCCAAAGCGTTGAGTTTCTCCTCGCTTCGCGCAAAAAGGCCCAGGTTCCAGCCCGCTTGGGCAGCGGCTTTGGCGGTTGCGGCCCCTATGCCGCTGGAGGCACCGGTGATGAAGAGTGTCTTGCTCATGGAAATGCTCCGTTTCGTCCTTGAATTCAGAGCTTAACGCGCGAAAGCGCATCCCGTTCACCCCTAATTTGACCGCAAGATGTTGCGGTGCATTTCGCCCCTACCCAAAACCTCGCGGCTGCCCTATAAGTTTGGGTAAATGGGGGACACACCCCACAAGCCCAGGCAGGAAAGAAGAGGGGAACGGCCCATGCGCTGCCCGTTTTGCGGAAATATTGACACCCAAGTGAAGGATTCACGCCCTGCAGAGGATCATGTCTCGATCCGGCGCAGGCGCTTCTGCCCGGCCTGTGGTGGACGGTTCACCACGTACGAGCGGGTGCAGCTGCGCGATCTGGTGGTGATCAAGTCCAGCGGCAAGCGCGAGGACTTCGACCGCGACAAGCTGGAACGCTCCATCCGCATCTCGATGCAGAAACGTCCCATTGATCCTGAACGCATTGATCAGATGATCTCCGGCATCGTGCGCCGCCTTGAAAGCATGGGCGAGACGGATATCCAGTCCAAGCAGATCGGTGAGATCGTGATGGAAGCGCTGGCGCGGATCGACACGGTGGCTTACGTACGGTTTGCCAGCGTTTACAAGAACTTCCAGGCGGCGGACGACTTTGACAAGTTCGTTCAGGAACTGCGCCCAGAGCACCCTCCAGAAGAGTGAGTGACGCCCGCTTCATGGCTTTGGCCCTGTCACTGGGACGACGGGGGCAAGGGCGTGTCTGGCCCAACCCGGCTGTCGGATGTGTGATCGTGCAAAACGGTCAGGTCGTTGGGCGCGGCTGGACTCAGGACGGCGGCCGGCCCCATGCAGAGACCGAAGCGCTGGCACAAGCCGGTGAAGCCGCGCGCGGTGCGACTGTCTACGTCACGCTTGAACCCTGTGCGCACCATGGCAAGACACCCCCATGTGCCGACGCTCTTGTGGCGGCTGGCGTGGGCCGGGTGGTGATCGCCGTTGCAGACAATGACGTGCGGACCGACGGCAAAGGGATCGAAATATTGCGCACAGCCGGGATCGAGGTCTTGGTCGGCGAGGAGGAAGATGAGGCGCGACGGGACCATGCGGGGTTCTTCACGCGGACCGAAGTGGGTCGGCCCCTGCTGACGCTCAAACTGGCCAGCTCCTTTGACGGGCGCATCGCGACCGGAACCGGTGAAAGCCAGTGGATCACTGGTCCTGAGGCCCGTCGCACCGTTCACGCCATGCGCGCACGGCATGATGCTGTCATGGTCGGTGGCGGCACGGCGCGCAAGGATGACCCAAGCCTGACCGTCCGGGACATGGGTCTTAACCGTCAACCCGCACGGGTCGTCGTGTCGCGCAGGCTTGATCTGCCCCTCATGAGCCAGCTTGCGCGCACCGCCAAGGACACTCCCGTGATCCTCTGCCATGGCGCGGATGCCGATCCGACCTTGCAGCAGACCTGGCGCGATCTTGGGGCAATCCTTTTGCCCTGTGCCGTGCGCGGTGCACAGCTTGATCCCGATGATGTGCTCAAGCAACTGGGCGGACACGGGCTGACCCGTGTGTTCTGCGAAGGGGGCGGAGCGTTGGCTGCCTCGCTGATCGAAGCCGATCTGGTGGATGAACTTGTCGGCTTTACCGCCGGTCTGGTCATCGGTGCTGAAGGGCTCCCGGGCATCGGCGCAATGGGTCTTTCCAAGCTCGACGCGGCACCACGCTACAGGCTGCGGTCGACACAGGCAGTTGGCCGGGATGTTCTGCACATCTGGGAGCGCGGCTGAACCGTCACCGCCGCCAGAGATGCGCCTGAGAGGCAAAGACCCCCTGCAGCTTTGACAGGAGCCGATTTGCCGGACCGGGACGCGGCACATCCCCTTCCGCCAAACGCTCCACAATGACCTCGACAGGGCAGGGCAGGCCGGTTTTCGGGTCACGATAGCGCGGATAGTCGATCAGCGCGGCGTGGACCAAACCTTCAAGGCTCGGCTCTGCCCGGCGACGTGGGGGGACATCCCCCAGATCGCGGGTCAATCCCCAGCCGGCATAGAAGGGCGCGCCAACTGTTGTGACGGGAATGCCGCGCAAGAGCGCCTCAAAGCCCAGAAGAGAGGTCATGGTCCAGACCTCGTCAACATGGCGCAGCACGGCGATGGGGTCGGTTTTGCTGAGCACCACATCGGCCAGATCACCGGCATCCGTCTCGCCCACGCGCAGACCGGCCTCAACATCCGGGTGGGGCTTGTAGAGGATATGCGCGTCCGGATGTGCCGCACGCACCGCTTCCAGCAAAGCGCGGTTGGTCTGCACGGCATCTGTGCCTGTCCGAATGGAGGCATCATCTTCAACCTGTCCCGGCACCAGAATGCGTATGCCTGCAGGCAGCGCGCCCAAATCAGGGGCATCCGCGGAAAGGTTGTACTTGCTCAGACCCGCTTCGGTGAGACGCTCAATCAAGCGACGCGCCCGCGCCTGCTGGTCAGGCCGCAGGTCCGCACGTTTCTCAATCCACTTTTCCAGCCGTGAGGGCCGCGTGGGATCGTAGTAGATGCCCAGATCGTCGCAGACCAGCGACAGTGGCGGGATCAACTCGGCCCCCAGTCCTCTGGAACGCAGAAATCCGTCCTCCACGCGTACCGCATCCGCGTGACCCACCTGCGCCTTGCCTGCCCAAACCATCCAGGGACGTCCCGTTTGACGTGCTTTGCCGGGATTATCTTCAAAAACAACTGGTTTGACGCTGCCAAAGAACCGCTGCAGCGGCTTGCGCTTCCACAGCCGCATGGCAGAGGCCGTCCAGCCCCTGTGATCCTCCCGCCAGCAGCGCGTCTGCGCGGCCAATGTCTCGATGGCAGTCTCCAGCGTGCAAAGCTGGTCGCGATAGGGATCGTACCACTTTGGATAGAGGATCATCGCCCCTGCAAAAAGCTGTGCGCGGGTCAGCCTGCGCTGACGGCGTTGCACTTCGAATTCGTCTGTGGTCAGGCCCCA
>CAYUSM010000214.1:0-5966 GCA_964447345.1 uncultured Sulfitobacter sp. | reverse complement strand
TTGCCCGCGATGCTCTGGACGTCATGCTGCATCATCAGATCAATCGCACCGGCCGGATCCATATCGGCATCAGCGGTATCGCCAAGGTTCACAATCTGCGTGATACCGCGTCGGGTGATATCATCCAGCACAGCACGGAGAGCCCAGGAATTGCCGTGTGTATCCGCCAGCACCGCCATTTGTTTCCGCATGTTTCACCCCCTCTTGTCTGCTTGATGTGGGGCTGACGCATCAGCCTTTGTTCTATGGCCGCGCCGCCACGCCTTTCGGGACGCCCTGATAACTGCGGACACCCAGCCATAGCATCAAAAGCACATCCCTGCCCCTCAAAGCAATCGACAGAAGCCGTTCAATCGTCCTCGCGCACTGGACGCCCTCCCTCACAAACCCTATATAAACGCTCAGGAAAGCAGTGAGGCCCCGATGACCGAACAGACACCGCCCATGGAAGGGACGCCCCTGATTGCGCCCTCTTCAACCGATCATCCGCTCTACGAGCAGATTGTCGAGGCGTGCCGGACGGTCTATGACCCTGAAATCCCGGTCAATATCTACGAACTGGGCCTGATCTACACCATCGACATTTCCGACGACAACGCGGTCGACATAAAGATGTCGCTGACTGCACCCGGCTGTCCGGTGGCCGGTGAAATGCCCGGCTGGGTTGCCGATGCGGTGGAACCTTTGCCCGGTGTCAAACAGGTCAACGTGGAACTGGTCTGGGAACCGCCCTGGGGCATGGACATGATGTCTGACGAGGCGCGCCTTGAACTGGGCTTCATGTAACCTTTACCCCGGCCCAACTGGATTCAGTTAACCCTTTGTAAACACAAATGTTTCGCGCGCGAAACATTTGGTGCTGCGCATGTCCGGCAGCATCGTCACAGGAACTTCACGCAACCTTCATCTGCGCGCAATACGCACCCCTCAGCAGGGCAGGCATATTTTCAACTGCCGGAGCCTGCCATGCGCCCCTTACAATATGCTTCCCTTTTTGCCCTGACCGCGACCACCGCCCTTGCCGAAGGGCATATGACGTCCGTCCCGGTCGACTATGGCCCCCGCCCCGCCTACCTGATCGACAAGCTTGAGGCTGGCCCGCTCAAGGACAAGCTGATGTCCTGCATGGGCCAGACGCCTGCGCCCAGCGACTTCTCCATCGGGCACCGGGGAGCACCGCTGATGTTCCCCGAACACACGGTCGAATCCAACGTCGCCGCCGCGCGGATGGGTGCGGGCATTCTGGAATGCGACGTGACCTTCACCAAGGATCACGAACTGGTCTGCCGCCACGCGCAGAACGATCTGCACACCACCACGAACATCCTTGTCAGCGATCTGGCGGACACCTGTGTCACTCCTTTTGCTGCTGCCGCGGGCGAGGCTCCCGCCACCGCCGAATGCCGCACGTCTGAACTGACGCTCGCGGAATTCCAGACGCTGACACCCAAGATGGACAGCGCCGACAAGACGGCGACAACCGCCGAAGCCTACCAGGGTGGCGTGGCAGGCTGGCGCACCAACCTCTACACCTCCAACGCCACGCTGATGACCCATGCCGAAAGCATCGCGCTTTTCAAATCGCTCGGCGCGAAATTTACGCCGGAGCTGAAGTCGCCTTCGGTCGAGATGCCACACAATGGCTTCAGCCAGGCCGACTATGCGCAAAAGTTGATTGATGAGTACAAGGCCGCAGGCGTCCCGGCTTCTGACGTCTGGGCGCAGTCTTTCAACCTCGAAGACGTGCTCTACTGGATCGAGAATGAACCCGAATTCGGCGCACAGGCAGTCTACCTCGATGACAGCTACAGCATCGATGGTTTCGACTTTCAGGACCCCGCCACTTACCCCGACAGCATGCAGTCGCTCGCAGATCGCGGCGTGAAATACATCGCTCCGCCGCTGTGGATGCTGGTCACCACCAAGAACGGTCAGATCGTGCCTTCGGTCTATGCCAAAGAGGCCAAGGCCGCCGGGTTGAACATCATCACCTGGACGCTGGAACGCTCAGGCCCCCTGGGGGCTGGTGGTGGCTGGTACTACCAGTCGATCAGCGATGTGACGGACAATGACGCGGTGACTTACGAGCTCTTGCATGTGCTGGCGCAAGACGTTGGGGTCAAAGGTGTTTTCTCTGATTGGCCCGCAACCGTGACCTACTACGCCAATTGCATGGGTCTCTAAGGACACGTGCAATACGCAATGCCGGGGGGCGGGGCTTGAGATTGCCCCGCCCCTTGCTTATTTTGGAGCCAAAGGAGTCCCATCATGTTCGGCATCCCCGGCAAACAGGCAGTTTCGATCACACCCAAGGCGGCAGCGCAGATCATCAAGCTGATGGACGCCAAGGGCCATGCGGGTCTGCGCATCGGCGTCAAGAAGGGCGGCTGCGCTGGCATGGAATACACCATGGAGTATGTCGATGATGCCGATCCGAACGACGAGGTCGTCGAACAGGACGGCGCGCGGGTCCTGATCGCCCCGATGGCGCAGATGTTTCTTTTCGGGACCGAGATCGACTACGAGACATCGCTGCTGGAATCCGGTTTCAAGTTCAACAATCCAAATGTGACCGAAGCCTGCGGTTGCGGTGAATCGATCAAGTTCGACGACGCGCTCTTTGCGAAATGAGCCTGTCGGACGAACAGGTCGAGCACGTCCTTGAACTGTTTTCCGGTGTCCCAGACATCACAACACGCAAGATGTTCGGAGGGCTGGGTCTCTACTCCGATGGCATCATCTTTGCCGTATTGATGTCCGATGGCACGATCCGGGTGAAAGGTGCCGGCGACATGATCGCCCGCTACGAAGAACTTGGGATGGAGAAGTGGGTCTATCAACGCCCCGGTCAGAAACAGTCTTCCATGCCCTATTGGGCGCTGCCGGAAAGCGCTCTGGATGATCCTGACGAGGCATCCGCCCTGGCCCGCGAGGCGCTGACGCACCTCGCGTAGGATGGGTGCTCTGCACCTATCTTTATCCGGTGCGACATGGGTGCAGAGCAATCACCCTAGCCCTTCAGATGCACGTAGGTTTCATTGTAGCGCGCGCTCAGGTGATCCCCGGCGCGAATGACCTGATCTGATCCAGCCGGTGCGACATTGGTCTCATCCGCCGGGTTGAAAAACAGCGGCACGGAAATGCGTTCATTCAGTCCGCCCACCACGCGGTGCGGTGTGGCGCGGATCAATCCGTCTGACCAGAACTCCATCATCTCGCCAAAGTTGATCACGAATTCGCCCGGCGGTGCGCTGACTGGTATCCATCCCCCGCCCCGCTTGCGCACCTCAAGGCCGGGTGACCCGTCCGTCGCGAGAAGCGTGAGGCAGCCATAGTCGGTATGTGTGGCAATCCCGAAATCCTTGGCCCCCGCCCAATCGGGGCGCGAGGGATAGTAATTGCCGCGCAGCAGGGCCATGGGCACGTTGAAGGCCCCTTCGAACACACCGGCGTCCAGTTCAACACTCGCCGCCACGCCCCGCAGCACGTCCATCGCAACGGCGCAGGCGTCGGTGTAGTAGCTGCTGATGACAGGCTTGAAGTGGACAGGCTCCGCTGGCCAGAGGTTGGCCGCGTAAAACGGGTTGTCCAGCCGCGCGTCGCCCTCGGGCAGCGTCAGGCCGCAGTCAAAGAACTGTTTGTAATCGGGGTTGGCGTCCGGGTCGACCTGTTCGGACCCCGATGCGCCCCAGCCGCGGTTCGACCCGGTGCGCGCCATGTCGTAGGGTGCCTTTTGCGCCTCAGGCAGCTTGAAGAACGCGCGGTAGGTCTCGATCACCTCGCGCACCCGCGCTTCGGTCAGAGCCGTGTTATAGACCGTCGCGAAACCAATGTCGGTGGCGGCCGTCTGCATGTCTGCCAGTGCATCCGGGTCTCCGGCGCTCAGCGACTGCAGGTCAATGCGGGGAATCATGTGGTGTCCTTCGCTTGTCTTGCGCCCCCTCTAACAGGTCCGCACGACCGGGTTAAACCCCGTGCGTTGCCACAGGGCATAGGGGGTGCTAGGACCGGTGGACATCAGCAAAAACGGAACTCCCATGCGCCGCAAAATCGCCGCCGGAAACTGGAAGATGAACGGAACCAGCGCTGCCCTGTCAGCGCTGCAGGAGATGGCGCAGCGCATGCCTGATCCGGCGCCCGACGTCGTGATCTGCCCACCTGCCGCCCTGCTGATGCAGGCGGTGGAGACAACGGCAGGCACGGGCATCGCCATCGGCGCGCAGGATTGCCATGCGCAGTCCTCAGGCGCCTTCACCGGCGACATTTCTGCCGGGATGGTGGCCGACACCGGCGCGGCTTTCGTGATCGTCGGCCACTCAGAGCGCCGCGAGGCCTATTCGGAAACCGACGCCGATGTCCGCGCCAAGGCCGAAGCCGCCTATGGCGCAGGTCTCACGCCCATCATCTGCATTGGCGAGGCGCTTGAAGACCGTGAGGCGGGCAAGACACTCGACGTGATCGGCGCGCAACTTGCAGGCTCTTTGCCTGACGGTGTGACGGCGACCAACACCGTCATCGCATATGAACCCATCTGGGCCATCGGGACGGGTAAGGTCCCCACGCTGGAACAAATCATCGAGGTGCATGACTTCATCCGTGAAACGCTCACCGCGCGATACGGGGCCGAGACCGGCGATGCGGTTCCCCTGCTCTATGGCGGATCGGTCAAGGCGGAGAATGCGGCGATGATCTTCACTGCCCAGAATGTCGATGGTGCTCTGGTAGGTGGTGCGTCTTTGAAGGCAGACGACTTCGTGCCCATTATCGAAGCCCTTGCGGAGAGCTGAGGCGACCCTAGGCCGGGAAGCCGGTCGGTGTTAGTGAAAAGCGCTAAGCGTTTCATCTGGTCGCGCGTACGCCATTCAAACCTCGCAAGGTTCGGCTTGGACTCACGTTCGCAGCACGAGCACTCTAGAAATTGTGACTTAATATCAGAAACTTGATGCAGATTTAGTGACGCAACTCTAGCGTCGATGGGTGGCTGCGATTCGCGAAATCTCTTCGTAAATTCCGGCCAGAATGTTCAGGCTTTGACTTGCGTCTTTCAAACGCTGGTCAAATTCGGGCAAGCTCTTGATTTGCTCGATCAGCAATCGGCGGCGGATGTCTCCATAGTCATCGGTGATTTTCTTACCTTTCTCAGTCGCCTGATATGTGACCCCACTTCGTCCCGAACCCTGCTTCTTGACAAAGCCTTCACTGACCAACTTGCGCATTGAATACTGAATGTTGGGTATGTCATCGCGATTGGTCAGGCGCGCCAGTTCCTTGATGCTCTTCGCCCGGTCATTCATGCGCACGATGTGAAGCAAGGTGTTTTCGGGTCCGGTCGCAGCAATTTCACCGACTGACGCCAAGCATTCGGTTTGCCACCGGCCAAACGCCTCAAAGCAGCGCATCAACGAGAACTCGAGTTCAGTGCAGGCAACCTCAGTATCGCTGGCCGAAAGATGCCAGTGATAGTCAAGGTCTTGTTGGTCTTTATCTGTAGCCATCCGTCACCCACTCGTCGGTCAGATTGACCCTAGTATTGAATTTGTTTGACCGAAAGAGATTTTAGCATAGAGTTTAGAATCAAAAATTAATGCTAATTTCTATTCTAAAGGGGGAAGTGATGACCAAGAACGTGATGAAAGACAAGACGGGCTTCAAGTTAGGGACGTTTTCGTCAAACTGCTCGTCCGGCATGACAGTAACAAAGTCACCTGATCGTTGGGTCAACAGTTGGGAGAACAACCTTAAGCTGGGAAAGATGCTGGATGAAGCGGGCATTGATTTCATGCTCCCCATCGCCCGTTGGGTCGGCTACGGCGGCGAGACTGACTTTCACGGAGGTGTCCTTGAAACGGTAACTTGGGCCACCGCCTTGTTGGCATCGACCAAGAACATCAGCGTCTTCGCCACTATTCACACTGCCGCCAACAACCCCGTTGTCTCGGCCAAGCAACTTGCCACGATGGATCAGG